>JANPGI010000039.1:0-21806 GCA_031423875.1 Verrucomicrobiota bacterium | reverse complement strand
GAACCATTGGCCGTGAATGTGAATGGACGGCTCTCGGGGACGCCCGTTGCCAGAAGATTCCCATAGGATTGAGCACCACTTGGCGAAATCACTCCATTCGTCGCAAGCAATGTGACGATGAGATTCGAGGCCGTGGCTGTGCCGTTGTTTTTCAACGCAAGATTCAGGGTGACTTGTTCGCCCGGATCGGGTGCGCCGTTCGTCGGGAAGAAACTTTCTGCCACAACCGTCGCACTGACTGATGACATGAGAGGCACGGTGATGTTCGTGGCGTTGTAGATCACGAGGGCAAAATCTTGATCAAGACTTGTGCCGAGGTTCGGAACGCCGTCGGAGTTGATGTTGGCGGCGGTGACGGTGATCGTGATGTCGCCTGAAATTCCGGTAGCCAGCAAAATGTTCTCTACGTTGTTCTTCGTATCGGCGTTGCCACCGGGCACAGAAAACTGGCCGCTGAAATTATTCCCCTTGTAAGTGTTGCCGTTGGATTGAGTCGTGACGGTCACATCCAGATCGTTGTTGAAAGCATTTCCAATCGTGCTGCCCGGCGCATCCGTCCATGTGAGCGTCACACGAACAGGTTTATCGGAACGAACGATCCGCCCTGTGAACACGCGTGTCTGGCCTGACGCGGTGAACAGGTCGTTCGCATTCTGATCGCGGAGGATTCGCGGCACGCCGTCGAACGCGTTGCCCAGATTCAATCCACCCATGCCTTGCGCCGCAGACCAGAAGTTGTCGTTCGCGCCAGCACCGGTCATGTATCGTGTCGAGTTCATCAGGTAAGCCTTCGTCATCGCGGGACTTGGTGCAGTGAGATTGCTGTTGATGAAATATTGGCGGAGCAGGGCACATGCACCGGCAACGGCGGGAGTCGCGTGACTTGTTCCCGATGAAACGGTGTAGAACTGCTGGCCGAGCGGGAAGAAGTTATTCGTGCTACCCGCCGTTCCGCCTCCACTCAACGCGCAAATGCTCGACGCTTTGAAGCACGATGCAGCCGAACCGTTACCGCTCGTGAACGTGCTGTTCTGGAAAACGCCGCCAGTGATGTGCGTGCCGGGCGCGACGAGATCGGGCTTCTGGCGACCATCACTGCACGGGCCGCGACTGGAGAACGCAGCGATGTCACTGATGTTGTCCGCCGCGTCATCCGCGTAACCGCATGCATCCGCGCCCATCGAACTCTTGCCGCCGTTCGACGTGTTGAGCGAGCGGACATTTTCAGACGCGCCGACGGAGATCACGTTTTTAGCTGTGGCAGGCGAACCGACGGTGTTTGCCGATGAACCGCGATTGCCAGCGGCGAAGACGATGACCATCTCTTGATTGCCGGGCGTGGCGAATGTCGAGCCAGCGGGTTGCGCGTCGCGGACGAGCGCGTCGAAAGCCTGCGCGTCCACTGTGTAGGAATTGTTCGTGTTACCCCAACTGTTGGCGCTGATCCTCGCACCGCTTGCGTAGGCTTTCGATTGAAGGTTCGCGAAGTTCGGACTCGTGAACACGTCTGGATCGAACACGACGGACGAACCGACAGAAACGAACGGGCAAATACCAAGACCGTATCGAAAACCCGCCGCGTCCGTGTGTGGGAAGCCCGCGCTCGCGTCGTTGAATCCTGCGATGATGTGGGCGTTGAGATTTCCATGACCATCGCAACCTGCCGCGCTGCTGCCGATGTGTGGTGTGCCTTCGATGCGATTGTAAGCCATGCGCCCGGGCAGGGCAGGGTTGCCGCTTTGATAGAGCCCGAAATGGCCGGGAGCAAGCGTGCCGTTATCAATCCCGCTGTCTGTCACGTCCACGACAAAACCCGACGCAGTGAATTGTTCCTGTGTGAATCCTTTGCTGGCGAGCCATGCGAGATAGCCGGGGCCGGACGGCGATGAAGCAGCCAAGTTCCCCGCGATGATCTGAGCCTGACGTTCATCACGTTTGTCGGGATCATTGTACGGCTGGATGGAGAAAACATCAGGCTGAGTTGAAATTTCCGTCACGCTTTCAGCCGGGATGCGGACAATGATGTTCCGGTATTGCAACACGGTGAAGTCGCGTTTGATCGGATCAAGTTTCACTCGCTCGATGAGTGCGAGCGTGTTGCTGTTGGATGAATCGTCCGTGATGAGTTGAATGGCGAACGTGTCCGAGTCCGGCGTTTGCGGGAAACCGAATTTGTCTTTGTTGCGCGCACCGGGATGAACCTTGTAGTCGTCCGCGTAATCGCCTTCCCATTGCACGATGTTTGTCGCGCTGGCCCACGCCTGAAGTTGTGCGAGGGATTTCGTGTCGCCTTGCACGACGTATGCGTTGTTGGGGACATAACTCACCACTTTGACGCCGCATCGTTCGAGATCTTCGCGCCACTCGGGTTTGATCGGGCCGATGAATTGGATCAGGTGCAGACGCTTCCCCGCGAATGGCGCACGTTGTTTGCGGAGAGATATGGTTTCAACTGCGCGCGTGTTTAGTCTTATGGAGTTGAACTCTATGATGTCTGACTCATCAGCCCACTTGGTTTGCTGACTGCGGGAATCAATGGGTTGCGTTTCCTGGGTTTCGATGATCTGGAAGCTGCCATAATCGCCGAGAATCTTCCCGCCGCGTTCGATGAGTTCCTTGGCGAGAGCGGGGTCTTGGACGCGAAGTTTATGTGAGGCGGCATGAGCTGAGAGCGACAGGCCCGTACACAACAAAACCGCCAGCAGACGTTTGATCATCTGTGGCCAGCTTTGTTGTCTTGATCTGTTGGTCGGCTGACTGGCAGCCGTCGTTGGATTCATTCGCCCCTTTAAGTGCGCATACTCAACACCTTGGTTGTGAAACTAAATTTTAGTTCGCCGTCTTAATCTTTTGACTCGATTTCTCCAAGCGGCTGCGTGTCGTTCTCCTTCTCCCCTTCCGAAGGGGCGAGGGAAAGCCCGACACCCGATCATCACGGCGCAGCGAACACAACGCGGCTGCCAGCAGGCACACCCGTCATCGTGCCGAAACCTGCGATCTGCTTCTGCAGGATCACACCGCCATACATGTGCAACGCGCCTGTACCCGGCTCGCGAACCTGTCCCGTAAAGCTGCCCACGCCGGTCATGATGGTCATCACCATTTCGTTCACGCCGAGGTTCACGACCTGACTGCCAGAGTTCACGCTGACTACGTTGCTGAAATTTGCGGGCAAGCTGCCGCCGGTGTAGCTCACGACCGCGCCGGAGAGATTGATGGCTTTGCCGGTCGCATCTGGTGCGGTGTAGATCGCGCCGATGGCTTTCGTTCCGTTCGTGAAGCCGAGTGGGAAACTCGTCGCGCTCGCGCCAGCTTGTTTGATCCAGACGAGCGTTCCGTTCAGATCGCTCGTGGCGAGATTGGTGAAGCTCAACCAACTCATGATCGCTCCTTTGCCGGTGTAGGCGGAAGCGAACAACGGCCAGTCGCCATCCGCAGTGACATACGCGCTCTGCGAGAAGCGCGCGCCGTCGGCGAGGATGCCATTCATCGTGCCGAGACCATCCGCTGCGATGTGCAACGTGGCGTAACCATCACCCGCAGGCAGCGACGAATCGTTCACGTTGCCCGGAATGACCACCGTGTAGTCGCCCGAAAGAGTCGTGGCAGTTGCGGCGCGCCCGCCCGCTAAAGGCGATGACCAAACGCCATCTGTGACGCGACCTGAGATTTGTCCGGCTTCGGTGTTTTGTCCGATGTATAGCTCGACAGTGAGCGGATTGCCGACTGAACGAGCGATGAGGTTGGTTGCGCGCAGGGAAGAATTGAACGCGCCGGAGAAAGAATAGCGACCTTCGGCGAGTTGAATCCAGGCGGAGTAGTTGCCGTTGTTGTCCGCATAGACATTGAACGAACCGGCACTGACGAGTCGCACTTCATCGGATTGATTGAACAAGCCGTTGTAAGTACCAGCACCAGCGATGTAGGGATTGGCGACGAAGTTTGCCGTGAGAACCAGATTGGAAGTCATCACGAACGTGATCGTAGCTGCGGTGGAATTCACGCCACCACTCCAGCCGGTGAAGATGTAGCCGTTGGCTGCCGTGGCCGTGACCGTGTAACTCTGGCCGACGGTGAGCGTGGTTGAATTCAAGTCCGGCGTGACTGTGCCGGAGCCGGATTTGTTCAATGAGAGTTGAGAGGTGATCGGCGGCGGGACTGTGGCTGTGACGCGGAATGTGGTGCTGGCTGAGGCTGCGCCATCGCCGACGGTGATGGTCACGTCGGAGAAGCCGCCTGAACCCGCTGCCGGGATGATGGTGACAGTGCGATTCGATGCGCTGCCGCCGAACACGATATTCGTGAGCGGAACAATCGCCGCGCTGGACGAGACCGCTGTGAGAGAGAGCAAGGATGCAGATGTCTCCACGTCACCGATGGTGAACGCGCGCGGGCCGCTGTTCGTGTCGGAGACGATGGTGATGTCGGTGAGTGTAGAGATCGTAGGTGCGCTGTTCACTGACGTAACGGTCACACCAAACGTGCGGGTCGTGGTGTTGTTCGCACCTTGGTTGTCATTGACCGTGACGGTGATCGTGGCCGTGCCGTTGGCGTTTGCCACTGGCGTGAAGCTCAGGCTGCCGGTCGCATTCGGGCTGGTGTAGGTCACCGCCGGATTCGGGATGATGGCCGTGTCAGAAGACGTAGCCGTGACAGTGAGTGTTTGAGATTCATTCGCCGCGCCCGAGCCGATGCCGGTGAGGCTGACGGTTTGCGCGCTGGCATTTTCCGCGATGGTGCGCCCGCTGATCGCTGCAAGTGTCGGCGCATCATTCACGGCGTTGACGGTGATCGTGAAAGTTTGTGTGACGGTGTTGTTCGTTGTCTGACCATCGTTGACGGTCACGGTCACGGTAGCCGTGCCGTTGGAATTAGCAGCAGGTGTGAAGTTCAAGCTGCCCGTGCTGTTCGGGCTGGTGTAGTTCACGGTCGGATTCGGAATCAAACCCGTGCTGGACGAAGTCGCCGTGATCGTGAGCGTTTGAGATTCGTTGGCTGCGCCTGTGCCGATGCCGGTGAGGCTGACGGACTGCGCGCCGGAATCTTCGTTGACCGAGACGTTGCTGATCGCAGCGAGCGTCGGCTGGTTGTTCACGGCATTCACACTGACCGTGAACGTGCGGGAGAACGTGCTGTTCGTGGACTGACCGTCGTTGACAGTCACAGTGATCGTGGCGGTGCCGCTGGCGTCAGTTACTGGCGTGAAGTTAAGGCTGCCCGTGCTGTCCGGGCTGGTGTAGGTCACGTTCGGATTCGGGATCAAACCGCTGTTGGATGAACTCGCGGTGACGACGAGTGAATCAGATTCGTTCGCCGCGCCGCTGGTGATGCCAGCGAGATTCACGGTCTGTGCAGCGGCATTTTCCTGAAGGCTGACGTTGCTGATCGCAGTGAGCGTCGGCGCGTCGTTCACTGCGTTGACTGTGACGGTGAATGTCTGCGTGACGATGTTGTTGGAAGATTGATTGTCGTTCAACGTGACGGTGATCGTGGCTGAACCGCTCGCATTGGCGGCAGGCGTGAAGCTCAGGCTGCCTGTCGCATTCGGGCTGGTGTAAGTCACCGTCGGATTCGGGATCAATGCCGTGTTCGATGACGAAGCCGTGACCGTGAGCGTTTGAGATTCGTTCGCTGCACCCGTGCCGATGCCGGACAAGCTCGCGGATTGTGAACCGGAGTCTTCATTGATCGAAACATTGCTCACGCTGTTCAGCGTCGGTTGATCGTTCGCAGCGGTGACTGTGACCGTGAAGGTGCGAGTGACGAGATTGTTGTTCAATGCACCGTCGTTCACTGTGACAGTGATGACGGCTGAACCATTCGCGTTGGCGATGGGCGTGAAGCTCAGGCTACCGGTCGCGTTCGGACTGGAATAGCTCACCGTAGGATTCGGAATCAAACCGGTGTTCGACGAAGTTGCGGTGACGATGAGCGTGTTGTTTTCGTTCGTTGCGCCCGTGCTGATGCCGGAAAGGTTCACGGTTTGAGCGGAAGCATCTTCGGAGATGGTCACGTTGTTCAGCGCGTCAAGAGTCGGAGGATTATTCACTTCGCTGACAGTGACCGTGAATGTTCTCGTCGTGATGTTGTCCGCGCCTTGACCGTCGTTGACCGTGACGGTGATGACCGCTGACCCGCTCGCGTTGGCAACTGGGGCGAAGCTCAAACTACCGGTCGTGTTCGGGCTGGTGTAACTCACGCTCGGATTCGGCACAATGCTTGGATCGGAAGAAGATGCCGTGATGCTCAAAGTCTGAGATTCGTTGGCCGCACCCGTGCCGATACCAGCAAGGCTCACGTTCTGAACACTAGAGTTCTCGACGATATTCAAAGTAGAGAGAGCGTTCAATGTCGGCGCGTCATTCACCGCGTTGACTGTGACGGTGAACGTCTGCGTGACAGTGTTGTTCGCAGCCTGACCGTCGTTGACCGTGACCGTGATCGTGGCGGTGCCGTTGGCGTTTGCTATAGGCGTGAAGCTTAAACTACCTGTGCTGCTCGGGCTGGTGTAAGTCACACTCGGATTCGGGATCAAACTCACGCTGGACGAAGTCGCCGTGATCGTCAGCGTTTGAGATTCGTTGGCGTTCCCCGTGCCGATGCCAGTGAGACTGACGGTTTGTGCCGATGAATCTTCGTTGATCAAGACGTCGCTGATAGCGGCGAGTGTCGGCTGATCGTTCACGGCAGTGACCGTGACAGTGAACGTGCGGGCCAAAATATTGTTCGCTGCCTGGCCATCGTTGACTGTGACTGTGATCGTGGTAGAGCCGCTCGCGCCCGCAACTGGTGTGAAGCTCAAGCTGCCTGTCGCGTTCGGGCTGCTGTAAGTCACCGTCGGATTCGGGATCAATCCCGTGTTCGACGATGAAGCCGTGACCGTGAGTGTTTGAGATTCGTTGGCCGCGCCCGTGCCGATACCGGACAGGTTGACGATCTGAGCAGCGGCATCTTCAGCGATGGTGACGTTGCTGATCGCCGTGAGCGTCGGTGCGTCATTTACCGGATTGACCGTGACGGTGAATGTCTGCGTGACGATGTTGTTGGACGATTGATTATCATTCACCGTGACGGTGATCGTGGTTGAACCGCTGGCGTTGGCGACGGGTGTGAAATTCAAGCTGCCCGTGCTGTTCGGGTTCGTGTAGCTGACCGTCGGATTAAGGATCAGGCCAGTGTTGGACGAACTCGCCGTGATCGTAAGCGTCTGAGTTTCCGAAGCTGAACCATCCGAGATACCAGACAGACTGACGCTCTGAGCGCTGGAGTCTTCGTTGATCGTGACATCGCTGATGGCGTTGATCGTGGGCCATTGGTTGGTTGTCCCAACTACTGGGACGGAATAGGAAGTTTCATTTGAGAAGTCGCTTTCAAAACCCTCCGTGGTATAGGCGACCGCTGCAAAATAATACGTCGCGCCATCCGGCAGATTGGAGAACGTGGCGTTGGTGACATTGCCAACCGTGGCTGAGTTCGTATAAACACCACTCGCGCCACCGTAATAGACGCGGTATCCCGTGGCGGCGACATCTGGGCTGGCGTCCCACGCGAGCGTGAGGTCGCCAACGGCGAACACAGTTGCTTGAGTAAAAATGGTGAGAACACTGACGTACAAAGCCAAGCGAGCCTTGAATCCCACCATAACTGACACTCCTTTACGACACATCGGGGCAGGCTATCGCAGAATCGTTGCCAACCCGGTCACGAAGATGGGTTCATTCAAGATTCCACGTTCGTGCCAGTCTTGGATTTTTCACGACGCTCGATCGTATTAGTAGATGCCCCGGGGGAAAGCCGTCGCGGAAACAGTCACGAATGAAAAGCCTCAAGACAGGTTGTCCTGAAAATCGCCAAGCCGCGTTCAATAGTTGCGATGCTCGCACGTGTTATGGATCCGAACAAATCAGTGATTGTTCGGGTGCGGACGCGTCGCAGAACTGCGCGGGCTTGTGTTGAGTTGCCGCATCCCATCCCAGACGTAAAAAAATCCAGAGATGCCCGTGAGCAACGCTGCAGATACAGTCCAGAACAGAATCCATTTCGCTCCAAACGCCGAGTCCCACTTCAAAAGCAACCACAACACAGAAATCATCTGAAGTACCGTCGCGATCTTGCCGATGACATGAGGTCGTGCGGTGACTTTGCCGACGGTCATGTGGATCACGATCATGCCGATCAGGATGACGATGTCCCGGCCAATGATCGTTCCCGCAAACCAAAACGGAAATTGTCCGAGTAGTAGGCCATGATCGAAGCTCAATAGCACCACGCCGGAGACGAGCAATAATTTATCTGCAAGTGGATCAAGGATTGTTCCCAGCTCACTCCGTTGGTTATAGCGCCGCGCGATGTAGCCATCCACGCCGTCCAAAATTGCCGTCACCGCGAATGTCAACAATCCCGCGACTCGATGGACTTCATTGCCCGTCTTGACGTAGTTGAGCATCTCCACCACGAAGAACGGGATGAGCAATATCCGTGAGATGGTTACTTTATTGGAGGTCGTCACGAGAGGAAGAAGATGCCGAAGACCGGCAGGTGACAAGCAGAAAAGCCCTTCTCTATGGGCTACGCTGGCAGAATCAATTTATAGATGAGGCCGAGGACGCCTGCGCCGATCACGACGGGAATGATGCCCCACTTCCATTTCACCATGCCAGCAAATGAAACCACCCCGACCACGATGCCGAACCAGTTCACCGGCTGGGTTGCGGGAAACAGGACGTGCAGGCCAAACCACACCGCTAGGTTCAATACCACGCCCACCACGGCAGCGGTGATGGCTGAGAGTGCGGCGGTGAGTTTCTTGTTGCCGCGCAGATGCTCAATGTAAGGCGCGCCGAGAAAAATCCAGAGGAAGCACGGCAGGAAAGTCGTCCATGTCGTGATGAACGCGCCGAGCGTGGCCGACGTCAATGGCGACAACGGCGCATGAAACTTCCACCCGCCGAGGAAGCCGACGAATTGCAGCACCATGATGAGCGGGCCGGGCGTCGTCTCCGCGAGGCCGAGTCCGTCGAGCATTTGCGGTGCGGTGACCCACTGGAAATTCTCCACGGCTTGTTGCGAGACATAGGGCAGCACCGCATACGCGCCGCCGAACGTCACCAGCGCGGCTTTGCTGAAAAAGATGCCCTGCTTGAACAGCGCGTGATCTGTCCCCATCCACAATCCAACCGCGACCACCGGCAACCACCAGAGCGCTCCGCAGACACCGATGATTTTCAGCGCTCGCGCCAATGTGGGCTTTGCGTGAGCGGGCGTGGCGGCGTTGTCGTCAATGACCGCGCGCGATTCACCTTTGCCGCCATGATTTTCAACATAATGAACTTCGCCTGCCAGAATTTTTCGCCGATGAATCCGATTACACCCGCCGCGAGAATGATGATGGGGAAGGGTAGTTTGAAAAAGAAAATGCCTACGAACGCCAGCGCAGCAATCGTCCACATGACTTCGTTCTTCAACGCCTTGCCACCGATGCGCAGGACGGCGACGACAACAATCGCGAGTACCGCAGGCTTGAGTCCATCGAACACCGCCGCGATCCATCGCACTTCGCCGTGCGCGGCGTAGATCCACGTCAGCCCCCACAAGATTAGCGCGGACGGCAGGACGAATAGTGCACCCGCCGCGATGCCGCCCCAAGTGCGATGCAACAGCCAGCCGACGTAGGTGGCGAGTTGTTGCGCCTCCGGTCCGGGGAGCAACATGCAGTAATTAAGCGCATGGAGAAAACGTGCCTCGCTGATCCACTTTTTTTTCTCCACCAATTCAGCGTGCATGATGGCGATCTGCCCCGTCGGCCCGCCGAAGCTGATGAAACCAAGCTTGAGCCAGAACCGGAACGCTTCCGCAAATGTCGGATGTCGCGCAGGTACGGCTTGTGGCTCGATGGATGTTTCAGTTTTCATCCTGCTGACGGACGCTGCCCCGTTTGTTTGTCACGACTGTCATTACAACAGTTCTGCGACGCGCTGAATCTTTATTGCCTTGCCGCTGGCTTCATCAATCTCGATCACCGCGCCGTGCAACATCACGCGCTGTGTCGCCACCTCGAAACGCTGCGGCATTTGGGTGACGAAACGTCTGATCACCGGTTCGATCTCTCGCCCTAGCACGCTCTCTTGCGGGCCGGTGAATCCCGCGTCGCTCAGATACGCCGTGCCGCCGGGGAAAACCTGTTCATCAGCCGTCTGCACATGCGTGTGCGTGCCGATCACCGCGCTGACTTTTCCGTCAACCATTCGCGCGAATGCAATTTTTTCCGAAGTCGCCTCGGCATGAAAATCCACGAAGATGATGTGAGTCTGTTGCCGCAAGCGTTCGATCTCCGGCGGCGCGACGAGGAAAGGATTCTCCAACGCAGCCATGAACGTGCGGCCCTGGGCATTGAGAACGCCGACCTTGATCGGACTTCCGCTCTCCGACTTCCGGCCTTTGACTTCAAAAACACCGCTTCCCGGCCCCGGCGTTCCTTCAGGATAATTCAGCGGACGCAGAAACCGTTTCTCAGTCGCGAGCAACTCCATGACTTCCTTCTGATCCCAGAGATGATCGCCACTCGTGATGACATCCACGCCGAAACTGAATAACTCGGTTGCGATGCGTGGCGTGATACCGTTGCCACCGGCGGAATTCTCGCCGTTGGCGATGACGAAATCCAACCCGTGTTGCTCGCGTAATCGCGGCAGCAGCAGCTTGACCGCTCTGCGTCCCGGTTCGCCAACGATGTCGCCGATGAAAAGAATCTTCACGCCAGGAGGCTAACCACGAACCCGGTTGGTTGACACGCCATAAAATTCCAGACGCGTGAATGAATCGTGAATGATTGTCACGATTTCTGAATCGGCACTACTACCGAGTGTTTGCTTTGTTGCCCTGTCATAATGGCTACAAAAACAAAAAGGATCATTGCCAGCACCGCAGACGAACCAATCGTCCCGAGATTTAGTCCGCCCTTGTCCGTCGGTTTCGTAAGCACGTCTCCGAGCGTTGCGCCGAACGGTCGAGTCAACACGAAGGCGATCCAGAACAGAACCACCTTGGAGACTTTCGTAGAGTAGTGGACTACGACCACCACAGCCAGTAACCCGCCAATGAGCAGCGCACCGCCCGCGAATCCCAACCCCGAATCGTCCGCCAGAAAATCTCCGAGCGCCGTGCCGAGCGTGTTGGAAAATAAAATTGCGACCCAATAAAATAATTCAGCCTTGAACGTCCTGATGTTCGCCACCGACAACGAACCTTCCGTGATGCGCCACACGACGAACACCACAATCAGAATGCCCAGCAGGAGTGCCGAACCCAACGCGTAGCCCAGCCCCAGCGTGCGATCCATGTAGTCCGACATGGTCGTGCCCGCCGTGCTCGTTGAGAGAATCACCATCCAGTACAGCGCGGGATAATGTTTTTTTACGCGCAACTGCGCCACAAGCGTGACAAGGAACATTGAGAGCAGTATCAACGAGCTGACGGCGTAACCGACATCCATCGTCATTGATAAAAGGTCGCCTGCCGTTTCGCCTAGGGTCGTCGCACAAATTTTCATGACCCAGAAGGCGAAGGTGATTTGCGGGAGCTTGCTCATGATGTGGCCGGTAATCGTACGGTGACGGTGGTGAGCTTGCCCGGTGTGGATTCTATCTTCAACACGCCGCCATGCGCGGTGACGATCCACTGGGCGATACTTAAGCCAAGGCCGCAGCCATCCACGGTGGAATTGTGCGCAGCATCACCGCGAAAAAATCTTTCAGCCACGTGCGGTAAAACTTCAGGCGGAATACCCGCACCAGTATTGGAAACCATCAGCTCAATATTTGAACCCGCGCGACGCAGAGTGAATTCAATCGTGCCACCGGGCTGGTTATACTTCACGGCATTGTCGGTCAGGTTCAACAGCAGTTGGCGCAGACGATGACGGTCGCCGCGAATCGAACACGGTTCGCAGACGATGAGATTCACTAAAAGATTCGTCGGTTTGGCGAGGATTTGACCGTCGGCAAAAGCATCGCGGACGATTTCATCGAACGCGAGCGGCTCGGAGTTCAGCACGATCTGGCCAGCGTCAGCCTTGGTCAGCAGCGTGAGGCCATCCACGATTTTGGTGAGGCGTTGGATTTCGTCGAGTTGGCTGGCAAGACGTTCGCGCTGGGCAGCGGAAATGGTTTCGTCGTGCAAGGCGGTTTCCGTTTCGCCGTGGAGAATGGTGAGCGGCGTCTTGAGTTCGTGCGAGGCATGAAGGGTGAACTCGCGGATGCGCGCGAACGACGCGTCGAGCCGCGCCGTCATGGTGTTGAACACTTCAGTGAGTCGGTCGAGTTCGTCACCGTTGCGGGAGCGCGGAAGTTGTTCGTGGAGATTGCGGTCGTGGATTTTTTCGGCGGCCAACGTGAGTTGTGCTACGGGTACAAGCGCACGGCGCATGAGCCACCAACCGCCCGCCAGCGCAATCAGCGCGGGCGGCACGCCACACCAGAAGAGGATTCGCAGCATCTCGGACGCGTCGCTTTCCTCAACTTCGTCGGCGTGTTCGGCGGACGTTTTTTTCGAGGGCGGTTCGGGCGCAAACTCGTGATACAGCAACAGGCTCATTGCTAGCAGTGAGACGAACATGATGCCCGCATACCAAGCGGTGAGGCGCGAGCGGATGGTCATGGCGATTCCTTCAGCACATAGCCGATGCCGCGCACGGTTTGCAGCAACTTTGGCTCGAAGCCATCGTCTATCTTTTCACGCAGTCGCTTGATGTAAACATCCACGAGGTTCGTGCCAGGATCGAAATCATAATCCCAGACCTTCTCAATGATGCTCATGCGACCACAGATCCGCCCGGGCGAACGCATCAGAAATTCCAGCAGCCGGAATTCGCGCGCGGTCAGTTCAAAGGTTTTTCCATCACGTTGCGCCCGGTGTGAAACGGTGTCGAGCGTGAGATTAGCGACGCGCAGAACGGTGGATTTGCTCTCCCCGCCGCGACGCCCCAACGCGCGGACACGGGCGACGAGTTCGGCGATGACGAATGGTTTCGGCAGATAATCATCCGCACCAAAGTTCAAACCCTCGACGCGTTCGTTGACTTCGCCACGCGCCGAAAGCAGCAAGACAGGTGTGGCAATTTTTCGCTCACGCAATTGGCGCAGCACGCTCAAGCCATCTCGCCCCGGCAGCATGATGTCGAGCACGATGCCGTCGAAGTCAGTAGTCGTGGCCGCAGCAAGCGCGTCGTCACCGTTGCCGCAGATGTCCACGGCGAAGCCCTCAGCTTGGAGCGCTTTGCGGACGAACGCGGCGGTTTTCTTTTCGTCTTCGACGACGAGAACGCGCATGGCGAATGTTTAACGAAACAAAAGTTGCCGACGAGCAAAACCCGTCGGCAACCTGTGCGGTGAACCAATAAATCGTTTAATGTTCGCCGTGTTCTTTCTTCGCGTCTTCGGCCTTTTCCTTGGCTTGATCTTCCGGCGTTTCATTCTCGACGCTCAGGACTGCGCCGCTGATCGCGTCCACGGCAACCTCGCTGATGTCTTTCGAGCCGGGTATGGCGATGTCAAATGACCAGATCAGCTTGCCTTTTTCCTTTTCGAGTTCGCATTCCTTGATCGTGCCGCCGGGAACTTTGGCGAGTGCGGCTTGTTCGGCGGCGGCGCGGGAGACTTTGGCCTGCGCAGCGAGTTGAGCTTGTTCTTGGGCTTCAGTTGCGCAGCCGATCAGTCCAGCGGCAAGCAGAGCCAGAGCGATGGTTGAACCGAGGAGATGTTTTGATTTCATGATGTTTGGTTAGTTGTCACGGCGTTGTGCCGTGATTCCAGCAAACCAAGCCAACATGACAGCGCGATAAACAGCCAATGAATTTTTTGTAATGTTTGGATCGAATGAGGCCAGGATGATGGGTCATGCCATCCCCCACTTCACAAACTTCGTCTTGCCGAATGGCGTTTGGCTGGTGCAGCCTCCTCGTGTCAGTCAAACCAATCAACGCGTGACAACGAACTCTTCAACAAAAACCCGATCCGCTCGCGCGATGTCGCCCGGCGCACGCCTTCGCGGTGCGTTGCGTGTTGAGAAGCCGCTTCAGCTCGCCGGAGTCGTCCACGCCTATGCTGCCATTCTCGCAGAGAGTGCGGGCTTTCGCGCGCTCTATCTTTCTGGTGCAGGCGTGGCCAACGCGAGTTACGGCGTGCCAGACATCGGCCTCACCACTTTGGACGACGTGTTGATAGATGTGCGCCGCATCACGAGTGCGACGAAACTTCCGTTGCTTGTGGATGCGGACACAGGTTGGGACGATCCAAAACTCACCGTGCGCGAAATGATCCGTGAAGGCGCGGCGGGAATTCATCTCGAAGATCAGGTTGAAGCCAAACGCTGTGGCCATCTTTCAGGCAAGCAACTTGTCTCCGCCAAAGAAATGGTCGCGCGACTCAAAGCCGCCCTCGCAGGCAAGACTGATCCGCAATTCGTCATCATGGCGCGAACGGACGCAGCGGGCGTTGAAGGTCTTGATGCCGCCATCGAACGCGCGAAACTTTATCACGCTGCGGGTGCGGATATGATTTTCGCCGAAGCACTCACGACGCTGGCGGAATACAAGAAGTTCACGGCTGCCGTGAAAATCCCCGTGCTGGCGAACATCACTGAGTTCGGCAAGACACCACTGTTCACCACGCGCGAGTTGAAGTCAGCGGGTGCAAGACTCGTGTTGTATCCGCTGTCCGCTTTCCGCGCGATGAATGCGGCAGCGTTGAAAACTTTCCAGACCATTCGCAGCGACGGCACGCAACGTCGAGTCGTCAAACAAATGCAGACACGCGCGGAGCTTTACGAATTCCTCGGCTACGATGCGTTGAAGAAAGGAAAAAAGTGAGCGCTGACAAAAAATCTGGAGGACTCGCCGGCATCGTCGCTGGCGAGACAAGCATTTCGACGGTCGGCAAGGAAGGCATGGGCCTTACGTATCGCGGTTACTCCATCAGCGATCTCGCCGCACATGCGACGTTTGAAGAAGTTGCGTTCCTGCTGCTCTACGGCTATCTGCCCGAACGCAGCGAACTGGAAAGCTACCAACACAAGCTCGTTTCATTGCGTGGATTGCCCGCGCCGCTCAAAACAATTTTGGAACAACTCCCCGCCGCAACGCATCCGATGGATGTCTTGCGCACCGGTTGTTCTGCGCTGGGCTGTCTTGAACCTGAGGGTGGTCATCGTGATCTTCACACCGTCGCAAATCGGATGCTCGCCGCGTTCCCGTCCATCCTGCTTTACTGGTATCAGTTTCATCAAACTGGCAAACGCATCGAGACTCAGGTCGCCGCTCCTAACATGGCCGCGCACTTCTTGCATCTGCTGCTCGGCAAACCCGCCGATGAACTTCGCATCCGCTCGCTCGACGCGTCGTTGATTCTCTACGCAGAACACGAATTCAATGCGTCCACCTTCGCAGCTCGCGTCACGACATCCACGCTCGCGGATTATTACTCAGCCATCTGCTCCGGCATCGGCACATTGCGCGGCGCGTTACACGGCGGCGCGAATGAAGCCGCAATGGAGTTGATTGAGAAGTTCAAATCGCCCGATGAAGCCGAGGCCGGTTTGCTCGACCTGCTACAACACAAAGCACTCATCATGGGTTTTGGCCATCGCGTCTATAAAACCTGCGACCCACGCTCCGCACCGATCAAAGAACTTGCGAAGAAACTCGCCACATCCGACGACGACAGGAAACTTTTCGCCATTGCCGAGCGCATCGAATCCGTGATGATGCGCGAAAAGAAGATGTTTCCGAACCTCGATTTTTACAGCGCACTCGCCTATCACTTCTGTGGCATTCCGACCCCGATGTTCACTCCGATCTTCGTCATCGCACGCACCTCAGGTTGGTCGGCGCACGTCGCCGAGCAACGCGAACACAACCGCCTCATCCGCCCCACCGCTGAGTACACCGGACCGCAGCCGCGCCCGTTTGTTCCTTTCGCCGAACGGTGAGTTCAAGCAAACTCCGGTCATGGACGACGAACCCAGCATCGGCAAAGAAAATCTTGGCGCAGTCATCGGAGCGGTGACTGGCGCAATCGGCGGACTCGTCGCCATCGCCATCCCGTATGCGCTGATGACGCGGAACATTCAATCGCTCTCCGCCGCGCGAAGTTTTGGTTTGATCAGCTTCTTGGTTTGCACGCCCATCGGTTGGTTTGCTGGCGGTTACATCACTCATTTTCTCGAGAGATTTATGAAGCCAAAAACCGCCAGTATCGTCGGCGGCAGCATCGGCGGATTATTGCCCGTGACTGGCGTCGCCTTGTATGGCTGGCACATGGTGACGCGCTGATTTAATCAACTACTCAGAATGTCCTCGCACATCTCCACCACCAATCGTCCGCCGTTCGACCCGCTGCTTCAGCAGATCGCTGACTACGTTTGCGACTTCGATACGCCCAGCGACGAAGCACTCAACACCGCGCGCTATTGCCTGATGGACACGCTCGGCTGCGGATTTCTCGCGCTAAAATATCCCGCTTGTACAAAACTTCTTGGCTCGGTCGTGCCGGGAACAATCGTGCCGAACGGCGCGCGAGTGCCGGGAACAGACTACGTTCTCGATCCGGTGACCGCTGCGTTCAACATCGGCACGCTCGTGCGCTGGCTGGATTTCAACGACACTTGGCTCGCGGCAGAATGGGGTCATCCTTCGGACAATCTCGGGGCGATTCTCGCTGTGGCAGATTACTCCACGCAAAATGCGGGGCGCGGGATGAAAAGTTTTACGATTCGCGACATTCTGATCGCGATGATCAAAGCGCACGAAATTCAAGGCATCCTTGCGCTCGAAAATAGTTTCAACCGCGTCGGCCTCGATCATGTTCTGCTCGTCCGCATCGCTTCGACAGCAGTTGCCACGCACCTACTCGGCGGAACACGGGAGCAGATCATGAACGCCGTCTCAAACGCGTGGCTTGATGGCGGCGCGCTCCGCACCTATCGCCACGCGCCGAACACCGGCTCGCGCAAATCCTGGGCGGCAGGCGACGCCACCGCCCGCGCCGTTCAACACGCGCTCATGGCTATCAAAGGTGAGATGGGTTATCCGTCCGCGCTCTCCGCTGCGAAGTGGGGTTTCAGTGACGTGTTGTTCAAAGGCCAGCCCATCAAACTCGCGCGCCCGTTTGGTTCATACGTGATGGAGAACGTGTTGTTCAAAATTTCCTTCCCTGCTGAGTTCCACGCGCAAACCGCCGTCGAAGCCGCAGTGAAACTTCACTCGCAAGTGTGCGACCGCCTCGATCAAATCGAGCGCATCGAGATTCACACGCACGAGTCCGCCATCCGCATCATTGATAAGACCGGGCCGCTACATAATCCCGCCGACCGCGACCATTGCCTGCAATACATGACCGCCATCGGCCTCATCTTCGGCGGACTCACGGCAGATCATTATGAAGACGCCACCGCTGCCGATCCGCGCATTGACGCACTCCGCGCCAAGATGGTAGTGAAGGAAGACCCTCGTTACACCCGCGAATATCTCGAAGCCGACAAGCGCGCCATCGCCAACGCCGTTCAAATCTTTTTCCGCGACGGAAGCTCGACAGAAAAAGTTGAAGTCGAGTATCCCGTCGGCCATCGCCGTCGTCGCGCTGAAGGTATTCCGCTACTTGTGGAAAAATTTCAGGCTAACGCAGCGACGTGTTTTCCATCCGACCGCGTAAAAAAAATCCATGCACAGTTTGAAGATACGAGAAGTTTGGATAAAATGGCGGCAAATCAGTTTGTAGAAAATTTCACAGTCGGTTCAGTGCAGTTATGAAAGCATTGATTCCCAGTCGGTCCGCCGTTGTAGGGTTTGTGGTTGGTGTAGTGACTCTCGCAGCGTTCGCATGGTTTTTTGGACCCAAAGTAGTCAGTCACCAAGAAGACCCTCTGACGGGGCGACGACGTATTGTAACAGAGTGGCTCGGAGCGACAATCTACGTGCGCGTTGATGAGAATGAAGTTTCGCGCTGGGCAGACCAGCACAGCATCAAGGCCATCTATCCAGGTCAATATGGATGGTCGGGTGTCAGTCATTACCACAGGCGATGGGGTGGTCGTGATTCAATCGGATGCGGCGGCGGTTATGGGGTCGTTCAATTGATTTTTCACGGCTACATCAAATTGGATGGGAGTAGTCGCGAAGAAACACTTCAGAAGTATCAAACCGAGTTGATTGAGAATTGGAAGCAACACAGTTCGTTGCTGCCAGCAGTCAAAGAGTGGTCGCGCGGCACCCGATATACGAACATGATTGTTTCTCCGGCAGCGCAGTAAAATCACGAGCGGAACACAAAAGAATTAACAACTCGCCGCCAGACAAGCCTGCAACCAACCCACCAGCAGATTTGGAAAGCATCCAAGCACGATCACCAGAATCGCCATCACCAGCAGCACCACTTGGGCAAGCAGAGAAACATCCGTCCGATCAGTCCTATTCGTCCCATCCACCACATAAATCTGCTTGAGCACTTTAAGATAGTAGTAAAAAGACACCGCACTCATCGCAACCGCAAGAATCACCAGCCAGAGCAAACCCAGATTCGGCGCGCCCGTCTTCAATGCCGCTGCGAACAGATAGAACTTACCAAAGAATCCCGCCAGCGGCGGAATGCCTGCGAGGGACAATAGGAAAATCATCATGGCAAATGCGGCCATCGGTGCGTGTTTGCTGAACCCGACAAAGTTCGCCAGCTTGTCGTCGCCTGTGCTGTCCTCGATTAACGCCACCACGCCAAACGCACCAATCGTCGCCAATCCATAAGTCACCGCGTAGTAAATCAATGAACTCACCGCCTGCTCATCATGCGCCATCACCCCGAGCAACATATAGCCCGCGTGAGCTATGGCCGAGTACGCCAGCAATCGCTTCACACTGCTTTGCACGATGGCCGCTAGATTTCCGAGAATCATTGAGAGCGCGGCAACAACAGCAATCACCGGCGTCCATCCCGCCACAAAGTTGCGAAACGCCCCGCTGCCTTCCGCGCCCGCAAAACCGATCATCATGATCTTCGCAAAGATGAAGAAGCTCGCGACCTTTGAACCGGAAGCAATGAACGCCGCGCTCGGCGTCGGCGCACCTTCGTAAGCATCCGGCGCCCACAGATGGAATGGCACCGCTGCCACCTTGAAACCAAATCCAATCACCGTCATCACAATGGCAACCACGAGCAGCGGATCAAGTCCCTTGCCCGCCAACGCCGCCGCAATCGCGTGCAGATTCGTTGCCCCGGACAAACCATAAATCAAACTCAGCCCAAACAACATGAACGCCGCCGCCATGCCCCCGAAGAGAAAGTATTTCAGTGCTGCTTCCGCCGACTTGATGTTCCGTTTATTGAACGCCGTCAGGATGTAAAGCGACAGGCTCGTCAGTTCGAGCGAGATGAAAATCATCAGCACATCTTCCGCGCTGACGAGGAACATCATGCCGACCGTCGCCAGCAGAATGAGCGCGAGATATTCGCCGACGTGCGTGGTGAACTTCGACTCGATGGAGATCAGCACCGTGAAGATGGTCAGCCCGAGCAGACAGATTTTCACGAGTTGCGTCAGCGGACTCACCACGAGCATTGCGCCGAGAGCGTTGGCGTGTTCCGGCATCACGAGCATCCACAAAATTGCCGCCGCACAACCCACGCACGCGATCAGACTGCCGATTGCAAACCGGACACGCGTCTCCAATCCGCGAATAGAGGTGACATCAATCGCCAGCACCGCGAGCGCGGTCAGCACCACGATGGTTTCCGGCGCGGCCAGTTTGAGAAGTTCCAAATAGTTCACGGCTGGCCTCCCTTCTTCACCCAATCAAACAAAGGCGAATTGAAACTCGGAATGATCACGTCCAAAAGAATTCGTGGATACAGTCCAACCACCAGCGACACGGCAATCAACATCACCGCCCCAATCCGCTCCGGCACAGAGATAGGAGCGCGAAGCTCCTGCTCCGCGTGTTCCTCGTCATCGTGCGGAGCTGGAGCTCCGCGCTCCTCACCAAAGAACGCTTTCTGCATCACGCGCAACGTGTACGCCACGCCGATCACGATGCCCACGCCCGTGATCACCGCCAGTGTCGGGAATGCCTGCCACGCGCCGATGATCACCTGCAACTCCGCGATGAATCCGCTGAACCCCGGCAATCCCATCGAGGCGCAGCCCGCGATCACAAACGTCACCGCCGCGAATGGCATCGCCTTCACCAGATTCATTCCCTCCAGCGTGGCGAGTTCGCGCGTGTGCGTCCGCTCGTAAACCATCCGCCCCACCACCGCGAACAGCAGCCCCGCGATGATCCCGTGCGAAAACATCTGCAACACCGCGCCGGTCAACCCGATCGTGTTCAGCGTCGCCAACCCCAGCATCACGAAACCCATGTGACTCACGCTCGAATAGCCGATGACGAATTTGAAATCCTTCTGCACCAGCGCCACCATCGCGCCATACACGATGCCGATGACCGCGAGCAGCCCGAACACATCACGCCATGAGTGAAATCCCAGCACTCCAGCACCCCATTCCCCCATGCCCTCGGGAAACAGCACCATCGCCACGCGCAGGCAACCATACGCGCCGAGTTTCATGATGACACCGGCGAGCAGCATGGACGCCGCGGTGGGCGCGGCCGAGTGACCGGTCGGTGCCCAGGTGTGAAACGGCCACATGCCGGCCAGGATCGCGAAGCCAGTGAAGACGAGCGGGAAGAGCCACATCTGGGCTTCGCGTGGGAATGGAAACTTCGCCAGTTCGACGAGGCTGAAAGTATTCGCGCCCGCCAGCACAAACGCCGCAAGGAGTCCGATGAGCACCATCGCGCTGCCGACAAAGGAATAGAGCGCCAGTTTCATCGCGGCGTATTCGCGGCGCGTGGATCCCCAGATCGCGATGAGGAAATACTTTGGCACGATGGCCAGTTCGTAGAACACGAAGAGCAGGAACAAATCGACGCTGAGGAACACGCCGTAGACCCCGCCGATGAGCGCCAGGTAGAGCGCGAAAAACTCCTTCGCCCGATGCTCGACGTTCCAGGAGAACAGCACACCGACCACCGCCGCAATCCCGGTCAACAGCACGAGCACAAGGCTGATGCCGTCTGCCGCGAGGTGAAAACGAATTCCCAAGCCAGGGAGCCATGCAGCATCAACAGCGTCTGACAGCCCTCCCTTGGCGTCGTAACTCAGCACTCCCGCCAAGGCGACGAGCAAGCCCGCCGCGGTGGTGAATAGCGCAACCTTCCGTGCGTTCTTGGAGTCGTCGCTTCGAAGCAACATCAGCCAGAACACGCCGAGGAAGGATAAGTATATGGTCCAGGCCAGCATGGATCACCCGCTCGAGGAAGCCGTCCTCCGATCCTGCGAACGGGAAAGCCGGCACCAGTCTCGCTGATCACCGTGCTTAAAATTGGTTCCGTTCATGCGCGAAAGATTGGGCGGGTTGTACCGTTCCGGCCCGGCAACATCAAGAGGAGACCTCAGGAGGATGGAAAACCGCAGAAACTGATGCGCACCTCATGCAACGCTCAGCGAAAAACCACTTGCTGAAACATTACTCTGCGGTAGTTTCTGTCGTGACAGAAATTATGGACAAGCCAGCCAAACTCAGCCCGGTTCAACAGAAGTTCATCCTGCATTGGGGCGAGATGGGCACCAGGTGGGGCATCAACCGCACCGTCGCGCAAACCCACGCCCTGCTCTTCATCGCACCCAAGCCGCTGAACGCCGACGAAATCGTCGAGGCGCTGGGCGTTGCCCGGTCGAACGTCAGCAACACGCTCAAGGAACTCG
>JANPGI010000038.1:0-2309 GCA_031423875.1 Verrucomicrobiota bacterium | reverse complement strand
TTCACTCCTCTTCGGCGGCAAACAGGAACGCGGTCAACGTGCCGGCACGGAAAACCTACCCATCATCGTCGCCATGCTCGCCGCACTCGACGCCCGCGAAAAGCAACTCGCCAACAACGATCACGAAACCCGCGCCGTGTGGCGGGAGAAGTTTGAGAAACTCCTGCTCCGCCAAGTGCCCGGCACCACCGTCGTGGGCCTCGGATCACCGCGTTTGTGGAACACCGTTTCCGCGCTCATGCCCGAAGGCGGCCAGCAACGCTGGGTCACGCGCCTCGACAAAGCGGGCTTCGCCGTCAGCACCGGCTCCGCCTGCACCACCGGCAAGGAAGAACCCTCGCACGTCCTCAGCGCGATGGGCTACAAAGCCGGGCAAGTCACGCAAGTCCTGCGCTTCAGTAGCGGCTGGGAAACCACCGCCGCCGATTGGGAAGCGTTGGAAAAAGGCATCGTGAAAGTTTTCAGCGAAGTGCATGGCGGGAAGTAGCCATAGCAACCAACTAGAGAACTCGTATCGGTTTTGTTTTATCGATTGTGACGCCAGTCTTCTGTGCGACTGCCAACGGCATCCTCATTACGGAGACGATACTTCTCAAGTTCACCGTCTGTTCGCTTGATGACGCCGAACCAGAAATTACGAAAGTTACCGGCGGTTTTGACGGTTTGAACTTGGCGTTCTATGGAAACGACCTCTCGAGATGACAAATCAAAAAACACCACATAGACAGCACCAGATGCAGGGCTGTTAAATCGTTGCCTAGGATCTCGCCTGTCTTCTGCACCATATTTCTCAACTTTTTCGACGAACTTTTCCACGATGAACACAAGCCCTAAACCATTTGTGGTTTCCAATTTGTAAGATTTAAGCACATCAGCAATTTGCTCAACTGTAATATGGGAACTCGCAATATCGCCTTCCTGTGGCCCGGCTTGTACTATCTGCTTTCGAGTTGTGGTTTTGTTTCGCTCCTTTACTCCAGCAATGTCAACTATCACTCGCCTCTTCAAAATCTTCTGTACTTCTGAAATTCGCTCTTCAAGAAAAAGTCTGTTCCAAGTTTCCGGCATGTCCGGAAAAATCGCGTTTTCCATAAGCCGGAAGTCGTTTGTCCCGATCATTCGAACCATCGAATAATCCAAACCCGCCCAAACAACCGTGTCGGATTTCATCAACGGATGTTCTTTGGCTTTATCTTTAGCAATGCAGCAAACAATGAAAGACGACACGAATATCGCTGACAGAATTTTTTTCATATTGGGATTGGACTCAAAGTCTCGGCAGCCTGCAACAGTCAAATTATTCGTTTGAATCAAAATCCAAGCATCTCTCCCCGTCAGTCGGGACTTGATCACTTCCCGACAACGCGATGATACACGCGCCATTCGTAACCGTTGAGCCGGAACATCGGGAAGCCGTTCGCGGGCGCTTCGGGCATTCCGGGGAACTTGATCAGCTTGAACTGGGAATCATTCATCACTTCTACCCAGCCGATCTGCGGACGGCTCGACAGGTTGACGACGATGACGAACTCGTCCTTGCCGTCGAGTCGCATGAACGTGACGAGATCTGCTTCGTTGGAATTGCGTAACCACACCACACGGTCATTGCGGAACGCAGCGTGATCTTTCCGCAGCTTGATCAACTCACGATAGATGTCGCGCAACGGCGGACGCTCCTTCGATTTCCAGAACACAGGAAGCTTCTCGAACAATGCGGGATCGCCGGACTCCGCCGCATCGCCCACTTCCATGCCGTTGTAGAAAAGCGGAATGCCATCCAATGTCAGCATCAACGCCTGCGCTGCGAGCGCGCCGCGCATCCCGAATCGCGCCACGGCGCGGGCTTCGTCGTGGTTGTCAGAGATGCGCAGGTGCAGCGAGCCTTTCGGGAATTGCCGCTGACTCTCTTCCCAAGAGCGGCGCAGATCACTCGCGGGCGCGCCTTCGAGCATGACCTTATTCAACATGGCATGGAACGGCCATGCGTAATCTGCGTCAAAAGCTTTCACCAGTAATTCTGGTTTGCTGGCTTCTGCGAGCATGAAGATGTCTGACTTAACTTTCTGCAATTCGACACGCGCCTGTTCCCAGAAATCCGTCGGCACCATCCCGGCCACATCGCAACGGAAACCATCCACGCCAAACTCCGTCACCCAATGCTTGAGCATCGCGATCATGTAGTCGCGCAACTTGGGATTCGCGTAGTTGAGTCCCGCGACATCCGTCCACTCCGGCACGGGCGGAGTGATCTTTCCGTTGGCATCGCGTTTGTAAAATTCCGGCTGAGTCATCATCACGCTGTCCCACGC
>JANPGI010000037.1:0-1586 GCA_031423875.1 Verrucomicrobiota bacterium | reverse complement strand
GGAACGTGGTGGGCGTGGTGTCGGCCAAACTCAACGCGGGCGCGGCGCTGCGGTCGAGCGGGGCGTGGCCGGAGAATGTGAACTACGCGGTGAAGAGCAGTTATCTCCTGAGCTTTCTGGAATCCGTGCCAGACGTGGCGAGCAAACTCAAAGAGGCGTCGGGCAAGGAGAAGAAGTTTGAGGATGTGGTGAAGGAAGCGGAGCAGGCGGCGGTGTTGGTGCTGGTTTACTGATTTTTCAACCACGAAATTGGCTTCCCAAGCCCGCCACGAATTAGTTGCCCATATAAGTCTCTTCGCTTCGCGAATGGTGGTCACTAAACACACGAAAGGAGCACAGGAGGAATCGGCAGGACGGTTTTCTGTTTCAGGCTTTCGTGTAGTTCGTGTGTTTCGTGGTTTAATATCCCGCCCGGAAATCACGGTGATTGAAATCTGACACGCGGCTTGCTACTTCATCAGCAGTCAAATGTCTGATGAAATCCCCAAACTGCGCATGGCCGCAACGGAATCGCCGGAGGATCTCGCCCGCCGCATCGAGCGTGAGCAACTCGTGGCTAATCGGGATCGCGAATTCGCGCTTGAGGAATCGCTTGGTGGGCTTCGCGTCGGGTCGGTCAAGGCGCTCAATGCCGTGCCGCTCACGCGCGGCCTCGAAAGCGAGATCCTCTATGACACGCCAGCCAAACTCGCGCAACTGCTGCAAGGCGATAAACTAGACGCCGCGCTCGTCAGCGTTGTGGAGCCGTTGCTACATGATCGTTACGACATTCTCGATGGCATCGCCGTGGCATCGCTCGGCGAAGTGAAAAGTGTTTTCCTCGCGCACCGGAAACCGATCGAAGCGGTGGAGGAAGTTTTCTGCGACACCGCTTCACTCACGAGTGTGACACTGCTGAAAGTGCTGTTGGCCGAACGGGAGTTGAAACCCACATTCACACCACTGGAAAATTATGAGGCAGCGACCGAAAAGGATTTCGTCCTGCTCATCGGCGATCCCGCGCTAGATTTTTTGTTCGCGAATGAAACCCAACCCACGCACGAAATCTTTGATCTCGGCGCCGCGTGGACGGAGTTGACGCAACTGCCGTTTGTCTATGCCGTTTGGGCGATGCGTCGTAATGCCCACACCGCCGCCCTGCGCTCCCAGCTCCGCGAAGCTCGCGACTTCGGTCTCGATACGATTGAGCACATCATCTGCAACCGTAACGAATACACCGAAGATTTCCGGAGGGATTATTTTGATTGGCACATCCACTATCACCTCGGCACGGATGAGAAGCGCGGTATCACGAAGTTTGTAGAACTGCTGCGCAAGCACGGCTTCGGCCCGGTGTTCGAGCCGAAGTTTGTCGTCTAGTGAAGCGGTTTCAAAATTCTTTTCGCCACTTTTTTCGAACTAAGCTTGTTTCCCGTTGCGCAGAGTGGACTGGCTTCTTAACTTCCTGTCGCCGTGAGCGCGACCGAATCCAAATACGTCGAAAAAAAGATCGAATTGCCCGCCACAATCATCGAGCGGGCGGAGAGATCGCATCCCGGTGTCACCTTCAAGAGCGAGGCTGAATGGTTGCGCTGTGTGAAGGATGA
>JANPGI010000036.1:0-20637 GCA_031423875.1 Verrucomicrobiota bacterium | reverse complement strand
TCAATGTGGTTCTTGGCGGTTTCCATGAACACAACCTCTTTGCGGCCATCGCCGTTAAGGTCGCCGCAGACCATGTCGTTGAGGTAGCCGTCCTTGATGGATGTCTCGTAGCTGTCGAGCGCGGTGAAATCCCAGATGTCTCCGGCAAGTGGCATCCATGCGACATTGTTCACTCCGAGGAACGCGACACTGTTCGCCTTGCCACCGCCGAATGCGACGGATTGCAGGCTGGTGAAGTCCGAGACGGGCAGCGGAATGTTACGCACGACCTGCCAGACTCCTGCGGCATCGCGATCACAAAGCGTCAACGCTTTGCGTTCCGCATCGAGCAGGAAGATCGAAGGGATGTTGTTCGTGCCGCGCGGGACAGCGGTCGCGCCGATGAGCTTTGAATTGCTGGCTGCACCATTGATCTGTTCCTTCACTTGGAAAACCCAGCCGGGCTTGTTGGTGGAATTGGCAATCGCAGCTTCGGGCTTAAGCACGACGGCGCGGAGGAAATTTTTCTGGGTCATCAGCAACTCCGGTTTGCCGTCGCCGTCCACGTCCGCCACGCTCAACCATGGCGAGCCGAATCCTTCGCTCACGCCGCCCGGCGGCGTCACGTCTTGTTCGTCAAAATCCTTCGCGTCTTTTCCGGCAGCTTGCAGCAGGACTTTTACTTTCTCTCCGGGGATCAGCGTGACGAGATCGGTCAAGCCGTCCTGATTCACGTCGTGAAAGGTGAGCGAACTTGGATTGGTTTCAAACTTTGCGCTTAACTTCTGCGTCTTGGTTTTTCCATCAGCCGTGCGGGTGACGAGCGCGCGGCGGTCATCCGTTCCGAGAATGATCACGGCGAGAGTCGGCTTTGCACCGGGACTTAATGCGCCGATAGCAAGCGTTAGCGGCTTGCCTTCGAGTTGGATCAATTCAGGAAAGGGCAGGCGTGCTTTGTCATCGAGACGCGTCACACCGACTTGGCGTTCGTCTGCGCTGAGAAGAAAGATTTCCGGTTTGCCATCGCCATCCCAATCAGCCACGGCGATGTCGCTGATGCCAGCCAAAGTCGGGAATGCGCGCGGTGATGCGAGCGAGCCGTCGGCTTTTTGTTCGTAGAGAGAGATTTGTCCGCGCTCAGGTTCGGCTACGAGCAGGTCGGCGCGACCGTCGGCATTCACGTCAGCCCAGAGCAGGCCGCGTTTTGATTTGTCAGACCTGGCGAGCGGTAGAACCTGGAATTGACCTTGTTTGAAATCGGCTGAGAGGGAATCAGCGGACTTGCGAGTGAATTGCGAAATCTGAGCGCGGCCTGTATCACGCGTAACAGTGGTGATGAATGTTTGCTTGGTGTCATCAAGCGTGTCGCCCCAGTAGGAATGGATGGCTGGAAGTTTGAAATAGAATTCCGGGCCGAGTTGACCATCGGCATTTTGCAGGCGGAAGCGGAATGGGTTTGCGTTGTCAAAATTGACGAACAGCAGGTCGTTGCGGCCATCACCGTCAATATCCAACACCTGCACGGAGCGCACAGCGGAGGCGAGCGGAAGTTTCTCCGGCTCGGCGAGCGTGTGATCCGCGCTCTGCGTGATGAGGTAGGCATGATTCTCAGCGAGCAGGACGAGATCGGCGCGGCCATCACCATTGATGTCGCCAGCAGTGAGCGAGTTTGGATTCAACTGGCCATCCTCGATGGGAAAACGTTTCGGCGCGCTCCAGATGTTTGAACCTTGATTGTAGATGACGAGAAGTTCCTTGGGTTCGCCGTAGTAGGCGATGTCCGGGCGACCATCGCTATTGAGGTCGGTGACCACCATGCCGCCGATGCGTTTCTCCGAGGGAATGGAATCCACGCGGAAGCGCGAGTCGGGAGGCAGATCGTTGACATCGCGCTTGGTGAGCGGCTTGCTCGCGACATTTGTTTTGCCGGTCTGGTTGAAGAGCAGCGTGATCTTGGAGCGCGAGTTGTTAGCGATGACGAGATCGTTGAGTCCGTCGCCATCAATATCCGTGGCGTGCAGGATGCCGATCTGGCTGTCCAAAGGAAAAATCTCCGGGCCAGAGAAGGCGAAGCGGTTGGTGGCAGACTGGCCGTGGGCGGAAACGAACGCGCTCGCAAACAAGATTGCGGCGACGGAGCGACGGAGGGAAAGCATCGTATTCATCAGCTGCCGCAAGGTGCCAGCGAGGGTCAGGGTTGGCGAGTATTTAATGGTTCTCTGCTATTTTCACTGCGCCTTTGCGTTAACATGGATACAGCTCAGTGAGTGTGATCAAAGACGTGTGAGCGTGTCTGAAAACCCCGGAGCGCGGCTGTGTCCCGCGCCGAGCGGGATCAGCCGCAGCCGCTTCGCAAGGAGTGATGAACAAGGTGAAATCCAAGCCCTCGCGCCGTTTGTCCGTGCTGCGGCTGGTCTTCGACACAACGGCGCTCCGTTTTCAGACAGACTCTTAGCGGTTCAAAACCAGCGTTCAGCTAAATCTTTGCGAACGCAGCATCGAACACTTCCACGATGAAGTCCGCATCTGCTTGGGTGATGCACATAGGCGGCGCGAAGCGGATGGTTTGTCCCCAGAGTCCGCCTTTGCCGATGAGTAAGCCCATTTCGCGGCAATGCTCCAACACCTCGGCGCACTCGGCCTTCGCAGGTTCTTTCGTGGTGCGGTCTTTCACCATCTCGACGCCAAGCATCAAACCCTTGCCGCGCACATCGCCGATGATCTTGTATTTCGTCTGCAACTTTTCCAAACCGTCCTTGATACGCGCGCCCATCTTGAGCGAGTTCTCCTGCAACTTATCTTTCTCGATGACTTCGAGCACAGCCTTGCCCATCGCGCTGACGACCGGGTTTCCGCCGAACGTGTTGAAATGAACCTTACCCACGAGTGATTGCGCGATCTTCGCCGTCGTGACAACTGCGGCGAGCGGGCAACCATTGCCGATGCCTTTGGCCATCGTGACGATGTCCGGGATGACGCCCTGCGTTTCAAATCCCCAGAAGTGTGTGCCCGTTCTGCCGAAGCCAGTCTGCACTTCGTCCGCGATGCAAACACCCCCCGCTGCGCGGATGTGTTCGTAGGTTTGTTTGAGATAACCTTGGGGGAACTCCACGAACCCGCCGACGCCCTGGATGGATTCTGCGATGAAGCCCGCGACTTTTCCAGGCGTGGCGTAATCAATCACTTCTTTGACATCGGCTGCGTATTTCCGTCCGGCATCCGCGTCCTCGTAACCGTAAGGGCCGCGATACGGATAGGGTGCGATGGCGTGATGCACACCGAAGCTGTGAGGAACGTTGTATTTCCAAGTGCTGTGCGCGGTGAGTCCCATGCCGGAGGAATTGCCGCCGTGATACGCGTTGCGAAGCGCGATCATGTCGAAGTTTCCGGTGTAAGCGCGAGCCATGAGCAATGCGAGGTCGTTCGCCTCCGAGCCGGAGTTGACGAAGTAACAGACCTTGAGATCGCCCGGCATCTTGGAGGCGAGTTTCTCGGCGAACGCGCCAACATTCGGGTGCAGGTAGATTGTCGTGGAGTGTTGGTAGATTTCACTCTGCTTGTTGCCAGCAGCGATGACGTGCGGATGACAATGCCCGACGCTCACGGTCACGATGCCGCCGAGTCCGTCCAGGTAACGCTTGCCCGAATCATCCCAGACATACTGCATACTGCCTTCGACCAGCATGAGCGGGGCTTTGTAGTAGAGGAAAACGCCGGGGTTGAGGAATTGTTTCCGTTGCGCAAGGACATCGGCAGCGGAAGGGCCGGAGTATTTCTGCGGTTGATGATTCGTGGCCGGGAGAGAGGGAGTCTTCATAGTTCTAAACGCGGATTCGTTTTTAGTTTGGTTTGTTTAAGTCGGGCGATGTTGAACCCTCGAGCCAGAATGTTCAACCCTGAATCGTTCAACAGGGAACGCGCTGCGAATCTTACGGCTCGTCCTTCATCTGTTTCAGCCGCTCAGAAACCACGCCCGCCTGCGGAGTCAGCGCGGCGTTGTTGGACATGAATTGCTCGTAGTAGCGGATGGCGGCGTTCGTGTCCTGCGCATTCCATGCCATGTTCCCGAGACCGAAGAGCGCCGGTTGCGCGCTGCCGGGATTCTTGAGCAACAACTCATAATCCGCGCGCGCTGCATCGCCTTGTCCATCCCCGAGTCGAGCCACCGCGCGGAGCAACCGCGCCTGTACGTCGTCCGGCGCAAGATCAAGCGCATGGGTCAACGTCTCCGCTGCTTGTTTGTTTCGGCCAAGCCGGAATTCTGCCAAGCCGCGCCGCGTCAACAATCCTGCGTCCGGTTTCACGCGCGCAGACAATGCCACCAGCAACTCCAGTTCACGCTCGATTCTCCCGCCTGTTGAACAGAGCGTCGCAGCGGTTGACATCACTTCACCGTGCGCCGCGTGTTCGGAAACGTATCGCTCGATGACTTCCCATGCCTCGTTCGTGCGGTTCAATCCGCGCAGCGCGTTGACGCGACACTGCAACAACCGGGCAAGGCCCGCGCCTCGGAAGAGTTCAGGTCTGCCTCCCAGTTCCGTGGTCAACTCCAGTGCGCGCTCGAACGCGCCCGTCTGATTGTAGCTTTGCGCCTCAAACAATTTCGGCATCGGCCAGTTGGGACAGAGTTCGGCGCAACGCCGGAACGCAGCCTCGGCCTGACGCGGATTCCCCGTGGTCAGAAGCAATCTCCCCGTCTGCAACTGATACGTCGGTTCATCCACGGGCCCGTTGCGGCTGATGACTTCATACCAGTTCTCATAACGATCGAACGCGTCGGCAAACTGCTCGCGTGCCCACGACATCGCAAGCGGAGTGGTCTCCCCGCGGGCGCGGCGTTGGGCAAATTCCAGATTGATGAGCGCGGCGAGATTGGCGGGGTTCAATTCGACGGCGCGACGAAACCATTCCATCGCTTCGCCGCTGCCACCGGCCCGCAACATCTGCACTCCCCAATGATTCATCGCCTTGGAAACCGCTCCGCTCAGAAATGTTGCCGTCTTGTTTTCTCGTTCTGTCACGAGCAGCCATTTGAGCCGGGAGCTTTTCCAGCGCGCGGCATCGGCTCGCCCGGCGGCGATCTGTGTGGTGAGTTTTCCCAAGTGCGCCGACCACCGCGTTTGCCAGAGCCGTTCGTTCCCGGAGAGTTGAGCGGTGGTGGGCTTGGCGGAAATTTCCCCGCTCGTTCGCAACGCCAGTTGTTGAACTGAGCCTTTGGATTCGCCAGCGAACTTCTCGAAGAACAATCCCGAACTCGGATGCGCGTAGAAGACAGCCTCCTTCTCCGCCAACGAAGCCACCGTTCTCAATAAAAGATCAGGCGTGATCCGATCGGACGCATTTGTTCCAAGCGTCCTCGGCCAGCGCGCATCGTGCTTGGCGGCCATCAGCGCGTGGTAGCGCGGTGAGATCAGTTGCGGCGTGTCCACCAGTATCACGTCGCCCGCGCGCCCGCGTGCGCCGAGTTCGCCGCGTAACAGCAACAACGTCTGCCGCTCCTCACTGAGCACAACGGCTTTCCCCTCCGGCAAATCATCCGCGAGGGCTTTGGCGAATTCTCTCGTGGCTCCGCTGTTCGTGAGTTGGATCGAGCCAAAATTTTTCCACAGCAACACCGCCGTCATCGCCAGCATGAGCAGGCGCACGACGTTGGCGGCGAGTTTCGACGGGCGCGGTTGAATCGTGCCCTGCTTGAACAACAGCACGTAGCCCGCGCAATAGCCCGCCGCCATCGCCCAGAGGAAAGTTTGCGTGAGCTGAATGGGCGCAGACTCGAAATCTTTCGGGCCGATCCTCGGCTCCAACGCGAGCCACAGCGCCACGACCAGAAACAGCGCGTGAATGAAATGCCCCGTGGCTTTGGCGAAGAAAACCCCCTGTGGCGTGTCGTCGGCAGGTTGGATGGTGTGGGATTTCCAGCGCACAGACAGGATCAAAAGCGGGATCAGCCCCATCAACGCGAGCAGCCGGAACGGAGCGAGTTTTAACAGCCACAACATGTGCTTCTGGGTTTTGAAATGCTCCAGCACAGCAGACCACATCTCAGTCGAGCCTGTTGTCCAAAACTTCGCCAGCATCGGCAGCAGCAGGCACAACAACATTCCCGTGAGGCCGCACAACGCCATGCGGAACAGAAACCGTGAGTTCAAGCACGGGCTGAATCCCTTCAACCCGATCAGCGCCGCGAGCAACACTGGAAAATAACCGAGCATCACCCAGTTGTCCGCCATGCCCGCTCCGAAGGCCACTGCACAACGCGCAAGCCATGATTCGTTTTGGGTGATGCGAAATTCGAGCAGGCATCGCACGGCCAACGCGAACAACAACAATGCAGGCATCTCACCGGTGGCGGCTGTGGCGTGTTCCCAGAAGCTGAGTTGCAGTCCACACACCAGCACGGCCAGCACAGGCGGCATCCACGCGGACTTGATGGCGAGCAATCCGATCTGCGAACCTTTGCGGACATCGCCTTCCGGCAACACGTCATGACGCAACAACGACACACACCGCGCCAGCAACACGAGAACCAGCGTGGCGACCGACGCGGTGAAGAGATTTGCCGCGGGCGGTATCCATGCGTCCGGCAAAAGACTGAACGCGGCGAACAGAGTCCATGCCAGCGGTCGCGCCGGTGGTGGCAGCGGATGCCAACCCGCCACGCGGGAAATTGTTTCCAGACTGCCCGGAGTGATCCAATGGCTGAGAGTGAGGAGAAAAAGAAGGAGGGACACCGCGCCAATCAGCCGCAGCAGTTTCTTTGCGACGAAGCTGTTTTCAAAATCACCGCTGCCGGGCGTGGTCATTGATGCGTGAAGTTGTAACGACGAAATCCGGGATGGCAAGAAATCTGTCAGGGATTGAATAGCCTCAAGACCGCCACGTCTGTATTTTCGTTTTGAACCTGCGGCCCGATTCGTTATCGTGCCATGAAACTAAATCCGTATGAAATTGATCTCAACACACACTGTCCTCTGTTCCGTCGCCGCTGTTTCCTTGCTCGCCGCAAACATCACCTTCGCCGCAGACACTGAAGCGCTCGTCTTGGCTCTGCCCGCGCCGACCTTGAAAGGCACGCCGGAACAATTGCCCACAGGCCCCGGCATCGAAGCCAACTCGGATAAAGCTCCTGCTGCGTTGCTGATCTCCAAAGGCGCGAAGAACGTCGCGCTCGACAAGCCTGTGAAGACAAGCGTGAATCCCTTCACCGGTGAAGCCAGCCAGCTCACCGACGGCAAGAAAGAGGCGTTTGATTATGACACCGTCGAGATGAAGAAGGGTTCTCAATGGGTTCAAGTTGATCTTGGCAGCGCATTCAACATTCAAGCCATCGCCATCTGGCACGATCATCGTTATATCCAAGTCATGCACGATGTCGTTGTGCAAGTTTCTGATGATCCAGAGTTCAAGACGGGCGTGACGACGCTGTTCAACAACGACACGGACAATTCCTCCGGCCTCGGCGTCGGCACAGATCGCGAATACTTCGAGCGCCATTGGGGTCGCGTGTTCGACGGCAAGAGCACGAAAGCCCGCTACGTGCGCGGCTATACCAAAGGCAGCCACTTGAGCGCGCTGAACTGCTGGCAGGAAATCGAAGTGTACGCGCTTCCGGCCAAATAATGTTATGGCTGACACGCCCGATCCAACCCCGCGCCCGACCGAGTCGGCTCTGTCACGCCAAACGCGCATCCGGGCGAGTCGAGCGGAAACGACAGCGATGGGCTTCCTCTTTTTAGGTATTGTGCTGCTCCTGGTCGGCATTTTTCGCGCGCTAATAGGCGGCGGGGGGATGATTTGCCTGCTGCTGGGAGGAATTTCTTTCGTGACCGGCTGCATAGAGAATGTCCGTGTTGAAGTTCTTTACGTCCGCGCAAAACTTGAGAAAGACTAAAACTCGTGCGCGCCTTGTTGCCAACTGCTGCGCTGCTGCTGGCAATCGCCGGGGCGATTTTCCTCCGCGCCCACGATCTCGGCAATCGTCCGCTTCACAACGACGAAGCCGTCAACGCCACTAAACTCGCCGCGCTCTGGGACAAGGGTGAATACAAATACGATCCGCACGAATATCACGGGCCATCGCTGCATTACTTCTCGCTGCCGATTCTCAAACTAAGTTCCGCGATCAACTCTGCTGGTGGGGCGAGCGTCCCCGCGAGCCAACCCCAGCGGCTCGTCAGTAGCGTCGCCCCACCAAATTTTAGCGATACACAACTCCGCATCGTCACCGTCGCGTTCGGCGTTGGGTTGATTCTCCTGCTGCTCCTGCTCAAAGACGGGTTAGGCCACAGCGCGACAGCGTGGGCCGCCCTCTTTCTCGCCGTGTCGCCCGCGATGGTTTTTTACAGCCGCTATTTCATCCACGAGATGTTGCTGGTTTTCTTTTCGCTGCTGACGCTCGTGGCAGGTTGGCGCTATTCGCGTTCGCGTAAATTGATCTGGGCAATAATCACCGGCGCAGGCGTGGGCTTGATGTCTGCCACCAAAGAAACTTTCGTCCTCACACTTGCTGCGATGATTGGCGCGTTGTTCGCCGAGCGAATGTGGAATCGCCGGCAACAGTCCATCGCTCCGCAAACAAATAAAACCAAGCCAGCGATTCGCACATCGCACATCGCCTCCGCACTGACCGCTGGCGGCGTGGTGTGGATGTTGTTCTTCACCTCCTTCTTCACGAACTCCGCAGGCCCATCCGATTCGCTCGCCACGTATCTTCCATGGCTGAATCGCGCGGGCGGTGCGTCGCCTCACATCCATCCGTGGAATTTTTACTTCGAGCGATTGCTCTGGTTTCACCCCGCGAAAAGCCCGGTGTGGACAGAGTTGACCATTTTCCTGCTCGCCATCATGGGCGCGATAGCTGGATTCGTCGGCAATCGCGAGCGCGTGACGTATCCCGGCCTGACACGATTTCTCACGTTCTACACCGTCGCACTCACCGGCCTCTACACGCTCATCTCCTACAAAACGCCGTGGTGCGCACTGAATTTCTGGCTGGGCGTTATACTGCTCGCGGGTATCGGCGCGACGGCGTTGGTGAAATCATTTCGTAACAAACTCGCCCGCGCCTTGCTCACCGGCTTGATCGGTGTGGGCGTTCTGCATCTCGCTCTGCAAGCCTGGCTCTTGTCACACAAGTTCGCCGCTGATCTACGCAATCCCCACGTCTATGCCCAAACCTCGCCGCATGAGCGCGAACTTGTTGAACGCGTGAAAGCCATCGCACTCGTCGCGCCTGAAGGTTTCGCCACAACCGTGAAAGTCATTTCACCAGAAAGTTACTGGCCGTTGCCGTGGTCGTTACGCGATTTCAAGCACGTCGGTTGGTTTGAAGAAATGCCAGCGGATGCGTTCGCGCCCATCGTTCTTGTTTCAGCCAAGCTGAACGCCACACTCGACGACAAATCCAACAAGGCGTGGATCATGACCGGTTACTACGAACTTCGACCAAACGTGTTCCTCGAACTCTACGTGGAGCGTGCGCTATGGGAAAAATTCGTCGCCACACTGCCAAGAGCGGAAGAGTGATTGATAGCTTTGGAAAACCGCTGCGCCCTGCCAATTTTCACCCATCACGCCCCGCGCTTCTTCGCCAGTTCTTTTCTGAGCTTGTCCAGCGGCAGCGTGTTAATCACATCCGACTTGGTCAGCCACGCTTTACGCGCAACACCAGCACCGAGTCGTAGATAGTCCACATGGTGATTGCGATGCGCGTCGGGATTGATGACGCACTTCACGCCTTTGCTGCGCGCGTAAAACCATTTGCGCCAGTCCAAATCCATGCGCCACGGATTGCAGTTCAGCTCGATCCACGTTCCCGTCTCCGCACACGCATCAATCACCGCCTCCTGATTCACCGGATACGCCTCGCGATCCAGCAGCAATCGCCCGGTGAGATGGCCGAGCATGTGAACATAATTGTTTTCCGCCGCGCGGATTAGCCGTTTGGTGTTCTCTGCTTCGTCACTTGATGGAACGTGCAAGCTCGCGACCACCACATCCAACTCCGCCAGCAAGTCATCATCAAAATCTAGTTTGTCCTTCAATACGTCCACTTCGCTACCTGTGAGCAAACGGAACTCGCTGCCGTCATCTGTGAACTTCTTGTTGAGCGCGGCGATGGCTTTGAGCTGCTCGCGCACGCGTTCTGGATCCAGACCCTTGGCTTGGAACGACGCGCGCGAGTGGTCGGTCACAGCCCAATACTGCAAGCCAAGTTCCTCCATGTGCGCGGCGATCTCTTCCAGCGTGTTGTGGCCATCACTCCAAGTGGAGTGATTGTGCAACGCGCCTTTCAGATCCGTCCACTCGATCAACTTGGGCAGCTTTCCCTTCTCTGCCGCTTCAAACTCCCCGTGATCTTCGCGCATCTCCGGCGACACGTAAGCGAGGTCGAGTGCGGAATAAATTTCCTCCTCGGTGGCGCAAGCGACGCGAAGTTTTGGGTCGCGTGTTTCCTCCTTGGATTTGAACAAGCCGTATTCATTGAGCCGCAAGCCGCGCGCGATGGCGCGTTGCCGCATCACGATGTTGTGTTCCTTGCTGCCGGTGAAGTAAGCCAGCGCGAAAGGAAATTCTTCATCCGTCACTACGCGTAAATCTGCTTGGATACCGCCTTCGAGAATCACACTCGCCTTCGTGTCGCCCTTGGCACTGACACTGAGGATGCCGGGTTGCGCGACGAAATATTCGATGATGTTTGCAGCCTGCTTGGACGACACGAGGAAATCAACATCCCCAATCGTCTCGCGCCAGCGGCGCAAACTCCCCGCCGTGCTGCACCGGATCACATCGGGATGTTGACGCAGACTATCCAGCACAGGTTCGGCTGCGGTCAGCGCGTCATCGAGTCGCGAGCGCAGTGCGTAAAGCCGCCGATGCGCGATGCCGTCGAGCAACTTCGTCTGCGTCTTCTCGCCGAAGCCATCAAGCTCGGCAACTTTGCCCGCTTTGCAGGCAGCCTCAAGTTTCTCGACGGAATCCACGCCGAGATGTTTGTTGAGTGCGATGATTTTCTTCGGGCCAAGACCTGGGATGTCGAGCATCGCAACAAGACCGGCGGGCACGGATGCTTTGAGTTCGTCGTAATACTTGAGCTTCCCGGTGGTGACGAGTTCGGTGATTTTTTGCTGAAGCGCATCGCCTATGCCCTTGAGTTCGCCGAGGCGTTCTTCCTCCACGAGCTTTTTCAGAGGCTCGTTCAACCCGCCGATGATACGCGCGCCGTTGAGATACGCGCGCGTCTTGAAAGGATTCTCGCCCTTGAGTTCAAGCAAAGTGCTAATCTCGACTAGGATTTCTGCCACTCGTTCTTTGTCCATGCCCGGTTTTAACGCAAAGGCGCAGAGAGGCCAAGACGCAAAGGGAAAGATTCAGGATGAAGATGATCGCCCTGCACCGAGTATCCGATACAGACGGGAGTTGGCGCTATGCTTCTTCAGGCGAGCCACAATAGAATGCCCATCTTATGGTCGGCATTTCCCTCAAGCCGCGCATCAGCAGACTCGACTACTGCGAATCCAAAACCCTCGCTCACGCCAGCACGCCCCAAGGATCAAACACTTTCGCACCTTTCGGAAATTTCACGGTGCGATAGCCGGGCCACGGATTACAGATGATCACAGCCTTCACGCGCTTCTCGTTCTTGAGCTTCGCGGGATCGGCGAGTTGCTCGAACTCCAGCAGCGCGGGACTGTTCTTGGTGTTGGACGCGTAATCATGAACCAGCACGCGACAACCGCTGCGCTTGAGGGATTGCGCGATGTGCAATCCGGCGGATTCCTCCACGATGTAAGTGTCAGGACGATATGACATGCCCAGCACCACTACGGCATCACCCGGCTGGACACACGCGAGTGCTTGTTGCGCGAGTTGTTCTTTGGCCATCTCGTTCACGCGATCCGTCGCCTCGGCGAGCGGCGCGCTGAGTCCAACTTGTTTCGCCGCGTAGCTGACGAGACGATTATCACGCGGGAAACACGGCCCGCCGTAACTCAAACCAGCGCGCAGATATTTGTGCCCGATACGCGAGTCCGCACCGATGGCATCGAGAATCTCGTGGATGTTCGTATCCTCAAGTTTCTCGGCGATCATGCGAAGCTGGTTCGTGAAACTGATCTTCGCCGTGATGTAGCTGTTGACGGAAATCTTCGTCAACTCGGCGCTCGTGATGGACATGCGCGCGATCTTGGGTTTGTTGGTGTTGTATTTGTGATAGATGACTTCGAGGAGATCACCCGCACGCTTGTCGGATTCGCCGATCAACACCATGTCCGGAGCCATGAGGCCGCGCACCACGTTGCCGAGCGCGATGAATTCCGGGTTGTAACAAAAGCTGAACGCCTTGCCGCACTTGCCGCCGATCTCTTTCTCCAACATCGGAATGATGACGCTGCGGCACGCACCGGGCGTGGTGGTGGAACTGATGACAAAAATGTGATTCTTCTTCTTCGCCTTGCGCACAGCCTGTGCGATGGGCGCCAGGGCGCGCATGAGAAATTCATTGGAGAAACTTCCGTCCGGCAAACTAGGCGAGGGAACGATGAAGAAGGAAATATCCGTGGCGACGGCTTCAGCGGGATTGGTGGTGGCGCGGAGACGCTTGCCGGCTTTCTTCATGGTTTCAGGCAGCAACGGTTCGTCCACCGGAGCGATGCCTTCATTGACCTTGCGAACGAACTCGGGGTTGATGTCCACGCCGAGCACTTGATAACCCGCCTGAGCGAACGTGGCCGCCATGCACGCACCGAGTTTTCCCAATCCGAAGACGGATATTTTTTTGATGTGTCCCATAGATTTCAGGGGGTGAGAATCCTATAGGAGCGACGAGGGTGCAAGTCAGTTTGCCAGTCTCAAGCAACGAAGTTTAACGTCCGGCAATAACCCGACGAGGGTGAGATTGCCCGTCCCCGGGCACAGCAATAACCGACAACCAAGCGTTTGCCATTTTGCGGTGGCATCTCGCACCACCACGCTGCTGCGCCCGGGGAATGGCGCACTCTGGAAGATCTTTGAAGCGGTGCTTTAGTAAATCAGCGTTGAAACCGAGGGTTTCTCATCGGTGCCGCGAATGAAGCTGCCCACATATTTCTTTTGCGAAATCCATTCGGCATGACCATCGCCAAACACGACATTTCCGCCGGCGGCACCATGGTTATCCGCAGCGTCCGGGTAATCTTCCTGGGACGAGGGACTCGCGCTTCCGTCATCGGCGTCATAGATGATCCAAACATCAGAGGGACTGGCCTTCTGGCCAATGAAGTTGTATTTCGTTCCAGCCTGTACGGTGCTGTAGGCTTTTGAATTTGACGAGTTCTGGGTTTTGCGGACGTTCAAAATGTCTGAAGTTGACGCGGTGGGCGAACCTCCGCAAAAAAATCCGGTCACTTCATAACTGCTGCCAGCGGGATCGTTTCTCCCCAAGAGGGCGTTGTTTTGAAGATCCCTGAACGCGCGCATGCTGCCGTGCATACGGTCTGTGTAGTACTGCGGGACACCCGGCGTCAGTGATCCCACCGCTGGATTCCCCAGATCGTTGGGAAACAAATTTATAACCTTGCCTGGAACAGCGGGATCAACGGTGACGGAATTTTTCGTGGAAGGGCAGACGAAACTTTTGGCGTTTGAAACGTAGGTCACATACAACCAGTTCAAATCATCATCTGCGTAGTTGACCACTCCGGTCAGTGCCTTTTTATCATCGTCTTCGGCATACATCTGACTGCCAAGTCCCATCTGTTTTTCGTTGTTCAGACAACTGATTTTGTGCGCCTTGTCCTTCGCCTTGCTCAAAGCGGGCAGCAACATCGCCGCAAGAATCGCGATGATCGCGATGACGACGAGGAGTTCAATCAGCGTAAAGCCAGCGAACCCGTATTTTTTGAAGTTCATGCAGGTTCTTTTCTTTGGAACGATTCGCTTCATCTCATTCATTCTGTCGAGACTCACACTTGATGGTAACTGGAGAGTCACCCGCAGACAACGGGTGACTCTCACAATTTTCCAACTGCTATTGCAGCCGGATACGGAAGTATCCTTGATCGCCCGACAGGGCGTTCGTGATACTGATCGTCGAACCGGTGCCAGCATTCGTCTTGATCGGAGTCCACGTTGCATTGGTTAACGCTGACTTGAAGTCGGTCACGTAGTTTGGCCCCAGTTGGCTTGGATAACCAAACACCAGATTCGCGCCAAGGGTCGCCGGTGCGGTAACCGTCGGTGAAGCAGCGAGTGTGATGTTGGCCGAAGGCGCGCTGGTGATGGAGGTGGTGCCATCATTCACCCGCACGGTGTAAGGCCCGTTAAAGTTGACCGGCTGGATTCCGGCCAATGTAAGGATACGAGTCGTTGCGCCTGAGATGCCAGCCCCGGACACATTTGTGCCGTAATAGAACCACTGGTAGTTGGTGACACCCGATGAGGTTGTTGCAGTAACCGACAGTGTTGGCGAACTGCCATGCACTGCAAAACGGCTGGCGGGCTGAACATTAATCACGGGCGCGGGCGGGGTCAGAGTAGCCACCGCACTCGTCACGGACAGGAAACCATCGCTCACGATAACGCGGTACGTGCCGTAGTTGGTGGCCCGTGACGTGAAGCTGTAAGGGTTGTTGGTGGCAATGGCCGTCAGCAGGTTTGTTGAGGCGAGCTGCCATTGATAATTGGTGATACCCGTTTGAGTGCCGCCGATTGCAACTGTGAAGCTCGTGGCGAGATTGACCGCAATCACCACGCTGGTGGGCTGAGTGACGATGGACAGACCCGGCGAACTCAGAACCACCGTACTGCTGGCTGTTGTGTAACTGCCGTCGCTGACCTCGACCCGGTATGAGCCATAACTGGCAACCGCGACCGATGCGATTGCATAGCTGGCATTCGTGGCGCCCGCAATGGCAACATTGTTGCGGAACCACTGATAGTTCGTGACGATGGTGCTGGTGGTGGCGGCCGCCGTAAAGGTTGCGGGCGTTCCCACTGCATTGGTCGAGTTGACCGGTTGCAGGGTGATGACCGGAGGAGTAATGGTCACCACGCGGATGTTGTCGAGAACCATGTAGGACTGATTGGGGCTGATGGAGTCAAAAGCGTCCTCGTAGCCCACCATGATTTTTCCAGAAACATTGGTCGTCGTGTTGGTGTAACTGTAGATCAGGGTTCTGTTGATTCTCAGGCTGACAATGTTTCCGATCTGACTAAGCTCCACATCCGCCCAAGTAGGCGTGGCGAAGAACCCAGCCGGCGCGTTGGAACTGCCCACCGTGCCCTCGACGCCGTAGGGATTGGCTTTGAATGCCGCCGCCACCGCCGCCGCAGTCTGGCTGTTTGCGAGCGTCGGATTGAGATTCGTCGTCACGGAAGGCGGGACATAAAGGCCATAGTTTGGCGTCCCACCAGCATCCGTCACTATGGTTGAGAACAAGCCGTCAAACGCCCAGTTGGTGAGAACCCCGCCACTGCGCCACCAATTGGTTCTGGTGCCGGAGTGATTGATGCCTGCCAGAGCGTATTCTGTGGCGACGGTACTCGGGAGCGGAACGCTCAGGAACATGTCGAAGCGCAACGCATAGTTGCCACTGAAATTCGCGCCACCCACCCGATAAAGATTCAGCGCGGCGGCTGACCCGGTGGCATCCTTGTTCACGTTCATAAATAATCCGTTGCCACCCCCATTCGGGGCTTCCGGGATTCCGAATGATGTGTACGCGAAGTTGAAATCAGTGTTGTAGTCGGTGATTCCATTGAATGCGGCGTGGAACACGTTCCAGTTGGCCGAGCTGTCAACATTGAAATCTTCCGAGAACAGCACGATTTCGGCTGCGGTGTTGGCATCCACAAGCGTGATGGATGCAGAACTCGGCGTCCCAATCGTGTATTCACCCCCGCCTGCCGCCGCAAGGCTCACCGTCACTGTCTCGTTGCCTTCGTTGGCAGCATCCACTATCGGATAAAGACGAATATTCGTGGAGATCACCCCGGCATCAAACGTCACTGTGGTGTTGGTATAGTAGTCCGTCCCTGAGGTCGCGGTGCCAGAAAACGCCAGATTGACGCTGAACGCCGTGTTCGTGTCGCCCAAGCGCGAAACTCGGAACGCAGCGTAATCATTCGTCCGCTCGTACATTTGCGTTGAAATGTTGGTGATGGACAACTGCACGGGATCATTATCCACGATGACCACCGAGGTGGAGCCGGCTCCGACGTAATTCGTAGAGGGCGAAATGCTCAACACAATTGTCTCCGTCGCCTCAGAAAGGGCGTCATCCACCGGGACAATCGTAATGTTTGTCGAGGTCGCAGCGGCTTCAAATGTGACTGATCCCGACAAGGGACCGCCGAGAGCATTGGTGTAATCCACTCCATTTGCCGCGGTGCCGCTGATCGTGTAACCCACCGTGACAGCCGCACCTGCCGCCGTGCGATTGATCGTGAACACGCCCGCCGCAGGTCCCGCCTCATACGCTGCGGACACCGTGTTGGTGATGGTGACCACGTTGGTGTATTCGATGACGCGGATGTTATCCACCAAGCTAAACGCCAAGTTCGTGGCATTGGGATCGGCAGAAGCACCAGCATTGATGTCGAACTGGCCGAACACGATATTGTTCCCGCCCAGCGTTCCGTTTGTGGTGACGTCCACGCTGGCAATGAGCAGTCCGTCAATCCAGTAGGTCAAGCTGTTGCCAACTTTTTGGAGCAAAGCATTGCGCCATTTCATGCCCGCAGAACCACCCTGAGTTAATCCCGTCTGTTGCGGATACAACGCCAATTGCGCCGGACAATTGTTCGTGGCGGATTGAGGCGGCAAGGTTGATTGATAATACGCATGGCTGTTGTTGCGTGACCCCACCGTCCCGGCGGCATAAACACCGCTGGCATCACCATGACTGGTTGGAGCGGAAGGCGAATAGACCCGGTAATCAGCGGTCGTTCCGGCACCATCCCCGGAAGCACCGAAGAAAAAACTGTCGATCGTGGCGCCTGCGATCTGAGCGCTTGTGCCCGCAGTGCCAAACCCGCCGCCACCAATCTGGGTGGACCCAGCCCCGCCGCCATTCAGCGGGCCGTTGTAGTTTAACCACCAATCCCACTGCATTTCAAAATTGGCAGTGATCGCAAAACCACTCGGAGAAACGGTGACTCCCGAAGGAAACACTGCGACCAGCGGGTCAAGATTGGCCGACATCTTCAAACCACGGGTCGTTCCGCCCGAATTCGGCGCGGAAGGAATTCCCACGGAGCTATAATCGAAATAAAGGTTCACCGGGTTGTACCCGCCAAGCGAATTGGTTACCCAAGTGTTGTCCAAAGTGTGATCTGTTTGGAAGTTTTCAGAATAGACCAGCACTTGGGAATGGACGACTGGCACACTGACCGCAAATGCCACTAGTGCGGCGACTGCGCGGGCGATGTTTTTTAGAGAGGCGGGGGTTTTCATACTTCTTATTGGGTTTACTTCTATTTTTGACTTCACTGCTGCGACTCGCATCGCAATCCGCGTGCCGAATCAATGGCGTGGATTGCTAAGCACTTTGTTTTTCGTTGTGAACATTATCAGCTAACGCCCGCCGCGAGCATCTGGCAACAAAAAAAATCTGCGCGCACATTCATGTTATGGGGACGAGCATTGTCCCCGCCAAGGATGCTGGCCCATTGCCAAGAAATATCCACCCTGGTCACATTGTCACAGAACATTTCCCCAACTCTTCATCTTGGAAAACACAGTTCAACCACGGATGGACACGGATTCACACGGATAAGAGAGGGGAACGCGCCACTACGCAGCTTCACCCGTTGGGTGAATGGTTCGTAATTCGTTTTCATCAGTGTCCAGCCGTGGTTGTTCAAATTCAACTGCGGAGTTTAGGTTGAAGCTCTGTTCTGACTTGGCAAGCGCAGGCAACAAGAAGCTCGATGAGAGTGAACGCCACTCGGGGTTCAGACTATTGCCTCGGCGTTTTTTGGCGGGGAGTTCCGGCGATTGCGTGTTCAAAACTAAATGTCCTCAACGGTGCTCTTGGTTTGATTCTGAACCGCGCCCGGTCATTCCCGATCAGGATTCGCCATCTCCAAACGCTCGCACTCCATACGAAAACAAAGAGCATCCCGTCGTTTGGTAACGCTTTCTCTAAGCACTTATGGCTTGCAAGACGTGCGATCCCTCAACCATATCCAGTCCACATCCTGTCCGCTGCTAGCCCAATTTCCAACGTTGCCAATGCCGGGTGTGTTGGGGACATTTTTCAGGCCAGCAGTTGGCAACCCCGGCCACAACCATTTGCGATATTCCACATGACCGTCAGCAAATGACAGATTATTGCCACCTCCATCATAATTGGCCGGAATGTCTGGATAAAGCGGTGAACTGCTGTTCATTTGCATAAACCCGTCATTCAGTGATCGCATGGACTCATCCATAAAAACCCAGGTGTTGACAGGACCCGGACAGTTCAAATCTGACATTTTTTTATACGTCCTCCAACCCGGATTATAGCTATCCCTGTTTGAACCTGGCGCCAGTAACGCACCAACCAGCATGCCATTCATTGCTATGCTCCTTATCCTGTCGCCGTTGTCGGAAGGAAGTCTATCATTGGCGCACTTGTAAATCCTAATGTTTCCAGCATAAGGCGCGAGGCAATTGGTCGTGTAGTAGATGGGGTCAATATTGGCTGCCCCTGAACCCCAATTCACAGATCCCTTACACCAACCCAAATCGTTTCCAGCAGGAGCATTTGGAACTAAGAAGTCGTTCCATTCACCGCTATACATCGCGCAAGCAATCGCTATTTGCTTTTTATTGCTCATGCACTGGATTCTTGAGGCCTTGGCCTTGGCCTTAGCAAGTGCTGGCAACAGCATAGCCGCCAAGATTGCAATGATGGCTATGACCACCAGCAACTCAATCAAGGTGAACGCGGAAGTCTTCTTTTCCGTAGGTTTCTTCATATCAATCTGGTTTCCAATTCAATCAAGCCGTCATACAAAACCGTTATTGTCGTCATCGAATCACGATTCCCAAGACTGGTTTGCTTCAAGTCTCATCATCGTTACTTTACCTTTTTCTTACCTTTATTTTACCGCCCGCAGCACAGGGCCTGACACACATTTTAATTGGTGTCGGGTGACAGCGAATCCGTCACCCGACACCTGTTTCACGATGCTGTCGCATCGCGCGATCTTAGTACACATGCAGCAACCGATAGAACATCTTGTCGCCGGTTTGTGGTGCGGTCACTTGGAACGATCCAGCCGATCCTGTGAATGTGGCCGGTGTATTCGTGTAGGGTCCGGTCACGTCTCCAGCGCTTTGCAGGATGAACGCGCTGGTGGTGTCAAATGCGTTCGTGGTGCTGAAGGACATGGTCATGACACCGAGTGACACCACCGCATTGGTGAAGGCGGGCGGCGGAACGATCACGGTGAGTGCATTTGTGGTGCTGGAAACGCCGCTGAAACCATTGGTCACACCCGCAAAGTAGTTGTTCGTGGCGTCAGCCCGGGTGACACCCGTGAGAGTCAGGGTGCCGCTTGTGGCGCCAGAAACATTGCCACCATTAACCAGATTTGTTCCGGCACGCTTCCATTGATACGTCAGCGGCACGCTGCCTGACGTCGGTACGGTGAAGGCCGCAGTTGAACCCCAGAGGTTGGTCTGACTGGCGGGGGTCACAGGACTTACCACGCTCAACAAGCCTGCTGGAGTCACCGTGCCAGCAACGTTGGATACGACTACGGAATATGTAACCAGACCATCGCCCGCCAGGACATTGGTGATGAACAGATTTGAGGTGGTCACACCACCAAAGCGTCCTGCCGTGTTGGCCAGATTGACTCCGTTGGTTCTCCATTGGAACAAGGTGGGGTTTATTGGCCCCACAAACCGCACGGGGAATTGGAACGTCGAACCCGCATTGGCAATCTGATTTGTCGGGCCAAGCACCACTTCAACGCTGACCACCCGCGAGGTGACTGAACCGGAAACGTCGCTGAACACGGACATATAGTTCGTCGCGCCGATGGCTTGCAGATTATTCAGCACAAGCGTGTCGGTCATGCTAGTGGCGTTGACGATGTTGGTCTGTAAGGCAAAGGTCGGAACGCCAGTGCCGGGATTGGCTGCCGTGCCCGTGCCGCGATACCAGACGTTGGTGACTGGGGCCGTTGCAAGCGCGACCGCAGAGGTCAACGTAAGGCTTGATCCCTGTGTGACAATCAACCGATCTGCCAGACTGTTCGTCAATCCGGGTTGAAGCGTGATGTAGGGCGACAACTTGACGACACGGATGTTGGAATAATAGACGAACGCGCTGTTATCACTGACGTCTGCGTTCGGGTCCAAGTAACCGAGCATGATCGTGCCATTGGTATAGGTCGTGGTTAGCGAGCCATTCGTGAGAGCAAAAGCTGGAATCACGAGCGAGCCATTGATGAAGACATTGATGTTGGTTTGGCGCGTCACTTCCACGCTCACGTCCACCCATTTATTGACAGGCTCGCCGCCGCCGGGATTCGCAACCGTGGGAGTGAGAACATTCATAGCTTCAAACGGCGGATGCTTGAAGACTCCGTTCTGCGATATGGCTGTGTTGCTGATTTTTGGTCCAACTCCGGCATTGGGCAGACCTGCTGGAACGTAGGATTCAAAATCCGCAGGCGTTTTCG
>JANPGI010000035.1:0-8878 GCA_031423875.1 Verrucomicrobiota bacterium | reverse complement strand
GTTCAAATAGTCGGCGAAGATTTCGAGCAGGTTCGCGCGGCAATCGGCAATGTTGTCCGGCAACAGTTCGATGCCGTAAACGCACATCAGCGCGAGCAGCGCGTAGTGCCGTCGCTCAAAATCGGACTGGCCGTATTTGAGTTCCACGGCGGCGAGCTTGCGCCGGAGGACTGGCACGAGAAAGTTGCCATTCCCGCACGCCGGTTCGAGAAAGCGCGAGTCAATGCGTTCACTCTCGCCCTTCACCAAATCGAGCATGGCCTCGACCATCCACGCAGGCGTGAACACCTCGCCATGATCGGCGACTCGTTGTTTTGATTTTACGAGGCTCATGAGCAAAGGCGGTCGGAGCATTCCACGAACTCCGTGAGTTTGTTCCTGTTCGGCATGGGGCGGAGATTAGAGATGAGGTTAGCGGCTGGCGAGTGTGGAATCAGAAGCGATAACTCAACCCGGTTGAGTCGGAGTGGGTGATGGGAAAACGCGTCAATTTTCGTTTTCACTCGAAGAAAGCTAGAAGGCTACTCGCCATCAACGCAATTCAAACTCCGCTACGACCGGCAAATGATCTGACGCTTCTGATGGCGGAATCCAAACCTTGAGCGGCACGAGCGCTTCGTCTTTGGAAATCCAGAGGTAATCAATGCGCTTGGTCGGCTTATTGGCCGGAAAACCGAAACCATCGCCTTGCCCTGCTTGCGTCCAAGTATCGTGGAAGGTTTCACTCATCCGCCGGTAGATGCGACTGGTGGGAACATCGTTGAAATCGCCACAGAGAATCATTGGGTGGCCGCGATATTGTTTCTCCAGTGCTTCGATCTCACCCACGTTCAACCAACGCTCCGCATCATCAGCACGAGAATCTATGTGCGTGTTCATGAAAACTAACTCGTGCCCGTGAACGTCCAACACGACTTGGAGAATTCCGCGCTGCTCGTTGGGTCGCAGCATCTGGTAATGGCGGTTGCTCCAGTGTTTCACCGGAAAGCGGGTCAGCACCGCGTTCCCATATTCGCCGCCTTGGTAGTGGAAATTGTTACTGAACACGCCAGTCATCCCGGTGAGTGCGGCCAGCTCGGCGGTCAGATCCCGTCGCGCAGTGCGCGCCACGCCTTTGTCCACTTCTTGCAAGGCCACGATGTCGGCGCGTTCCTGTTTGATCAATTCCGCGATGCGAGCCAGGTCCACCTTGCCGTCGAGTCCCTCACCGTGATGGATGTTATAGGTCATCACGCGAAGGGTTGCTGGTGTGTCAGACTTCGGGAACAGCGAGCAGCCCGCGCAAAAAGCGATGACCAAAGCGATAGACGCGAGCCGTCGATGAGAGAAAACAGAGTTCAACATCCGGGAGAGGCTGACTGTCGCCAGAAACAATTATTCATCTTCCGAGGCGTCAGGTTTTTCCCACTCGGGATAAACCTCCGGTTTAAGCTGGCCGCGACGGATCAGTTCCTGCAAATCACGGATGATGGTGCGGCGGGCGACTTTGAAATCGCGGGCGAGCGCGGAGATGTTCGGGCGTTCGCCAGACTTGCCGATGATCTCCACGATGCGGTTCTGGCGGCTGAGGCGGTCGGTGGAGCGGCTCAACAATTCCTGCGCGTCAATCCGCCGCGCGCGTTCGAGCGACTCGAATTGCCGGATGATCTCCGTGTCGCTGCATTCTTTGAGCGCGATGGTGATGGTGCGTTTGAGTTCGCGGATGTCCACGGGCTTCGGCAAACAGTAGTGAGCGCGGCGCGGGCCTTGCAATGCCGCCATCTGCTGTCGCACTTCCAGCGCACCACTGACGATGATTATGGGAACGTGCGGCATCAACTCCTTGAACTCGGGCAGAAACTCCAGCCCCAGTTCGCCGCCCGCGAGAACGTGGTCGAGGATCAGCAGGCTCGGCGGATTCTTCGGAACTTTCGCGAGCGCATCGCTGCCATTGAGCGCGCGGGTGAGGCGGTAATCACTCAACGACTCCTCGTAGATCTCATATTGCAGATCGTCGTCTTCGATGATGAGAAGGTGGGGCTGATTCATGGCGTTGGTTTGGTTTCGCACACGGGCAGGATCAACGTGAACGTGCTTCCTTGTCCCACGACAGATTCGACGGCGAGTCCCGCGCCCATTTTCTTCGCGAGTTCATAAACCATCGAAAGCCCCAGCCCTGTGCCGCGCTTGGTGGAAAGTGCTTTAGTGGTGAAGAACGGCTCAAAGATGCGCGACTTGATCTCAGGCGCGATGCCACTGCCACAATCTTGCACCGAGATGAGGATATAATCCTTGGCGACGGCGGGTGTCAGGAAAAGTTCGGTTGGCAGCTTTGCGGTGAGTTGCGTAGTCAAAGTGATTTGCTTTTCCCCGCTCATAGCTTCGGCGGCGTTGAAGATGAAGTTGAGGAGAATCTGCTGCACAAAATCTCGGGGGACGGAAATTTGCGGCAAACCTTCGCTACGCGCGAAGCGCACTTCCACTTCACGAAGAAAACGGTCGCCAAGCAACTTCCGGGTTTCATCAACCACCACGTTGAGATCACACGGTGCGGGCGGGGCGTCCGTACTGCGGCTGAAGCCGAGCATCGCGTCCACGACTTCCGCGCCCTGTTGCACCACAGTCTTGATGCGATCCACGCGCGTCCGAATCTTGTCCGGCTTGTCCGCGTTGTCCTCGATGATCTGCGCCGAGCCTTTGATGATGGAAAGGATGTTGTTGAAATCATGCGCGATGCCGGCGGCGAGCGAGCCGAGCGCGTTCATCTTCTGGCTGTGTAGCAGTTCACGGTTGGCGAGTTCCAGTTCGCGCGTGCGTTCAGCGATCTGCCGCTCCACTTCGGCGTAACTGCGCTGGAGCTTATGGTGACGATTGAACGCAAGCGCGGCAAAGAAGAGCGCCACGATCAGCGCGATGGCGAGGGTCAACACCAGCCGCGTCTCGCGATACCATGGCATGACCACCGTGAATTCCAGCTTGGCAGGTTTGGGGTCAATGTTCCCAGCGCGATCCATCGCCCGGACTTGGAAGTAATGTTTGCCTAGCGAGAGATCAGCGAAGGAGATTTCGTTCAACTCCAGAAACGGCGACCACTCGCGTTCATCGAGCCGATACGAGAAGAGCAGCCGCGCAGGGGAGGTTTGCTTCCACTTGTCACGACCGCGAAACGCGAGTGTCACCACAGCACCTTCACGAAAGCGTGCGTCATCGCTGGAAGTTGAACTGATGGCGGTGCGCGGCGCGTCCGTGTCTGCTTCAGGATGAAACGTGTTCCAACCGCGCGCGGTCTCGACGGAAATTCTGCCCGTAGCGTCTTCATGAATCTGGCGAACCTCCAACGCGGCCAGTCCGTCTTCAGGGCCGTTGGCGATCCACGCGCCCTGTGTGAAGCGAAACGCGCCATGGCTCGTGGCGACCCAGAGCGTGCCATCGCGTGAGCAGAGCAGGGCGTTGATGCGTTCAATTCCGCTGCGCAGGATGAGCCAGTCTTTGCCGTCAAATTCCCAGACGCTGTGCGGCGTGCCACACCAGATGCGACCATCCGGCGATTCCGCAAACGCAAAAATCTTCTCTGGCCCGATCTGGTTCGTGGAAGAAAAGATTCCCCAGACGCTTTGATGTCGCCATGCGATCTGATTATCGCCGCCGAGCCAGACGTCGCCGTTCTTGGCATCGAAATGCGTCTTCCATTTTGTGAGTGATTTGATTCCGTCCGGCACATCGGGCGTGGCGATGATCTGTGAATCGGCGCTTTGACGTTCACGCTTCGTTGAGTTGCCCAACAAGCTAATGTTTGAACTCCAACGTGCTGATTCACGCTCGTCTATCGCCTCCCACAACTCCCGCGTCTGGCGGAACAGGCCATCCGAAGTGGCGAACCATGCTGCGCCGCCGGGGTCGTGTTGTTGATCAAAGACGCGGCGTATGGGGAAAACTTCAGGCAATGCTGCCGTATGACTGGCGGGAGCGATCTGGTTTGTGCGCGGGAATGATTCGATCTGCGCCCGCTCAGGATCGGAGACGTCGAGTTGCAGGGTTTCGTTGGGTAACAAAATCGTCACGCGACCTTGGCGGACGGGTGTGAGACGAACCTCGTTCGTTCGCCCGGCCCGAAAGTGCGCGGTGATCTGTGGCACGAGATGCGGCGACCATTCGCCCTCACGAAACTCCAGCAAGCCCTCGCGGGTGACCGTCCAGAGTTGACCACCAGGACTTTCATAGATGCGCCCGCGATTTGTTCCCGGCGCGGGGATGCTGATGAATTCGTAGCCGTCGAAGAGCGAGATGGCCGCAGACTTCGCATGGCGGATGAGGACGTTTCCGCTCGTGTTGACGGAGATGGAGACGCAGGAGTTTTCCGGCAAGCCATCCGCTTTGGTGAAGACGCGCCAGTGATTTGTTTGCAACAGTGAAGCGGCAAAGCTCGGCGACAACGCTAAGAGGGCGCCCATAAAGCCGAGTAAGATTGCGCGAAATGTCATCTGGCAGCGGGACGATTATCTGGCAAGTGCGGTGCAGTGCAATGAAAAGCGCGGGGTGTGCCCTGAGACGCACAGTGCGAAGATTGCGGGGTTCGTGTAAAACGTGTTCCTAAGTTGTGTTGTATCGGTCTGCATTTCAAATGAGCCGCCAGCCTGCGCGATTCGTCGCGGGCGGGAGTCGTATGGGCGCGTTCACGCTGATCGAAGTCCTCGTGGTCATCGCGATCATCGCCATTCTCGTTGGACTGTTGCTCCCGGCATTGGGTGTGGCCAAGACCAGAGACAAGACCCTTGCCTGCCTGAATCATCTCAAACAATCCGGTGTGGCTGCGCAGATGTATGCGGGTGATAACGCGGGTTTTCTCGTCCCAAACCAAGACATCACGAGAGCCGCCACCAGTTCGAATGTGTGGGTGAGCGGTAGCATGAAAGATTCGATTCATGCGACGAACACCATCCTGCTGCGTCAGGGAAAACTGTTTCCTTACGTGAGTCAGGCAGCGTTGTTCCATTGCCCCGGGGATAACTCCATGAGCGTGGAGGGCTTGAGTATTCGCGGTCCACGCGTCCGCAGTTACGCGATGAATTCGTGGATGGGAAGCCGCACGATGGAGACGGCTACCGCTAACAGGAATATCTACCGGACATTTGTCAAAGACGCGGAGTTCGGCGCGGGCGGCGCGGCGATGCTTTGGCTGATGGCGGATGAACACGAGTCCACGCTTGATGACGGATATTTTCTGGTGACGATGGATGACTCGCGTCCGTTCGCAAGTTTCCCGGCGATGCGGCATCAGCGCGGATTCACGATGAACTTCGTGGATGGTCATGCTGAACAGTGGAAGTTGCGCGATCCGACTTCGGTCGTGTCGGCGCAGGGTGATTCACAGGTGGGCAGCAAGAATTCGGATTGGTTGCGACTCAAGCAGGCGACGACGGTGATGCAATGAAGTGGGTAGGTGTCGCAAGCGGAGCAATCTTCCCGCAACCGTTCCGGTCACGAGGGGTTTTGTCCCGCCTCCGGATTAAGCCGGAACGATGTGAACTAGGACGGCAGAAACGCCGAGACGCAGAGAACGCGGAGAGACGCAAAGGTTTTCATTCGGAATAATTGTTCACCGAATGGTGTGTTGGCCACACTTCTTCGCCACGTGGATGTTTTCCCATCCCACTTGCGTCATCTTTGCGGTAAGTTCAATGCAGTTGAAACGCAAACTCGTCATCGCCGGGCTCGTCGTGCTGGTTCTCGCCATCGCCGCCATCCTGCTCGTCCGGGATGAACAGCAATTCCGCCTCACCACGCACAACGGCAAGACCGTGAAGGAATGGGCTGGCGAACTTTACCTGAATCACGATCCGCGCACGACCAACGCTGCCACCGAAGCGTTTGTCATCATGGGTTCAAACGCCGTGCCTGCGTTGCGTTCGCTGCTTGCCACCCGTGAGCCGATCTATGAACGCACCTTCCTGCAACAAGCCAGACGCATCCCGGTGGCTGCCCGACAATACCTTTTCCAGAAACTCAAACCCGGTCGCACCGTGCAGTATCGCGTCGGCGCAGTCCGCGCGCTCGGCATCATCGGCCCCGCAGCGGAGGACGCGCTCCCTGAGTTGTTGGATGCGCTTTCTGAAACCAATTCGCAGGTCAGTTGGGTGGCTGCGCAAAACATCTCCGCGCTCGGACCCAAAGCCATTGATGCCATCACGACGCTCGTCACCAATGCCGATGTCACCGTGCGCCACACCGCCATCTACGCACTCGGTGAAGCGCGCACCAACGCCCTGCCTGCTGCGGCATTGCTCATCCGCGCCACGTTGGACACCAACCAAAACGTCCGCGCCTCCGCATTCTATTCGCTCAGTCGCATCGGGCGATCCGCGTTGCCGTTGACCGCAGAAATGGCTGCCGCCCATACCGACATGGAGATGCGCAATGCGGCCTTCCGTTCGCTCATCGTTCTGTTGCCCTCGCCCGGACGTGTGCCTCAATCATTGCTGGTCAGTTCCACTAACAATCCCGCCATGCGCCGCCTCGCCATCCTCACGCTCGGACGCTCGCAACTCACCAACGACCACGTCCTCACGCTGATCCGATCCGCTCTCAACGATGAAGACGTGTCCGTCCGTGAAGCCGCCCAGCGCGTCTCAGATCGGTTGAAACGGTGAAGCCACCGAAGGGTGTGTGATCAAAGACGGATGAGAGTGTCTGACGGAATGCGAGCAGTCCCGCGCTCGCAGCGAGTGGAGGGTGAGAGGGCAATGAAAGGATTTCCTGCGTGTGGCAGTGGCGGCGCGCTGCGGCGAGGGCCCGCCCGGCTGACTTGCGGTATTTCCCGTTTCAATATTCATGGATGAAAATGTAATAAGCCTCTGTTGACTCGGCGCAACGCCTCAACTAAAACCAGCCCATGCCAACCTTGATATACCGCACTGTGCGGCAGACCTACTGTTAGGCCAACTCGCACTTTTATATGAGCAACCCCAATCCAGAAGTTTTCGCCAAGCAGGTTTTGTGGGCGTTGGCAGGCATACAGGCACAGCTTGTCGAAGTAGAAGCGCATCTAGTGACACATGCTGCTCACGCCGACCCGAAAGCAATCGAGACACTGACCGCAGAGTCCGCTGCCAGACGTTTAGAGAAGCAGAAGGAGGTGTATGAGCATCTGCGGAAGTCTGTGGGCATTGGTGTATCACCGTCATCCGAGCCGCCTGATCCACGCCGCTGATTATGTTTTTACGACGTTGGCCTAACCATGCGCCGCAGCGAACCCGGCGGGGCGTTTTCCGTTTGGAGTTTGATTTCATTTTGGTTGGTCTTTCTGCGCCCCGGCGTCGTTGTCCCGCCGGGTCGCTGAGCTTGGGTCGTTAGGCCACTCACGTAATGCAAGACAACACACCAACTTCACCCGACAGCAAACGACGTTCGCCGTCGGCTGTGCCTTATGCGGTCTTAGTCCCTGTGCTGGCTTTGCTGGCGCACAGCGCTTGGATGGTTCAGCGCGGGGCGCGCATGTCTATCGGGGCGTTGGTCTTTGTGTTTGTGGATCCGCTCGCCCTATTTGGTATGATTGCGATTGTCCTCGTCGCGTTTTCTGTGATCAGCCCGTTTGTGAGTCACGCGGCCAGCCGCTGGGTTGTATTTCTATTGTGTATTGTGGGGCTCACACTGGCTCTAAAGCTATTATTCCCAGAGTTGCCTGCTGAGTGATTATTATGACGTGGCCTCCTGAGGAACTAGACATGCAAACCATTGATAATCAATACAAGTCGCCTTTTCAGTTCCTTCAGTCATTGCTCCTCGTCCGACGAGGTTGGTTCGCTAACCATGCGCTGCAGCGAACCCGGCATGGCGTTGCGGTTTGCAATCGTGGCGTCCCGTGCGCCGGGTCGCTGAGCTTGGGTCGTTAGGCCGCTTCACACGTCATGCACAGAATCATTGCCACAGTTCTTCTGAGTTTGATGACGCTCGGCGTTGGTTCGTGCGCTCACCGGCCCTCACCGCAGGCCGCTACTCCTGACTACAGCAAGTTTGTCCACGTTGCCGTCGTTGACCCGAAGATGGCAGGCCACGTCGGTCAGGTTCTCGAGCGTGCAGGCATTCATTCTATTATTGAGGGGTCGAGAGGGTATGGAGTTTCAGTTCCACCGGGCATGGAGGCGCGAGCGGCATCGTTGCTGCGTGCAGATTCTGCGAGTCAGAAGTATTGGATACAGTTTCCATGACAACGCGGCCTCCTGAGGAACTAGACATGCAAACCATTGATAATCAATACAAGTCGCCTTTTCAGTTCCTCCAGTCATAAAGGGGTCGCTCCTTACTTTTGACACAAGTGAATGGTAAAGAAAGATTAGTCCGGTGTATTTACACTGAACAAATTTCGCGTGACAAATTTCTCCTGAGGAACTAGACATGCAAACCATTGATAATCAATACAAGTCGCCTTTTCAGTTCCTTCAGTCATTGCTCCTCGTCCGACGAGGTTGGTTCGCTAACCATGCGCTGCAGCGAACCCGGCATGGCGTCGGGGTTGGCAATCGTTGCGTCCCGTGCGCCGGGTCGCTGAGCTTGGGTCGTTAGGCCACTTCACACTTTTATGACTGACAAGACACCAGAGCAGAGAGGTCGCCGATGGGGTTGGCTGATCGTCGGGTCTATCATCTTCGGAGTTTTGATAAGCATCCGAGGGGAGTTTCAGTCGGTTTGGATTCGCGCGGCGGTTGCTGGATGCGCGTTCGTTATTTTAGGAGTTTCGGTTTCATTTTTTCGGAGAGTTCGAGTATGACGATGACGTGGCCTCCTGAGGAACTAGACATGCAAACCATTGATAATCAATACAAGTCGCCTTTTCAGTTCCTTCAGTCATTGCTCCTCGTCCGACGAGGTTGGTTCGCTAACCATGCGCTGCAGCGAACCCGGC
>JANPGI010000034.1:0-42579 GCA_031423875.1 Verrucomicrobiota bacterium | reverse complement strand
GGGATTTTCCGCCGGTTGCCAATAGAAATGAAAATAGCCGAGGCCACGCCGGTTGCCGGAGTTATGCGCTTCCAGCACAGAGCGGATGAATGAGGCGGGAATGGCCCGACACGCGCGTCCGCGTTGAGAGGAGGTGATGCCCGCGATGCGCGAATCCGTGATGACCGGCTCGCCTCCCCCGGCGTCACGGATCTCTGAGTCCAGTTCCATCTGCACATGGTTGATGGCGCTGCCCTCGCTCTCGCGCACGGTGAATTGCGTGAATTCGGCCTGGCGGTTTTCCAATTTACCTTCGCGCCACCGGACGATTTGCAGCGGCGCGCCTTCGCCGGGTGGTTTGCCGCTCAGATTGGCGGGGCGAAGTTCACTCCAGAACGCCACGTCCTCGGTCGTGAGCATCGCGAGGTTGGCGTGATAATCAATCCACACAACGCTGGCTGTCGTCCATTTACCGCGTCCATTCTTCTGAACGCGCACGAGTGTCTGGTCGGATAAGTCTTGAGCCGTGGCAAGGATCTGGCGTTCGCCGACGACGAGGCCGGTCTTCGCAGCGCGCTCGTTACGGCGATTCCATGGCTGGTAATAATCGTAAGCTTTGCGTGCGACTTCGATACGCACGATGGATTTTTCCCAAGCAGACGCGACTGCAGGGGGAGTGGATTCAGCCAATGCTGACAGGGGCGCGCCCAACACCAGCAAGGTGAGGAGGAAACAGTTTTTCATAGATGCCGATCCTTGGGAACGCCGTAGGTGTTGAGGATTTTGTCATTGGCGCGGACGGCCTCCGCGTGATTGAGGGTCTCAAAGGCACCGCGCTTTCCTAATTCGATCACGTCGTAAGCGTTCGTGCTGGTGGTGAACGCGCGGATCACGTCGGCAACTTTCTCAATACGGATACCGTTGATGCGATCCACCAGCACCCGTCCCCGTGTGCTGAAGTTGGCGTTGACCCCATCCGTGAGGACGCTGCTCAGGACGACGGGTTCTTCGCGGGCGAGTTCTGGTTCTTCACGGTTGCGGAAGAACAGTTCGTAATTGAGTTCGCCTGCGTTCGCTTCTGAACCTTCACGGCCAGCGTCGCGCAGATAATCGAGCGACAACGGCGTGAACACCAGCCCGCCGAAAACAAAATAGCGCGGCTTCACATCGAATTGATTGCCCTCGCGCTGATCATCCACTGCCGCCTCCACGGTCAACTTCACATCCAGCAACTTGCCGTCGCGCCAGAGTTGCACCGGGACGCTGTCGCTGCTTTGGCCGAGTTGAAAACCCATCGCGCAGAACACGCGATTGCCTTGGAACAAGATCGTAGCATCGCTCGCCACGGGAAAGTCGCCGATCTTCAAGATCACATCATCCGCACGCAGGACATTATTCGTGCTGGTCTTCGAGCGGATGCGATCCACCCGCGCGCCGAGATTGTTATCCGGCAATTTCAACCGCGCACGATAAGCAGGATTTTGCAATGTCGTGATGCCTGCACCGGCGAGCGGCACGCCATCGTAGCGTTTATCCTCGATGTCCTTGAGGAAACGCTGGATCACGGGAGGCGGGATGAAAAAACCCGCGCCTTCCAGCGCCTGAATACCCTGAAACGCCACACCCACCACGCGGTCATCTTGCACCACAGGCCCGCCGCTGTTGCCGGGATTGATCGCAGCGTCCGTTTGCACCGAGAGCAAGCGGCGGTTGCCGATATGCGAGTAGGGGCTGAGTTCAATGCGAGACACGACACCGCGCGTGTAGGAAATTTCCTCTCCACCAGCGGGGTAACCATACGTGATGACCGTGGAACGCACGGGTGGCAGCTCGCCAAACTCAAGCGCAGGTAACCCGTCAAAAAAAGTTTCATCTTCGACGGTGAGGATTGCGAGATCGCAATCATGTCCCACGAATTCCACCTGGGCCACGTAGGGTTTCGCGTCCTGATATTTCCGCACGATGATCTGCCGCGCCCAACTGACGACATGCGCGTTGGTCATGATGCGCTTGCCCCGGATGACGAAGCCTGAGCCGCCGGAGCGCTGCACAGCATCGAACCGCCACGGCGCAGTCCAATCGGGTGACTGGCGATAGGTCTGGATTTGGATGACCGAGCGTTCGGGTTCGATGGCGAGACAAGTCCCCGCGACCAGAAACGCGAGGCAGGCAGATATTATTTTCAGGAACACGCCGGGCAAAGTGAAAGTTTGGAGGAGGATGGTCAAGGGATTATCAGCCGCTCACTCCAAACCGCGCTCGGAAAGATCCTCCTCATCCAAGCCAAGGTAGTGGCCGAGTTCGTGAAGGTAAGTGGTGTGGACTTCTTCCAAATAAACCTCGTCGTTGCCTTCGGTGAAGTCCCAGAGATTTTCCAGATACAAGATGATCTGCGGCGGCAACGGCGACGCGCAGTTGTCTTCCTCGCCAAACGCCGGGCCAGTGAACAGCCCGAGTGAATCCTCGGCGATACCTTCGGCGACAAGCCCCGCGTTCGGCTTCGGCTCGAAGGTGACGGGCAGGCGAGCGGCGCGTTCGCGCAGAGGCGCGGGCAAGTCCGCCAACGTGGCTTCCACTTCGGCGAGAGCGAGTTTTTCAAGATGTTCCCAGTGTGAGGGCATAACTATACGGTTGGGATTCAACGCAAAGGCGCAAAGCTGGAACACCGAAAAATTGGCGTTGACGCGAGCAACGCGCCCACACCAAGCGGCGGCGCACTATTTGTGTGTGGCTTTGGTAGTTTTCTTCGCGTCTTAGCACCTTTGCGCCTTTGCGTTAAAAATCTGCTGCATGGATTTCGTGTCCTCGGATTTTGTTCTTTGAACGCGCGCGAGCCGTCCCTACCTTGGCCGCATGAAACATGCGGGTAAAGCACAAGCTGCGGCGTTAAAAATAATCTTCTTCTCGTTGGGTGCGGTGTTGCTGGTGTTGCTGGTGGGGTTTCTGGCTCACAAGTTCGGCGGATTCATCCTCGGATTGAGCGGCGTGCTTGGCGTGCTGTGGGTGTTGTTCGCCATCTTCACGTTCAACTTTTTCCGCGACCCGGATGCGACCGTTCCATCCGGCAAAAAACTCGTGCTCGCGCCCGCACACGGCACGGTGGACCTGATTGATGAGACGGAGGAACTGGAATTCATGGGCGGCAAGTGTCGCCGCATCTCGATCTTCCTGAATGTCTTCGATGTTCACGTCCAGAAAGCACCGCTGACCGGGCAGATGGTTTTCCACAAACATCGCGATGGCCAATATCTGAGTGCGACGCGAAGTGATTGTGCGGAGTTCAACGAGAATGTGCTGATCGGCTTCATCCCGGAGGAAGCGCCGGAACAAAAACTCGGCGTACGTCTCATCGCGGGATTGATCGCGCGACGCATCAACGTCTGGGCCGCCGCCGGGGAAAAAGTGGTGGTGGGTGAGCGCATCAGCCTGGTGCAGTTCGGTTCGCGCGGGAATATCTATCTGCCGATGAGTGCGACAATCAAGGTGAAGCTGGGCGACAAGATGGTGGGCGGAGAGAGCATTCTGGCAACGCTTGCTTAAATGATGAACAGAACATCCAACATCCGACATCGAACGCCCGATGTTTTCGTGCGTCATGCCCTTCATTGGATGTCGGACCTTGGTTGTTGAATGTGGAATATTCCCAATTCTATGCCTGAAAATTTGATCATCCCACCCGCCGACGAACCAAAATTAAAAATCTATTTCCTGCCGAACTTGTTGACGGCAGGAAATCTTTTTTGTGGCTTTGTGGCGCTGACAAAAATTGTCGAAGCCAATCTGGGTTCAGGCGACTTCACTGACATCAAGCTCGCGCTCGCCTTCATCCTGGCAGCGTGTGTGTTCGATCTCTTCGATGGTCGCGTGGCGCGGATGGCTGGAGTGGAGAGTCCGTTCGGCCGCGAGTTCGATTCACTGGCAGACTTGGTTTCGTTTGGTGTGGCGCCAGCGTTCCTCGTGCATCGAGTGGTGTTGGGAGATGTGTTCAAGGATCATCCGCAGGTCGGCTGGTTCATCGCTTCGATGTATCTTTTGTGCGGTGCGTTCCGGCTCGCGCGTTTCAACTGTCTGGCCACGATGCCTGGCGGCGGTTCGAGTAAGGATTTCCTCGGCTTCCCGATCCCGTCAGCAGCGGGGTTGGTCGGTTCGGTGACGATGCTGATCATTCATCTGAACGAGAAGGACCGCAGCCTCGGCAACTGGAAATACGTGCCCGCCATCGTGCTGGTGTTTCTCTCGGCCATGATGGTGAGCACGGTGCGCTATCCCAGCTTCAAGACGCTGGGTTTTCGATCTACGAGCACGTTCACGAAGGCGTTCTTGGGCGCGGCATTACTGGGTGGAGTGCTGGTGTTGCGGGAAAAAGTTTTGATCTACGTGCTGCCGCTGTTCTTCACGGCGTATCTGGTCTATGGCTTTGTGCGTCCCTACATCTCCCGTAAGATGCGCCATGAGATCGAGGAGGTTGATGAAGAGGACACGCCCAAGCGCGTGGATTGAAGTCTCATGCTCGATCTGCCGCCTATTTTTATCGCTGCGCTGACGGGGTTTCTCAGCGGCCTGATACTTTGCATCCCTGTCGGTCCGGTCAACATCACAATACTCAACGAAGGCGCACGCCGGGGGTTCAGGTGCGCAGCACTCATCGGCCTTGGCGCCACGGCGATGGAGGTCATTTATTGCGCGGTGGCGTTCACCGGCTTCGCGGCATTCTTCGAGAAGGGTTGGATCAAATCTGTCATGGAAGTGTTCAGCTTTGCGTTCATGATGTTTCTTGGCGTCCGCTTTCTACTGGCCAAATCCGTGCCGCTTGTTGAAAAGTTGGAACTCAAGATCGAGGAGCGGATCGAAGAAAAGTTGCATCCTCACTCGGCTTTCATGATCGGCTTTGTCCGCACGCTGGCAAATCCCGGCGTGTTGTTGGGCTGGATTATCCTTGGAGCGAACTTCATCTCGCGCGGTTGGGTTGAACCGACACGCGAGGGTAAACTCGCCTGCCTGGCGGGTGTGACGGTGAGCGTGGGACTGTGGTTCACCGGATTGAGTTGGGCGATTTCGCTCGGGCACAAAAAATTCACGGAGAAAACAATGGTCAAGATGGAGCGCTTGTCTGGAGTTGGGTTGATCGTGCTGGCGATGATCCAAGGGGGCTACATCGCGTGGAAGCTGGCTAAACACAAAATGTGAGTTGCGTCATGACTTCTGAGATCAAATCCGACGAAAGCCTGACGTGCGATGAGTGCGGGCGGTTTGGCGCCATGAATTTCGGCGGCCAAAAAATCTGTACCGACTGTTACGGCACGAAATGCTCGTGCTGCCCGGAGTTCGGGCGCGAAAAACCAGAGGAGGATTGAACCATGCGAACATTGATCGGAATAGCGTTGTTGGTGGCGGGCGTGTTGATGCTCGTCTTCGGTTATCAAAAAGCGGAGTCGCTCAAAGGCCAGCTTCACCGCATCGTCACAAGCTCAACAGACAACAAGACGACATGGATGTATGTAGGTGGCGCGGCTCTATGCGTGGCGGGCGTGTTCCAGCTTTATTCCGGGAAGAAGTAGGGCGCACTCCGCATCAAACAAACAAGCTCGTCTTCCGCAACTTCGTCGCATCAATCAATCCCTGATCCGTCAGCTTCAACGCCGGAATCGGCGAAAGACTCAGGAAAGACAACGTCATGAACGGCGCTTCCAGATCGCAACCCATCGCGTGCGCTGCGGAATTTAATCCGTCAATGCGCCGCATCACCTCAGCAAGCGGCCTGTCTGAAACCAATCCCGCCACAGGCAATGCAAGCGCCGCAGTCACCTTTCCATCCACCACTGCCACCTGACCGCCTTGAAGTTTTTCCAGTTCGCGGATCACTCGCAGGATGTCGGCGTCGTTCGTGCCGACCACCACGACATTGTGTGCGTCGTGCGCCACGGTTGAACCGAGCGCGCCGCGCTTCAACTTAAACCCGCGCACAAATCCCACACCCACGTTGCCCGTCGCTTGATGACGTTCGATGACAACCATCTTGAGAATGTCGCGCTTCGTATCAGAGACGACCAAGCCATTCTCCACGCGCGGCGTTTCGATCTGTTGCCGCGTCACGATCTGATTGGGAATGATTTCGATCACGCGAATCTTTCCGCTGCGAGCCTTCACGTCGAAGTCGCGCGGCTTAAACTTCATGTTCATTGTGCTGCGAGGCAACGGCACGCGCACTGGATTCTTCGCCAAATACTCTCCGTCCTCAGCCACAAGCACGCCCTTCTTGTAGGTCTGCCGCACGCGAAACTTTTTCAAATCGTCGAACACGATGAAGTCCGCCCAGAAACGCGGCGCGATGGCGCCGATATTTTTCAGCCGGTAATGCCGCGCCGTGTTGATCGTGGCGATCTGCAACGCCGCGATGGGCGGCACGCCGCCTTTGATGCTCACGCGCACGGCGTGGTCAATGTGTCCCTCGTTCACGAGGTCGCCAGCGAGCTTGTCATCCGTGGCGAAAGAACAATTCTGCGAGTTGTGTGCGTTGATCAATGGGAGCAGGTGCGAAAGATTCCGCTCCGTGCTGCCCTCGCGCAACAGGATGTGCATACCGAGGCGAAGTTTCTCGCGAGCTTCCTCCACCTCCACCGATTCGTGATCCGAGCGCACACCGGCCAGCGCGTAGGCGTTGAGATTTTTTCCGCGCAGACCGGGCGCATGACCGTCAATGCACTTGCCCTTGCCCGCTTCGATCTTGGCCAGCTCGCTTTCCATGCCGAGAAACACGCCGGGATAATTCATCAGCTCAGCCACGCCAGCGATGCGTTCGTCACCGATCATCAACTTCAAATCATCCGCTGTGAGACGCGCGCCTGCGGTTTCGAGATGCGTTGCAGGAACACAACTAGGCAACATGATGAAGAAATCCACCGGTAGATTTTTTGATGACTCCAATACGTAACGGATTCCATCAAGACCGAGGACGTTGGCGTATTCGTGTGGGTCAATCACCACTGCGCCCGTGCCGTGTGGGACGACAGCGCGGGAGAATTCGCCCGCCGTGAGCATTGAGCTTTCCACATGGAAGTGACCATCAATCAAACTCGGCGCGAGATACGCACCGCGCAGATTGATGACTTTGCGCGCCTTGTAATCGCCGAAGCCGACGACACGGCCATCCTCGACCGCTACATTGGTCTGGTGGATTTCGCCGCTGAGAACGTTGACGACGCGGGCGTTCTTGAAGAGAAGTTCGGCGGGCGATTCGCCGCGAGCCACACTGAGTTTCCGCTGCACGTTGCGCATGGCTGATTGAACAATGGACGGGCAAGAGTTGCCAGCGCGAAGAAGCAGAATCTTGGGTAGCGCGGCTGCGCAAACCGACCCAACACGGAAATGACGCGAAACCCCCTGGCCACGGACTCACTTCCCCGGCATCGGCAGAGTGAACGAGAACACCGCGCCACCTGCGGGATCGTTCTGCGCGCGGATATTGCCGCGGTGGTCTTCGATGATTTTCTTGCAGATGGAAAGCCCGAGTCCTGAGCCATGAGCTTTGCCGTGGGTCGCGAAGGGTTGAAACAGTTTACTCGCGATCTCTGGCGCGATGCCGGGTCCGTTGTCCTTGATGTCCGTCTGCACCTTACCCGTTTCCACGCTGAAGTTGAGGGTGATGTTGCCGCCTTCCCTCAAAACATCCACGGCGTTGTGGACGAGGTTCACGATGACTCGCCGCATGAGTTTGGCATCGAGACTCAAAAAGATTTCCGGCGGCGCATCGCCGATGATCAACGATACAGATTTCAATTCAAGCTCAGCCCTCAACTCTGCAGCCACCTGCTCGATGAATCTTGCGTAGTTGATCATCGCGCGGGCCAAGACCTGATCACCTTGCGTAAATTGTAGGATGTCGGTGATGAGATCGTTGATGCGCACGATCTGCTTTTGGATGCGCGCCTGGGCGTTGGCGCGGAACTGAAGCGGCGCATCCGCCTTGCCGAACATCTCCGAGGTGAGGCTGATGATGTTCATCGGATTCTTCAGATCGTGAACGATGGAGCGAGCGAAACGCCCGACGGCAGCGAGTCGCTCCGCCTGCACGACTTCGCGGAGGTAATGTTGATTGAACTCACGGAGGCGATGGCTCACGAGTTGAAGCAACGCAGCGGCGAGCGCGGGTGAACGTTCGATCAATGTCTGCATCTCGGCTCGCGACACAAACAACACGCGCGTGGGCATCAAAGCAGTGGCGCTGGCAGAGCGCGGCAGTTGTTCGATCACGGACATCTCACCGAACACACCTCCGGGCGCGACCTGTGTGAGCATCTGTCGTTGCGCGTCATTGATCACGCCGGAGATTTCCACAAACCCTTCCATCACGACATAGAGTCCGTCACCAGGATCGCCTTCCCGGAAGATTTCTTGTCCGACTGAAAACGCCCGCTCCTGCGCCGCTGACGAGACGCGCTCCAACTCCTCCGGCCTGAGAAGCCGGAACAGTTCAGCGGATGCCAGCGAGATCATGCAGGAACTTTAGGTGAACATTCTGCCGCGTCAAAGCTTCTTGAACATGCCCAGATTCGTCGTGCCGATGCGCACAGCTCCGGCCTCGATCAACTGCTGCGCCAGCTCTGCGTCACGGATATTGCCCACGGCTTTGATGGCGATCTTTTCATCAAGCACGTCGCGGATGGCTTTGATGTCGTCCGCATCCACGCGCGAGTCCGGCCAGAAATCTGTCCCGGTGGAAACGCACTTCACGCCCGACTCGGAAATGTGTTCACACGCCTTGATGAGTTCGGCGCGGGTCAGCGCACGAGTCTCCAGCACCGCGCAGACGGCCCGTCCGTCCGCTGCATCCACCACGTCGTTCAATTCCCGCATCACGGCTTTGTATGAATTGTTTTTGAGATGATCCAGATTCAACACGAGTTCGATCTCTTGCGCGCCGAAATCAACCGCCACCTCCGCCTCGTAACGCTTCACATCAGAATCGCTCGTGCCCATCGGAAAACCGATGAGGGCAATGACCTGAACCGTGCTGTCCTCCAAACCCGCCGTCGCCAGCATCAGTCGCGAACCCGTCACGCTGACGGCGCGAATGTTTTTTGCGCGGGCATCGGCGCACAGCACGGCGAATTCTTTCGGAGTGACGACGGGTTTCCAGTAGGCAAGATCAGTCCTGGCGGCGAGGTCAGCGATTTGTGTTTGGCTCATAATAAAAGCGGCAGCCGGAGTTTTCACGTCGCCGTGCTGCTTGAAAAGGTTTTAATCACACATCACAGTCACTTGGGTGGATTAAAGTCGGGTGAGGGTAATTGACGGAGTGTGAGCGTGGGGTTGCCCGCACTCCGGGACAAGTGGCAGTGACTCGTCCGACTTTAATCACACCTTGGTTTCTTCACGCCAGATTAAGGTTCGGCATCTTATAATCGCGCCATGAAAATGAATTCAACTCTCGTCGCCGTGGGTTTGCTCGTAGCGAATCTGACCGCCTGCTTTGCTCATCCTGGTCACGACGAATCGGCTACTGTGCTTTACGCGGCATTGGATGGAGATATTTCCGCACCTGCAATCACACCTTCGCCAGAAAGCAAAGTCACCATCAGCATTCAGGGCGACTACCGCACCATCCGCGCAAATGGATTGCCCGATCACAAGCCCGGCGCATTTCCCAATGCTGGCAATCCCAACCACATCTCGGTGCAGACCTACAATTTCCGCGTCGCGCTCAAGCCGCAGATCAACATCACGCCCCGCGATGCGCGCGGCGGCTGGTTCGGCGTCGCGCTCAACGGTGTGCCGTTCGAGCCGGGCACAGGCGAGTTCTGGAACGGCCAGCACGAGTGGAATTACGAAGCCAAGTCCGGCTTCATCAACCTCGGTCTCGATCAACACAACGCACACGTTCAACCCACTGGCGCGTATCATTATCACGGCCTCCCCACCGGCCTGATGGATAAACTCGGCGGCGACAAGACGCGGATGTTGCTCGTCGGATATGCGGCGGACGGATTCCCCATCTACACCGGCTATGGCCATTCAAGTGCCACCAATGCCACGAGCGCGTTGAAGAAGATGCGTTCAAGCTGGCAGATCAAGAACGGCGAACGCTCCGGCGGGCCCGGCGGAAAATACGATGGTAAATTCACCGCCGATTACGAATACGTCTCCGGCAGCGGTGATCTCGACGAATGCAACGGACGCTTCGGTATCACACCGGAATATCCACAAGGCATCTATCACTACTACATCACGGATGAATTCCCACAGCTCTCACGCTCATGGCGCGGGACTCCAGATGCGAGCTTTTTCAAACGCGGCCCCGGCGGCGGAGTCCCCGGCGGACGCGGCCCGCGTGAACAAAGGGGTTTAGGTGCGCCGCCACCGCCGCGTGGATAAAACGCCTTGGCCGGGCCGACTTACTCCTACCGGTAAAAATTCACGATCAACTCACAGCCCAGTTCAAGATCGCCTTCTGCGCGTGCAGACGGTTTTCCGCCTGAGTGAAGATCGTGTCTGCGTTCGCCTCGAAGGTCGCATTGTCAATCTCCTTGCCGCGATACGCAGGCAGACAGTGCATGATGAGTGCGCCGGGTTTGGCGAGCTTCACGAGCGCTTGATTGATCTGATAACCCTTCAACACCTTGAGCCGTGCAGCGGATTCAGATTCCTTGCCCATCGAAACCCACACGTCCGTGTAAAGCACGTCTGTGCCGCGTGCGGCAGCTTTCACATCCTCAGTGCAAATGATTTTTCCAACAGCACGCTTGAGCAAAGCGGCAGAAGGTTGAAACTTCTTCGGCGCGGCGATCCGCAGTTCAAAGCCAAGTTTCGCAGCAGCAAAAATCCACGACACCGGTACATTGCACGCGCCGTCACCGACGAAGGTGACGATCTTGCCTGCGATTGAGCCCAGCTTTTCTTGGATCGTCTGGATGTCCGCGAGAATCTGGCACGGATGCTCCGCGTCGGTGAGCGCGTTGATGGTCGGGATGCCGGAGTATTGGGCGAACTCTTCCACGTCGCTCTGCGCAAAAGTGCGAAAGATCGCGCCATGAATCATCCGGCCCATCACGCGAGCGGTGTCTTTGATCGGTTCGCCTCGACCGAGTTGAATATCCGCCGCGCTGAGAAACATCGGGCGTCCACCAAGTTCACTGATGCCAACCTCAAAGGACACGCGGGTGCGAGTGGAAGATTTTGAGAAGAGCAACGCCCAAGTCTGGCCTGCGAGTGGTTTGGTTTTGTGCGAACCGCGCGTGCGTTTCATCGCGACGGCGTCGGTCAGGATGCGTTCCATGTCAGCCCGCGCCAATTTTTCAATGCTCAGTAGATGTTTCATCCGTGCTTAAAACGGTGTTGCAAAGGGCATTGAATACTATCACGCGCCCAACTTCGCAATCACTCTCTCGATGATGATCAAACCCTCCTCGGCATCGCCGCGAGAGAGGTTCAATGGCGGTAACAGACGCAAAACATTCTGTCCCGCCGGGATCACCAGCAATCCCTCCTCCTGCAATCGCGACGCCAATAACGACGACGGCATCTTCCCTTCCACCGTGAGCGCCGGAATGTTCGGCGCGAGTTCAAAGCCCAGCATCAGCCCCATTCCGCGAACGGTCTTCACGTATTGTGGATAATTTTTCGCGATCTGTTCCAAGCCTTCGCACAAAAACTCACCGATAAGTCGCGCGTTCTCCGCCAACTTTTCGTTCTCGATGACGTCCAGAATCTTCAAGCCCACCGCACACGCGAGTGGCGAGCCACCGTAAGTGGTGCCGTGCGTGCCTGCGCTCAACAAGTCCGCATACGGCGCGCGTACCCAGAACGTGCCCATCGGGAAACCGCCACCGAGCGATTTCGCCATCGAGACGCCATCGGGCAAAAACTTCTCTCCGCCCGGAACACCTTCGAGGATGCGTTGGAAACTTTGAAAGCACCCGCTGCGGAAATGTCCACACTGCACGCCATCCATGAGCAGCAGTAATTTTTTCTCGTCGCACAACGCGCGCAAGCCGAGCAGATACTCTGGCGTGGCTGGTGTAACGCCGCCTTCGCCTTGAATGCCTTCGATCATGATCGCCGCCGTCGCAGGCGAGATGGCGGCGATCATCGCATCGAGATCGTTGTAAGGCACATGACGGAAACCAGGCATCGTCGGCCCGAAACCTTTCTTTACCTTGTCCTGACCGGTGGCAGCGATGCCCGCGAGCGTACGACCGTGGAAGGAATTGATTGTGGTAATGATTTCAAAGCGTCCCTCGTCGTGACCGAACTTACGCGCTACTTTGAACAAGCCTTCATTCGCTTCCGCACCGCTGTTGCTGAAGAAACATTTGCCGGGGCCGATCAATTCGACCAGCGCTTGTGCGAGACGACCTTGCGGTTCGGTGTAATAAAGATTGGAGACGTGGACGAGTTTCGCGGACTGCTCCAAGAGCGCTTCAGTGATGGCCGGATGCGCGTGGCCAAGCGAGCAGACTGCGATGCCGCCGCCAAGGTCAAGATAACGACGGCCGTTCACATCGAACAGGTGACTGCCCGATCCGTGACTGAGCACGAGTTCAAATCGCCCATAGCTCGGGATGACGTTCTTGGTAAAAAGCTCGCGCACCCGCTCATGCTGATTTCGGACGATGGGCGGGGGCGACTGCGGCACAATCTCTTTCATGATTCGATCAATGTAATAAAGGACGAATGTTTAGTGCCCACAGCCCGGCGTGAAAAGAGAAATTTTGGGTAAGGCCGAATGTTGAGCGCGTCGTGCGCGTCTTGGAAAGCAGTGTCGTGCATTCCTACCTGACGGGTATTCGTTTCTTTTCTCTCGTTGCAGGGCTTCGGTGGGAAACCTCAATCCCCTTCGTAATGCTTGTGGACGGGAGTGCCGCGACGCCCTTCCGGACGCAGATCAAGTTCAAGTCCCTTCCAGTTCTTGCGCCCGTATTTGTTCAGCAGGCCGAGCCGATAACGCCAAGACATGCCCCAGAACGGATTGTTCGTGGGCCAGAAGGAGATGAAGTCGAGCTTCGCTTCGCGCGCCATCTCGATGGCGCGTTCGATGTGCTTCGGATGATCATTCCAGTTGAAGAGAAGATATTTCCATTCGAGCAACGGCTCGGTGAGCTTGCGCGCATCACGATAAGCGGCCATCTGCTTCATCGCATCATAGGCCTTTTCGAAATTCCCACGGTGCATGTATTTCTCGGACATCTCATTGGTGATGCCGTGGACGGAAAAGAATATATGGCTGAAGTTCAACGCGGCTTCACGCTTGGCGTCGGTGTTGAGCAACACGCCATTTGTGGAGGTGACGATGCGGCATTCTGGATTTTTTTGACGCAACATCGCCAGTTCGGTACCGATGGTCGGCGAGAGGAACGGCTCGCCGAGGTTGAGATAGAACAACTGCCTCATGCCGAGACGTTGGACGAGGTCGCCCATCTTTTCCATCTGATCCATCGGCATCGTGAGCTGTTTGTTGACGCGCAAGCTCGCGGCGTTTTCGCGGGCGCAACCGGTGCAATCCACGTTGCAGCGGACGGTGTTCTCCAGAAGCATTCCGCGATATGGCAGGCGCGGTTTAGGCGGAAGCGCTTTCACACCATTCACTGAAGGCGGCAGACGTTTCAGGTCACCGCACCGCGTGCAGGTCGGGATGGGCATCTTGCCGGCAGCGAGTTCGTCCCGAAACTTCTGGGCTTTCGCTCCAAAGAAAACTTCCTCGAAAGTATTGTTCTGCAAGCTGCCGATCTGTCCCGTGGTTTCATAATCCTGACAATTGCACGAAACGGTCTGGTCGCTGTTGATGGTGATGTTGTACTCGGAGAGGCCGTCGAGAGCGGCGCAGGAATAACCGCGCCCCGTGATTTTGGCCTGCGCTTCAAGTTTCCAGGTGAGAACCTTGCGGTAGAGATCGCTGAACGCCCAGTTGAGGCGGAGTTTGGGCGCCGTGCGATTTGGCTTGGCTTGCGGTTGTGATTGCGGGGTTGCCATGTTTTCCGAGTTTCACTGCGTTGAATGAGCCGGGCAAGTTTCTTTTCGACATGCGCGTTGTCGCCAGAGGGTATGCGGGGTGTTATTATAACCGTGTCAGGATGGAATGTACAGTGGAGATGCAGGAACGCCGCCTTCAGGCGGCAGCGCGTGGCTGGTCACTCTCTCTGCCGCCAGAAGGCGGCGTTCCTTACGCCTCACCCGTCTTTAATCACGCCCGGGTATGATTGGAACTGGCACGCGGTTTGGTATCCCACTCTTAATCACCCGCAAACCCAGTTTAAGAAAACGATTGCGATCAAGATTAAGCCCGCTCTCCGCAGTTGAAGGGATGAGCAAAGACTAAACGGTTCATGACAGGCTCGCCGGATCAATGTCCACCGTCAGTGTCACGTCCTCCGGTAAAACCAGTTCGCTCAAGATCTTTGCGAGCGTATGACTCAGCCTGCTCATCACTCGTGTTCGTAACATGATTTGGTAGCGGTAAAACGTTTCCGCCCGCAGCAACGGCGCAGGCGCGGGGCCAGCGATGATCAAGTCGCGAAAGTGAACGGTCGCCCCGGGTAGAGGAGCAGAAGGGGAAATGGGCAGAGGCGTTTCCATGCCGAACAACATCGCGTTCTCTTCCACGCCTTTTTCCGTTTTCTCCTTTTCTCCGCCGCGTCCGACAAGCTTGTCCAACTCTTTCTTCAAATGTTCCGCCGAGAACTGCACCTTTTCCTCGTTGCGGCCTTTCAGCGTGAGCAATGCCACGCGCGCAGCGGGCGGATATTTCAACTGCTCACGAAACTCGATCTCCTGATCGTAGAACCCCACGAAGTCGTGACGGCGCGCGTATTGGATCGCAGGATGAAACGGCGTGAACGCTTGCACGAATACTTCGCCCTCCACATCGCCGCGACCCGCGCGTCCAGCGACTTGCGTGAGCAATTGAAATGTCCGTTCGCCCGCGCGAAAGTCCGGCATGTTCAACGCGAGGTCAGCGTAGATGATTCCCACGAGCGTGACGTTCGGGAAATGCAGCCCCTTCGCGATCATCTGTGTGCCGATGAGAATATCAATCTTGCCCGTGCGGAAATCACCGAGCACTTCGCGGTAATCTTCCTTCCGCTTCATCACATCGGCATCCATGCGTTTGATGCGCGCCTTGGGGAATAATTTCCCCAACACATCCTCAACCTTCTGTGTGCCGAGACCGGAGTAACGGATCGCAGGATTCTTGCACTTCTCGTTTGGGCAAACCTTCGGGATGCGCTCGTTATGTCCGCAGAGATGGCAGCGCAATAATTGTTCCGGGCGATGATATGTGAGCGAGAGCGAGCAATTGGGACATTCGCAAACATGCCCGCATTTCTCGCATTGCAACGACGACGAATAGCCCCGCCGGTTGAGAAAAAGAATCGTCTGCTCGCCCTTTTCCAACCGTTGCGTGATGGCTTCCTTGAGTTGTGGAGAAAAAATCAACGTGCCCTTTTCCTTACGCGCGGCTTGGCGCATATCCACCACGCGCACGACGGGCATCTTTTGGTTATCCACACGCTCGGGCATGTCGAGCAACGTGTATTTGCCGATCTTGCAGTTGTAATAACTCTCCATCGAGGGTGTGGCCGAACCCAGCACCACCACTGCGCCTTCCATCTGCCCGCGCACGATGGCGACATCCCGCGCATGGTAGCGCGGGGCTTCCTCCTGCTTGTAAGTGTGCTCATGCTCCTCGTCTACGATGACGAGTCCGAGCGGCTCCACCGGCGCGAAAATCGCCGAGCGTGCGCCAATCACGATCCGCGCCCTGCCCTGCCGAATCTTGTGCCATTCATCATGTCTCTCGCCCGCGCTCAAGTGCGAGTGCAGGACGGCGACAAGTGTTTGTAATTTTCCAGAACTGAACCGCGCCTTGAATCGCTCCACCGTCTGGGGCGTCAGCGCGATTTCCGGCACGAGCACGATGGCGCCTTTGCCTTGCTCCAGCGCGTGCGCGATGGCTTGAAGGTAAATTTCGGTTTTGCCCGAACCGGTGACGCCGTGTAGAAGAAAGGTTGAAGGCTGAAGGTTGAAGGTTGAAGTCGGGCGCGTGGTTTGCGCCGGCATTACTTCATCATTCATCTTTCTACCTTCATCATTTCGCGCCGCCATCACCGCCTTGATCTTCTCCAACGCCGCAGCCTGCGCGGGATTCAATACAATCGCGGTGCTCGGCAAAATCTGCTCGCGCGCATACGGGTCGCGCTCGGAGATTTCATTCGTGATGGAGACGAGGCCACGATCTTCGAGTTTGCGGACGGTGGCGGCGGTTGTTTCCGCCAACTCAACCAACTCGGATAATAAAATCTCTCGCCGCTCTTCGATGATGTTCCAGACTTCAAGCTGGCGTTTGGCCAATTTGGGGAACTCTCCGACAACGGGCAGCGCACGAACAAAGAGTCGCTCGCGCCAGCCTGCTTTCTCGTGTCGCACCGCCTCGGGCAACATGGATTTGAGCGCGATCTCCGGCGCGCAGCAGTAGTAGTCCGCAATCCACCGCGCGAGCCGAAGCACCTTGGCGGTGACGAGCGTCTGCGCACCGATGACTTTAAGGATGGGCTTGAGCCGCGCGTGGGCGGATTCCTCTGCAACGGCTGTGACGACGCCTAGAACTTTGCGGGCGCCGAACGGAACTTGCACGCGACTGCCTACGTCCACCTTGCCCGCCATTTCAGGCGGGATGGCGTAATCGAACTCCTTGCGAAGTGCGATTTCGAGTGTGACGCGAGCAATCATGACTGCGAGGTTCAAGAGTCGTGCGCCGGGAGTCAAGCGACTGCGCGCTGAGGGTTGGAGTTCAAGCTTTAGCTTGTCCCCAACAATCTTGCGCCGCCCAACACGCTAAAGCGTGAACTCCAACAAACATCATCGCAGCTCTTGCAGCCACACCACACAGTAATCAGTCCTGCACACCTCGCTATTTCAGCTATTTTCCAAACGCGTAAAGCGCGGTTGCTGTGCGGAGGTAAATGGCGTTCCCCACCAGCGCGGGCGTGCCGGAAATGCGCTCTCCGAATTCCGCGCGATGCAAAACTTTCGGCATGTCGCCACCGGCCTGCAACACCGTCAACTTGCCATCGAGCGAAGCGACGTAGATGCGACCATCCGCTGCCACCGGCGACGAATAATAATTTCCAAGCGCGTTCAAGCGTTCCTGTTGATAGTGCGTCGCACCCGACTTTGCGTCGTAACTGGAAATGATTCCACCGTCCTTCACAATATAAACACGACCTTCGTAGAATAGTGGTGATGGAACATAAGGCAGGCCGCGCGTCTGTTTCCACGCCACGTAGCTTTCGCTCAACTCACCTTTACCGCCGGGCTTGACGGCGAGGAGAACATTTTCACCCTTCGCCATCTTCGCTTTCAACAGATCAAAATCTTCCGGCGTCAGTTTGCCATCGCCATCAGTATCCATCGCTCGGAAAAAACTGCCGAAGCTGCCCGCTGTCGCTTCTGCGAGCGTTACCGCGCCGTCGTTGTCCTTGTCAGCAGGCTTGGCCATGCCTTCCCACGTCGGCCCCGTGCCGGGTTCTTTACCCGGCGACCAACCTGCGAAGAGCAACATCCCATCTCCAATCACCGGTGTCGTGCAGGTGAATGACGGCATCCCGGCGAGCGACCATCGCTCCGCGCCTGTTTTCAAATCGTAGCCCTTGAGCTTGAACGAACCGGACATCACCACTTCATTCGCACCAGCGTTCTTCCATAAAATCGGCGTGCCGAAACTTTGTGCGACATCAGGCCGCGCGGTTTCCCAGACTTTCTTGCCCGTCTTCAAATCCACCGCCAACAGGGAGCAGTTCACCGCTTGATCGCGATTCACCAACACAAGACCGTCCACGATCACCGGCGAACTACCGCTACCAAAACCCGCCGCCGTCTCTGCGGTCGGGAGTTGATGCCGCCAAAGTTCTTTGCCCTTCATGTTGTAGCAAATCAATCCGCACGAACCGAAGTAGCTCACCACATGCTTGCCATCCGTCGCCACGGTGGACGCGGCGGGGCTGCCTTCGGTGGAATGAAACTCCTCCAGTTTTTCGGGCGTCACCGCTTGTTTCCACAACAACTTGCCGTTGCTGCGTTGGTAACAAAGCGTCAGCAATTTACCATCTTCAAACGCCGTCAAAAAAATCGAGTCGCGCCACACACAAGGCGACGACATGCCGGGCGGCACGGAAGTTTTCCAAAGCTGATTTGTGCTGGGCGCGAATTCTGTCGGCGGCTTGGCCGAGTCAGAAACGCCGGAAGCGTTCGGCCCGCGAAACTGCGGCCAGACATCGGCGGCATTGCTTGTGAGAACCGCACAAACTCCGGCGGCGATGATGGAGAGTAGTTTCATTTTCATATTCAAGTGAACGAGTTTGATGGGGACATTTCTATGCGCAAGCACCAAGTCTGTGACAAATCGGCGGCGGCGGGCGCATCTTGACACTGCCCCCACGGAACGCCGCCTTCAGGCGGCAGCAATGTGGCAAATCAGCCTGCTGCCGCGTGAACGCGGCGTTCCAATGACTCCGCAGCCGCAACTTCGGGGGCAGTCTCAAGATGCGGCGAGAGGGCAAGCTAAAGCTTGAACTCCAGCAGAACGTATGGCTTAATCTGCGCCCCGCAGCGGGATTGTTGGTAGGTTATCCAAGTGGCTAAAGGGTGCAGACTGTAAATCTGTCGGCTAACGCCTTCGATGGTTCGAATCCATCACCTACCACCACTTTTTCGCACAACGAAAAAGTGCCGCGTCGCAACGGAGCGAAGACTTGGCCAGCCGGGATTTTCCACAGAAATAAACCGAGCTATGCTCGAAGGGTATTTTCAATTTGCCGCCAGATGACGATTCTATGAACAAGATTTCACGCGCACTCCTTTCCGTTTCTGACAAGACAGGTCTCATCCCTTTCGCACAAACTCTCGCCGCCGCCGGCGTGGAATTGATCTCCACGGGCGGCACGGCCAAGGCCCTGCGAGATGCGGGTCTTGCCGTCAAAGACATCAGTGAGCACACGGGCTTCCCTGAAATGATGGATGGCCGCGTGAAGACGCTTCACCCGAAGGTTCACGGCGGGCTTCTCTACATTCGCGGCAATGCTCAGCACGAAGCTGCGGCACAACAGCACAGCATCACGCCGATTGATCTCGTGGTGGTGAATCTTTATCCGTTTGAAGCCACGGTCGCAAAACCCAATGTCTCATTGCACGATGCCATCGAGAACATTGACATCGGTGGCCCCTCGATGCTTCGCAGCGCGGCGAAGAATCACGACAGCGTGACGGTGATCGTGGATCCGGCGGATTACGTGCTGGTGGGTGAGCAAATCAAGGCGAGCGGAAACACCACGCTCGACATGCGTCGCTCGCTCGCGGCCAAGGTTTATGCGCGCACTGCGGCTTATGATGCGGCCATCGCAGCGCATCTGCAAAAAGCGTTCAACGCCCAAAGCACCGCCACGCCAGCGTTGCCCAAGACACTCATCGTCTCCGCGCCGCTCGCGCAACCCCTGCGTTACGGTGAGAACCCACATCAGGTCGCCGCGCTTTACGGTAAGTTCGGAGAATTCTTCCAGCAACTGCATGGCAAGGAACTTTCCTACAACAATATTCTCGATCTGACGGCGGCAGCGGCATTGATCGGCGAATTTGATGGCGACGCGCCGACGCTGGCCATCCTCAAGCACACGAATCCGTGCGGTGTGGGTCAGGCGGCAACATTACGAGCGGCCTGGGACAAGGCGTTCGCCACGGACAGGCAAGCGCCGTTCGGCGGCATCATCGCAGTGAACCGCACGCTTGACGCAGATTGCGCGGAAGCCATCGCGGAGATCTTCAGCGAAGTGATCGTCGCGCCGGAGTTCACGGCGGATGCGTTGGCGATCTTGCAGAAGAAGAAAAACCTGCGCCTGCTCAGGGTGTTGAAAAGTGTCAGCAGTTCGCAGCCGTGGGATGTGCGGAGCGTCGGCGCGGATTCCTTCCTGATGCAGCAACGCGATCTCAAGATCACGAGCGCATCTGACTTGAAGTTCGTCACCAAACGGCAGCCGACGGCAGATGAACTGAAAGCCATGTTGTTCGGTTGGCGTGTGGTGAAGCATCTCAAGTCCAACGCGATTCTTTACAGTAATGCGGATCGCACACTCGGCGTTGGCGCGGGACAGATGAGCCGCGTGGATTCCAGCCGCATCGCCGTGTGGAAGGCGGGTGAGGCAAAGCTCGCGCTTCAAGGCAGCGTGGTGTGCAGTGATGCGTTCTTCCCGTTCCCGGATGGACTCATCGCCGCCGCTGAAGCAGGCGCGACCGCCGCCATCCAGCCGGGCGGTTCAGTGAAAGATCCGGAAGTGATCGCCGCTGCGGATGAACGCGGGATGGCGATGGCGTTCACAGGCACGCGGCATTTCCGGCACTGAGATGCGTGGTTCTCCGCTGTTTTCGGTGGAGCCGTTGGATTGGGTGTAACGGCAGAGCAAAGTGAAAAGTCGAAGCACCAAGCACCAACATTCAAGCTCCAGAGAATCACCAAGCTCCAAATCTCAAACGCGTGTTGGTTTACGTCGGCATCGGAAGACAGAATCGTTCATCAGGCCAACAGTGGCGTGCCCAATGGCTGTATTGGAGGTTGGTGCTTTGACAAAGCCAGCATCCACTGAAAAGAGCGAGGAAACAGATGCCTTATCTCAACAACCAGCCGATCATCGCAAGCTGGCTGATGGTGATTCCTGCCAGAAGCAGCCAGATGAACGCTTCCCTCAGTTTTAGTCCGCGTTGCTTTGTTTGACTCAGGCGGAAGGCGATGCGCGCGGAGCCGGCGGTGATGATGTCGCCGTTGCGAAGGCGTATGGTTTCGACGGGAGATTGATTCACCGAGACGAGCGCACCGGGATGAGCAGTGATCACGAAGCCGTCGCCAGTTTTTAGTTCCACTTGGAGATGTTCATCCCACACGCCGTCTTCTTCGATCTGCAAATCACTTCCCGCCGCGCGTCCGATGCGGACAGGAAAACGGCGGGCATCCCAGAGGAAGCCCGCCTGTTTGCCGGAAAGTATCTGGAGTTGGAGCATCACCAGGATTCAAAAGCACTCCGCACAGGCACGTCAATCTTGTCTCCCGGAAACACCGGAAGATCGAGAGCGGGATTCTGAGCGGCCTTGACGCAATCAACGATCTGCCAAGTGCCATCCTTGCGGTTCAGCCTGACTTTTTTGCGACTGGCAAAATCATTGAAGTCACCTGCGGAAGCGATGGCTTTCAGCACGCTGGTCGGCCCAAGATACTCCTGACGTCCAGACTGACGCACCTGACCTTGAACGTAATAGATCTGACGGTCGGTTTTGACAGTGACCGTGAGGCGTTTGTAGAACGTGGGGACGTAAGCGTTGTGTATCTCGCGCTGGAGTTCGCCGGTGGTCTTGCCTTCGGCCTTGATGGAGTTGATGTATTGCAGCGTGATGGTGCCGTCTTCCTTGATGCGTTCTTCGTGCGGCTGCAAGTCTTGTTGGCCGGAGAAGGTGACGATCACGAGATCGTCCTTGGCGAACCGCATGGCTTCATCCGCAGAACCTACCGTTGACGGCATGTCCGCATCTGAAGGCGGCGCGGTGAACTTGATTTCGTTGGACGCGGTCGGTGTCTGACAACCCGTGAGTGCCGACGCAACCGCCATCAACCCGATACCGAGTGCCACCTGAACTGTGTTTTTCAAAAATGCTTTCTTCATGAGCCAGTGATTAAGAGACAGTGGTCTCAGTACTTTTGTTTGATTTCGCCATCGGATTTTTCTTCGGCAGGCTTCTTGGCCTTGCCGTCCACAACAGGCTCGGATTCCTCATTCTTGGCGTAGTAATCGTGATAGTAGCCGCTGTAGTAATAGTAGCTCTCGTCCTGGGACATGTTGATATTGTTGAGGACGATGCCGACCAGATTGCCGCCAACCTTCTCGATGAGCTGCTTGGCCCGGATGTTCATCGGCTGCGGATAGCGGCGGTATTGGATGACTTGAACGGTCATGTCCACTTCGCTGGCGAGGATGGACGCATCACTCACGCCCATGATCGGCGGTGAATCAAAGAACACGATGTCGTAACGCGCCTTGAGTTCCCCGATCAAATCCTTCATGTGGGAGGAACTCAGGATGCCAAGTGAACTGCTAGGTAACTTACCGCTCGCTAGGAAGTCCAATGTCGGCAATGCCGTGGTCTGGATCACTTCATCGAGCGTATTCTGTTTGAGCAGATAATTCGTGAGACCGAGGTTATTCGTCACCTTCAGCAGCTTGTGCAGCGTGGGACGGCGGAGATCCGAGTCCACGATGACCACGCGCTGGCCGCTCTGGGCGAACACTGTTGCGAGGTTCAAGACCGTGGTGGATTTACCTTCGCCAGCACCGGCACTGACCACGGCGGTGGTGTTCAACTTGTCGTCCTTGCGGGCGAACAACAGATTTGTGCGCAACACGCGGTACGCTTCGGCGTGCGGACTTTCTGCGCCTTCCTCGATGAGCAAGCCGACGTTCTGCGGGATGACGCCGAGCACGGGCGATTGCAAAGTGCGTTCCACGTCATCAATCGTCTTCACGCTGGTGTCGAGGTATTCGATGAAGAATGCCAGACCGACGCCGACGACAAGACCGATGACCACGCCGAGGATGATGTTAAGTGTTTTGTTGGGTTTGACGGCCTTTGCGCTGACAATGGCACGCTCGATAATGACCACCTGCTCTGATTTGGGCAATTTGAGGTCAACTTCTTCGATGTTCTTCTTGCGGGTGATCAGGCGGCGCAAATCGTTCAATTCTTCCAACTCCCGCTTCTTGTCGAAATATGGGCGGGTCTTGGTGAGCTTGTCTTGATCAATCAAACGCGCGTCTTCTACGGCTTTGCCGATGCTGTCCAACTCAGACTTGGCGGTGGAAACCTGAGTCTCAAGCCCTTTCAAGATACCGTTGACACGGGCGTCAATTTTCTTGTTGAGCAAGTCGCGGAGATCATTGACGGCTTTGATTTGAGGATGAGACGGGCCAAGGTCGTTGATCTGGGAAATATATTTCTGGTCGGCAGCATTGAGCTCACCGATGAGGGACGAGAGTTCTGAATCAGGCTGGAATCCCGGGAGAACATCACGCAGCGCAACGATGTCAATGGCGCTCAACTTCTCAAAGACTTCCTTCTGCTTTTTATAGGACTGCTCCTTCTCGAACCGGCTGGAAAGGTAGCGCCGGAATTCTACGCTTTCAGACAGCATCATGGGCGCAGTGCCCGCAGTATCCACATCGGAGATTTTGTTTTCGATGCGGATCTTGTCGAGCTCGTCTTTCACCTTGGCGATCTTCTCGTCTTCGATCTTGAGCTGGTCATCAAGAGCCTTCACGCCGCCCTTGCCGAGGCGCTGGCCCTTTTCCAGTCGCCATTGCCTGTAAGTTTCCGCCACGGCATTGGCAAGCTCGGCGGCATCGTTGGGATTCTCAGAATACACCTGCACGTCAATCAGTGCCGTGTTGCGGCGGGGGCGTAAGTTGAGTCGCCCCTTCAGAATGGCCATGGATTCGTGGGTCTTGAACTTGTTCCCTTCGTTATATTTTTTGCCCCACTTGTCGTTCAGTCCCAGCACATCCACCACGTTGCTCAGAATGGTCTCCGACTGGATGACTTCAAACTCCGTCTGGATGTAATAGGGGTCGAAAGAACTGATACGACTGTTCCCGGCCAGCTCATCAATGTCTGACTTGTCGCGCTCGATCTTGAGCGTGGCGGTGCTGGCGAATTGTTCCGGCAAAATGAAGGTGACAAGCGTGGCGGTGATGACCACGAGCATGAAGACCGCGATGATGACGGTCTTACGGATGCGGATGATCCGCCAGTAGTCAAGGAAGTGAAGTCGTGATTCCTGCTGCGGCTGCTGTTTTAACGGGTCCATAGTTCAAAAAAATAGGGGCCAGTGATACAACCCGGCCCCTGACTGAAAAAGCATACGATGCTTAGTATTTCGCTGTCACACCGACGTAAAACTTGTTGCGGGTATAATTTCTGCCTGCTGCGTCGCTGCTCAAATCATCGAAGTTGTATCCAATGTTGCCCTCAAAGTTTGGATTAAATTCATAAGCCAGCCCCAAGCCGAGGAGGAGAAAGTTTTCCTTTTGTCCATTAACACTGCCGCCGTTGTAAGTGGAACTTTGATAGCGCGCACTGGCACTGCCCGTCAGGTGCGCCGTGATCTCATGCGACAAGGTGGCGTAGAACGATGACACCTTTGAGTCCAAAACAAAATCAACCGTCGTGGCGTTCGCCTGTGCGGCAACCACATCTGTCGCGCCACGCTGATGGGAAAACCCGACACTCAATTTGGTCCGTTCCTGATATTGATAATCAAGGCTGGTTTGAACCCATGGCGTCCACTTGGCCTCACTGTTCGCCTTATTGGGATATTCTGTCCGCTGACCACCGATCAGGAACAAGCCTGAAAGCTGGCTGCTAAACTCGTGTTCGAAGCCGCCTTTAAGCACAAAACTACGACTGTCACGAGAAGAACTCGTAGTTTGAACAAGATTCGTAGCAAAGGGAACGGTGTTGGTGCCAACGTACCGCGAATCAATAAACTCGTTTTCGCGCGTGAACTCTGTCCGCGAGAAGCTGACACCGAGAATTCCGACCGTCTGAGGGCTGATTGTCCAACGAGAATCAAGATTTACGCTATGCTCAATACGATCCAAGAGCGCCGATTGGCTGATGATGTTCGTGGGGTTGGTGTTGGGGCTGATGATGCTGAAGTCATCTTCATAATCCACAAGCGTGTTGTTATACGATACACCAAAACCAACGAGTGACGTTGCCTGAATGTTTGCACCGACGCTTGCGTAGTTGCGCACGTTGTCGCCGGAGATGCGCTGCGGGTTGTCAATCGTGCCGCGCTGAAGATCAGGCTCTTGACCTACCACGAACGATTCGCTCGCATTAAGCTTCACGCGCTCACTCACAGCATGAGTCGCGTCGGCATTAAATTGATGAGTGAAGTCGGAGTGATCTGATGAACCATTAACCGCCTTCTCAAAGTAACGTGCTGTGAAGTCATAGCCTACATTGAATGAGCTTTGGTCGCCTGCGACACCAAAGTCCACCGTCGGGCGGATTTCCACACCAGTGGAAGATTGCTTTGATCCGTTGGGCTGCGAATTGAAGTTGTCATCATAGAAACCGCGCAATGATGCGGATACACTCCAAGCCTTTTTGGATTGCTGGGCGTTGAGCGCGCCAGTCTCGAGTGCATGCAAAACACTGCTTCCCAAAGCGATTATCCCGACGGAGACAACTAGTTTTTTCATAGATATTGGTTCGGTTGATACAACCCGGAGACGACGTTCAGTGAAAGGATTAAGTAACTTCGCAATTTCTGTCAAACAAATGTTCCCTATTTCTCCGCGCCATGTCGCTCAACTCCGGCAGTTTGTTCATTGAACCGCCAACGCTTTTGGTTTGTTCTAAGACAGCCACTCAGCGGGTTTGTTCAACCTGCCGCCGATAAAAATTAGCGCCCGGGTATCGCGAGGTTTTGCCCCACTTGTAATCGGCGCGGATTCAACGCCGGATTCGCCGTAAGCAACGATTCCAACTTCACATTGTATCGTCGCGCGATGGACGAAGGTGTGTCGCCAGCCTGAACGCGGTGCTGACGTCGGGCGGCGACATTGGGTGCGGGCTGCCGCGAGGCGTCCTGCGGTGGAGTCGAGGGAACGATGCGTGACTGCGCAGTTTGAGCAGGTGGATTGGGACGGAGCGGCTGGGTGCTAACAAGTGGGCGACTCGACGCTGATGAATGGATTGCCGCCGAGCTTTTCAAGTGATCCAACTCCTCATTCAGCTTCCGGTTGTCGTCCACCAATTGTTCCAATTGTTTTTGCATCTCATTGGATGCGGGTACGGGGAGAACTCCCTTCGCCAGTTCCTGTTTCAATCGGAAGATGTGTTCCTTGATCGTCTCGCTGTTGGCGGCGGACGGACGCAGCTTGAGATATTTCTGGTAATGATAAATGGCCGCTGCAGCGTCGGATTCCTTCTCTGCATACAACCAGCCCAGTTCAAAATGTGCCGCGCCTGACTGCGGATTTTTCTCCAATGCCTGCTCAAATGCATCAATCGCCCCTGCAAAGTTCATCGCATTCACTCGGCTGCGCCCGATCAGGAATTGAGGCTCTTTCTCTTCATCCGCCGCGCTCTGCCCCGGCGGATTGCAACCGCACAACGCCAGCCCGCAAACCAAAGCCAGCAGAGTGCGAAAAGTTTTTTGCCACAACATCACCCGCGCAAAGTAAACAAAACCGCCAGCGCAAGCAATCGCGCGTTGTTCACAATCCGTCTGGAATCAAACCGACACCCTACTCTCAGTTTTTTTTACCGACCCACGTGCAAAGTTAGCGGAGCAATCCGCAGAATCACGATCTTGGGCAGGATTTTTACAAACAGGCAATCGCAGCGTGAAGGTCGCTCCTTCGCCTGGAATACTGCTGCATAAAACCGTGCCCGACATCGCCTCGGCTAATTTCTTCACGATGGAAAGGCCGAGTCCGGTGGAGGATTCGCCACCGGTCGGTTGTGCGGTGAGGCGGGTGAATTTGCCGAACAATTTCTTTTGATCCTCCGCACTCAGACCTGGACCTTGGTCTTTGACGTGTATGCCGACAAAACCGTTTTCAACCGATACACTCACCGAGACTGTGGATTTGTGTGGCGAAAATTTCACCGCATTGGAGATCAAGTTGTCGAGAATCTGCATCGCAGCATTTCGGTCAGCGCGACCCCAGAAGATTTCACCCTCCTCGGTACAGATAGCGATCTCCTTGCGAGAAGCGTGTATCTGATTATTCGCGGCGCATTCCGCTGCCAGTGCCCGCAGATCGCACGGTATGATGTTCGATGTGAACTTGCCTTGCTCGATCGCATTGGCATCCAACAGATCTTTGATGAGTTGCAACATCCGTTGCCCAGCACCGAAAATGTTACTCGCCAATTTGGCCGATTGCGCGGGCGGAAGATTCATCTTCAACAATTCTGCGGAGCCGATGATGACCGTGAGTGGATTTTTGAGATCGTGCGCCGCGATGCCGAGGAATTCGTTCTTCTCCTGATTCAGGTGCGCGAGCTTGTCATTGGAAGTCGCAAGTTTGGCGTTGGCTTCGCTCATCTTGGCGAAGGCACGTTCTCGTCCGCTCTCAAAGATCACTCCTAACAAAAACATGAACACAATCAACGCAAGGTAACCGGCAGCATTCATCACCGGATGCCAGGCCATGTCGTAGGTCGGGTGCATCTTGTAACCTGCGAAATTCGCCGCCACCACACCCGCACCCGCCGTAAATGACATGAAAGCCCACGACCCGGCGGCTTTGCGGCCAACCAACAACAACGCGCACAACGGCACGCTGACCAGCCACGCGATGGCGTGACCTTCCGAGCCGCCTTCACATCCGCACAATGCGGTGAAGCCCACGATCAGAATCCCGCACAGCGCATGACCCGCGAGTTGAATGGATTGGGTGCGCCGCATCAGCCACGGAATGAATGCAAACGCGGAACTGCAAACCGCCACGATTCCTGCCCCCCAGAAATGTCCGATCAAACCGTAGAACAACGCGAAAACCGCGCCAAAGACCACACCCAGAATTCCAAACCGCGCCACCAGCCGGGCGCGGCGGGTCAATTCAGTGTCGTTCTGACAGGCGACAGGGAGAAACCGTTCCGCAGTATTGGCGATCTGTCGTAGCGCAGCCCGCCACAATTGATCCAGACCGATGACGATTCTTTTGTGCCAAGCAGCACCCTGTTCGGCATTCGCTACACTAGGCCGGAGAAAGAAATCACTATCGACCGGAGCAGGCGCAGCAGCCGGATTCGGCGGAACAATTTTATTTTCGTCAGCGGCAGACACAGTTATCAATTTATCGGCACGATGGCTGGCAACCTGAGCCGGGGACAGACACGCCTGTCCCGGATTTAGCCAGCATTCATGAATCGGCCCGGTCGAACCGGATTGTTGTGGTAATCGTTCAATGGTTTCACGATTCTGCCGATGATTTAGCAATCGCTGTTCCGTCTCAACCCGATCAAGACCGCACGGCGAAAGATTTGCCATCAAAGTTCATCATCAATATGTCTATGTTGCCTGCCACAACTGACCGCCTCTCATTGGTTCGGAATTCCAGATTCATCACCCTGCTCACCTATTTGATCCTGATGACCGCCAGTTTTTGTCACGGCGGCGGAATCTATCGCGATGGCGCGGGCGCGCGGGCGCTGGCGTTAGGTGGCGCATCTGTTGGACAACCAGATACCGCACTTGAAGCGATGCAGGCGAACCCTGCTGGATTGAGCACGGTGAAAAATCCGCAGTTGCAGTTCGGCCTTGGCGGCGCGATGGCAAACGGAAAATTTTCCAACGTCGCCAACACGGATGCGGACATTGATAACGGTTTCGGCGTGTGGCCCGAGGCGGCAATCGCTTTTCCGCTTGGCTCAACTCCCGTGACATTGGGTTTCGCTTTTGTTCCCGACGCGGCACTGGGCGGCGAATGGAATTATGTGGACGCGCCCGGCGGCATCGGCGGCACGACGAGTTATGGATTTCAGGAACATCGTTCGGAGATCATCGCGTTGCGGACGGCATTTGCCGCAAGTATTGAAATCACCGAATCCCTTTCCTTCGGTGCCGGAGTGGGCCTGGTCTATAATCAAAATCAACTGCATGCGCCTTACGTCTTCCAGAACTATCCCGGATTACAAGGATTCAAAACTTTGCTCGATCTCAAAACGGATGGTTTCGGTGTGAACGGATTGCTTGGTCTCGTCTATCGTCCATGTGAAAAAATCAGCCTCGGATTAAGTTATCAAACATCCACTCGCGTCAACAGCAAGGGTGATGCAGACGGCAATGCCGGGGTTCAACTCGCCAACATGGGACTCGGCGGCGCACAGCCGGATTTTCACTACGACGCAGAAGTGGACAACGTATTTCCACAAATGGCCTCTCTCGGCTTTTCTTGGCAAGTCACAGATCGCGTTCGCACGTTGCTCCAAGTGGATTGGATCAATTGGGCAGATTCGTTCGACGAACTTGAGATCCGCCTGAATAACGGCAGCAACAACGACATCAATGGCGTTCTCGGCACTGCCAACATCTACGACATCGTGCCGCTCAAGTGGGAAGATCAATTCGTTTACCGCGCTGGTCTGGAATTTCAAGCAACCGATACTGTCGCATTGCGTGCTGGTTACACTTATGGAAACAGCCCCGTGCCCGATAGCACTCTCACCCCGCTGACCGCTGCCATCATGGAACACAAACTTGGCGGCGGCGTGGGTTGGAAGAACGACCGCTACTTCGTGGACGTCGCCTATCAATACAGCCTGCCCTCATCCCAAAGCGTCGGTACAAGCGCGCTGCAAGCGGGCGAATACTCGAACAGCCGCACCGAAGTCAGCGTTCACATCGTTGCGGTGACGTTTGGAATGAATTTCTGACCCGCAACAGGCCGTAACTTCCCGCCGCCGTTCCGCCATCAATTCCGGTTAAACCGCGCCCCAAGTGCATCCATCCGGGGTGCAGCCGCGTAGTCATGTATGGATATGAAAATCATCAAAGTGGAATTTGTCGCTGGTGAAGAAGCTGATTCAGAGGCAGTCTGCGCCGTGCCAGTTCGCGCCGGGGCAATTCCCGACGTGGTTGTTGGCAACGTATGCTTGACCCCAACTCGGCTGAGGAATCTCAAGTCCAATTGCTCCGACGCATTGCCGCCAACGACCGGCAAGCGTTGGCCGAATTCTATGATCAGATAGCCGGACCATTGTTTTCAATCGCTACGCGCATCCTCGGGGATGCCCACGAAGCGGAGGAAGTTGTGCAAGACGTATTCTTACAAATCTGGGAAAAGGCCGCGACATTCGATGCCGCGCTGGGGTCGCCGTTCCACTGGGCCATGCGCATCGCGCGCAACCGCTCCATTGACCGGCTGCGCGCGCGCCAACGCCGCACCAAGCTCGCCGAACAGTTCCATGAGAATTTTGAGATCACCACGAAAGGTCCCGCCGCTGTGGAATTGGGTGAGGAAGCCGTAGTTCAAATCCGTTCCACCGTGGGCAGCCTGCCTGCCGACCAGCGCCGGGTCATCGAGATGGCATTTTTTGGCGGCCTGACCCACTTTGAAATCGCCGCCGCGTTGGGTGAACCTTTGGGCACGGTCAAAGCCCGCATCCGGCGGGGCATGATGAAGCTCCGCGAAAGTTTGCAGGGCTACCTATGATCACTGAGCAACAACAAGAACAAGCCAGTCTCTACGCGTTGGGCGCGCTGCGTGACGCGGAACAAACCGCGTTCGAGCGCGAGCTGCGCGGCAACGAGGAGTTGCGCCAGTTCGTGCTTCAGTTGCAGCGCACGGCAGACCTGGTTGCTTTGAGTTCGCCCGCACAGCCGTTGCCGCCGGGCTTGCGCGATAAAGTTTTGCAGCGCATCGAATCCGTGGAGGCAGACAAGCCAGCCGCGAAGAAAACTTTGCCGCCGTTGATTCCCGGCCTGAGTTTCATTGATGCTCCCGGCGCGAAAGATTGGAAGCCGCTGCCCATTCCCGGCACCTACATCAAACTCTTGTCGCTCGACAAAGATCGCGGCTACGCCGTGCTGATGGGCAAGCTCGAAGCTGGCGCACGTTATCCCGCCCACATCAACGCAGGTCCAGAAGATTTTTACATCCTCACTGGCGACCTTCATATTGGCAACCGTCGCCTTGGCGCGGGAGATTTCCATCACGCCGACGGTGGCTCGCAACACGAGGAAAATTACTCCGTCGCAGGGTGCACCTTGCTCGCTGTGCTCACGACGGATGATCCACTTGTCGCATTCGCGATGGCATAATTTCCTTCGTTTCCAAAGCAAAAGGCAGGCTGTTTCCAGCCTGCCTTTTTATTTGAACACGCGGTGAGAGGGGCGCTTCTCACCGCGTTAATCTTATGGTGTTCTCAGCAACGGCGACGCAACAACGCCAATCCACCCAAGCCGATCAAAGCGAGCGAACTGGGTTCAGGCACCAACGCCGGATTGATCGCCGTGAGGCCCTCAATGTTGCAAGGCAACTGGCCTACGAGCGTTCCTGCGCCGGTGGCGAGGTTGATCGTGTAGAGCGATGAACTGGTCAGTCCATCCGCATTGGCGTACCAAGCCACGCCTGCCGCATCCACGTCAAACCCGCCGTTGCGCTTAGCATCGAAGCCCAGCGGACCGACCGTGCCGAGCGTTCCAGCATTGTTCGCCTGCGTCACCAGGATGTTGAGATCCACATCAATCGCGCGCAATTGGCTCGTCAGCGCGCCGCTGAAGTTGTTGTCGTAAGCGTGATGCACCACGTTGGGCGTCGCACCGTTGTTGGGATCACCCGCGCCGTAGAACACCGGCACAGTCGTGGCTACGTTCGCATTTCCGTTGGTGGGATTCGCCACAATATTCTGCCCGTTATTGCCGACGATGCGGATGCGATCAATCGTCGGATTGAAATCAAAACCATAGTGCGTCCCGGTCAACAGCGTGGTGAAACCTGTTCCAACCTTCGAGGCGACACCCGTGCCGAGGTTGATCGTGTAAATGGAACTGCCGGAACTCAGCGCATAGACCTGTCCGGTGGCCGGACGCGCGTCAATCGCAATGAGTTTTTCACCCGCACCGATGCCGGACAGGTAAAACGAACTGCCATACCAGGAATTGGCGGTGTCAAACACATACAGCCCCTGACCTTCGAGGCTGTCGAATAGACCGAGGAGCGTGGCGGCTTTGGAATTGGCCGCACCCAGCAGGCAACAAGCGGTGCCGAGCAGAAGGGATTTTGTGAGACGTTTCATAGCATTTATGAGGGTTTGATTATACTGATGGTCATGCCCGGTTTGTTTTCCGGGCAATTCTCGCACTTGGTGGTGGCGAGCGCCGCCTCGGCCTCGCAATAATTATTGTTCACCACGATAACTGATACGCCGCTCAAACTGCTGCGGATGCACGAAATCAAAAAAATTCCGCCCGGCATCAGAACGCTACCGGACGGGGGAAATTGAAGCCGACAAAGGGAAACCTGCTGGAAAGACCGCGACCGCCGGGTCAACCGCCGGTCTGTTGCGAGAAATCTTTCCGTTGCGCTGTACTCAAAGCCTCATGGCGATAAAACTTATCGTAAAACTCCGCGTCCAAGTGCGCGGCCTGAAAACCCAGCACTGTCCGATACGGCGGCATGTAAACGGGGAATCGCCCGTAGCGCGCCCATAGATATTCGCAATACGCTGTGACCGCCGCAATCGTTGCCTCGCTCACCGGCGTGACGGTTTGCACCACGCCGTTGTGATCTTTCCACGCGCTGCCCGCGCCTGCGCTGCGGAACAATCCTTGCGCGCCAAACTTGGCGTCCACCACCGCGCGAACGGCTTCAGTCATGGATGAATAGTGCGGTGGGCAAAATGGTTTCAGCAACACTTCGCCATTCCGCTCCAGCCCGACTGGATAGGGAATGCTCGGATTGCGCTTGAGGAATTTCATCGCGAGCGACGCCAGCCAGCCTGCGCCGACGTAGCGGTTCGCTGGCATCTCCTCCATGCGAAAGCCCAGCGCCTGAAACCAAGCGAACTCATGATTGGCAAAGTTTGGATAACCGCCCACTCCCAACGCCTCCGCCATCAAACCGAGATTCTGCAACATCATTCCTTGCTCGGCGGTCACAAACTCCGTCACGAACTGCTCAACCTGCCGCACCGTGGCGATGCGACCCTTGTGCGGATCACACTCCAGATGCCCACCGTGATTTTTTCCGAACTTCGCCAAGCCCGCCGGGAGAAAATTGTTCCGCTCGTCGAGGATGAACGCGCCGGTGTACTCGTTGAGGATCTCCAGCAGCCCGTTGATATACATGAACGTCAGATCGTTCACCGGCAGGAAATAACTCGTGCCCGGCGCGTGTGACGCCCAGCGATTCGCGTTGATGTTGAACAACGGTTCGGCGGGCGTGGTGGTGCGACCGTCTTTGATCTTCACGCGACACCGCCGATACAACTCGGTGAATTCCCCGCGCTGGCCGAGTTCAATCAGCTTCGAGATTTCGTTAGCCGGCAGTTCACGCGGTTTACGGATGAGATACGTCGCTTCGTCATTCGTGACTATGAGGGAAACCGTTTGCAACCCATCGCCGCTCGCAATCGTGCGCGCCACCAATCCCGCCATGATGCTGCCGCCGCCGTCTTTGGCGTAATTCAAATCCGCCAACGCATGACCGGTGATGCCGCAAGCCGCAAAGACTAACGCCGCTTCTTCCGCTTCCGTCAGTGGCTTGGGTTTGTGCCGACTCTCAAACGCCAGCGGGCCAGCGGGAATTTTCATGCCCAGCCCAAAGCGCCGCGAGCGCCGTTCGCGCAAGGCGTCCAGCAAAGTCAGCTTGCTGACGGTTTCATTTAACTGTGGAGCGTTTGAATCTGCGGCGTGCATAGACGTGCTGTCGAATTGAGTTTGATGTTAGAGAAATGAAGCCATTTATCACCAACGAATTCGTTCCGGTTTTGAAAAAGATTGGCGGCAAACAGAGCTGTGCCCGCAAAGAATCCTATGAGGTGAACACCCCATAAAATCCATCGCGTTGATTAAACAGGATACGCGCCGATGGAAATGTTTTTTGGCAACCCCTGAGATGGTTAGCCGCATTCGCACTCTTGTTCCCGATCCGGCCTCCGGGCACGGCTTCCTGAAAATACGCAGTGCGGTAATTTTGCCTGCATCCAAACCCACGCGCGGCGCGTAAGGCTTATTGAAAACAGATGAAATCACGATTCCTGAACTTACCGAACGCGCGATTGCTGCTCCCGCTGTTGTTGTCCGTTGCTGTCAGCACCGGATGCAAACGCGAAACTCAATCCACACAGCGCAGCGAGACAGCGGGGTCTGAAAGTGTCGCCGAAGCGGCGACTGTCATTGATTGGCTCGCACTGATATTGGTGCGGCACGAAGGCGAGCAGCAGACGGATAAAGAAATCCGTAAATTCCAGGAGCAAGTCCAACGCGGCATCAACCGTCAGGCCGCACTCGAACGACTCGGTTGGGCGTACGTGGCCAAGGCGCATGAAAGTTTTGATGCTGGCTTCTACAAACTCGCTGAAGCGTGCGCGACTGTTTTGGAAACGGACACGCCCGGTTGCGCGGAAGGACTTCTATTGCGCGGGCATGTTTTGGAAAGCCTGCATTGCTTCAAGGAAGCTGAGGTCGTCGCCCGCGAACTCACTGAAAAACGCGGGCTGCCCTTCGATTTCGCGTTACTCGGCGATTCATTGATGGAACAAGGCCGCCTCAAGGAGGCCGTCGCCGCGTATCAAACGATGGTTGATCTCCGGCCCGACCTGCAATCGTTCTCGCGCATCGCGCACGTCCGCTGGCTGACGGGCGATCTCACCGGAGCCATCGAAATGATGCAAGCCGCCGTCAGCGCCAGTTCGCCGCGCGATGCCAATTCCGCCGCGTGGGTCAACAGCCGCCTCGCCAACTTGCAACTTCTCTCCGGTGAAACCGAAGCCGCACAGCAGGCTTGTGAAAGCGCGTTGGAACTCCGCCCCAATTATCCTCCCGCCCTTTTGCTGCGCGGTAAAATCGCACTGCAAGAAGATGACTTCGATGTCGCCATCGCTGATCTGCAAAGTGCCGCACAACAAAATCCGCTGCCGGAATATCAATGGGCGTTAGCCGAAGCCTTGCGCGCCGATGGTCGTGAATCCGAAGCGACCGTTGCAGAAAGTTTGATTGCCACGCGCGGTGAAGCCGCCGATCCGCGCACGCTTTCGCTCTATCTCGCCACGCGCGGCGAGAACCCCGATCTCGCCGTACGCCTTGCCGAACAGGAATTGAAACAACGCGAAGATGTCTTCACCCACGACGCAATGGCGTGGGCTTTGGCGGCGGCGGGTCGCTTGGACGAAGCGCGTCCGTATCTCGAACGCGCGCTGGCTGAGGGCACCAAGGACGCCCGGCTGTTTTTCCACGCGGCGGTGATTGAATCGCGCGCCGGTCACACCGAGCAGTCGGAGCATTGGTTCGCCCGCGCCATCGCGATGAATGATCTGCTGCTGCCGTCGGAACGGGCCTTGTTGCTCAAGCTGCCGGACAGTTTTGCCGCCATGACGCCAGATGCTGATGACTCTTCAGCGTTACCCCTTTCCGCTTCCGGTTATTGACGGAAGCGAAAACTAAAAAACTAAACCAGAAAGAACAACAGATATGAAACGAAATACTCCCCTCTCGCGCTGTTGCGCGGCAATCCTCGCGGCTGCCTGCCTCGGCGGATCAGCCTTCGCCTCAAGTCACATGGATGCGCCGTTGATCACGCTCGATCCGTCGGCAAACACCACGGACGTTTATGCGTTCGTGCGCATGGCCGCCGGCCAGAAGGTGCTCGTCACCGCCCTCGGCGTTTATCCGCATGAAGAGCCAGGCATCGGGCCGAACAAATACAACTTCGACGACAACGTCCTTTACGAAATCCATCTGGCCACGGGTGCCGATCTTGCCGCCGGCAAGCCGACCTACAGTTATCAGTTCCAGTTCAAGACGGAATACAAGACCAAGGCCACCATTCTTCAGTCCTATCTGGGCGTGATCACCAACATCGGCGACTCCGCGCAGAATCTGGTTCAAACCTACACCATCACCAAGGTGGATCGCTCAATCCAATGCGATGAACTTCGCCGCCGCACGATTGTTGGCACCGGCATCGTTCCTCCCAACAACCAAGGCATCGCCACGCCGTTCTACAATCAGGGCGACAACGGCGAAAACCCTGCCAAGGACGGACGCGCGACGTTCGCGGAGTTTGACCGCTACACGCAACAGGGCACGTTTGTTTACACCAACGGCTATCGCGCCTTCGCCGGTCAACGCGAAGACGGTTTCTACGGAGACATCCAATCCATCTTCGATCTGCTGCAACTGCGCAGCCCCGGTAAGGATTCCCAAGGCGGCTTCAACATGCACTTGCTGAGCCTCGTCATCCCGGTGAGCGAACTCGGCGGTGATCAACAGGTCGTCGGTGTTTATGCCACCACCAGCCGCCGTCAGGTGCGGGTGATCCGTGACAACAGCGATGCCAACTTCGGTGAGTGGGTGCAGGTCGGTCGTCAGGGCAATCCTCTCTTCTGCGAAGCGCTCGTCGCCATCGCAGACAAGGATCGTTACAACCGCACCTCACCTGCAAAGGATGCCACGCTCTTCAAGAAATACGCGCTCAATCCCGAACTCGCCGGTTTGATCAACGCGCTAGTGTTCGGCGGCAGCGGCCCGGCCATCACTTCCAATCGCACCGACATCGCGGGCATCTTCATCCCCGACTTGATCAAAGTTGACCTCTCCACCGGCCCAGTTCGTGTCGCTGGCAGCGGCCCGGGACACGCCGTGAATCCAGACGACGCCGGCTTCTCACGCCTGAGCATCTTCGGCGGTGATGTGTTGCAGAGCGCCATCCAAGATCCCTTCGGCAACGGCGGGTCTATTCCCGGTGGCTGGCCCAATGGCCGCCGGTTCGGCGACGACGTGATTGACATCGCCGTGACCGCCCTCATCAGCGACCTGCGCGGACCGCTGGTCATCAACGTGGCCGACGGCATTGATGGCGTCAGCGCCAATGACGCGGGTTACAACAAGGTGTTCCCCTACGCCAGCACCCCGCATAATGGTCGCAACCACACGCATCCCTAAACGCTGAATTACAAAAACGGCGGCCAGCGAAATCGTTGACCGCCGTTTTTCTTTTCTTCGCCATTAAAAACTTTCTACGATTCGATTCGCTTGAAACCAACTAGCGCAGTTCCGGGAACAGGTAGGACACGTCACTCCGTGCGCGCCGACTTCTGGCTGGCGAAAACCGGCGCGCACGGAGTAACGCGCCCTACCAACCCATTTCATTGCGGGAATCAATCGCGAATCTCACTCCGCCTGACTCGTTGGTTGTTCGTCCTAATCACCATCTGCTCCGTCAGCTTGGCCCACGCGCATGATGTCGGCTTGAGCATCGCCACCGTTCGCCTCCAGACCAACGAACTCCAAACCGTCATCGCCTTTGCCGTTCGCGAGACGGAGCAAATCATTTCCCTCGACGCCGACCGCGATGGTCACGTCACCACAAACGAATTTCTCGCCGGATGTGAAAAACTTGCCGTCGCCGTTGCGGAGAAGTGTGAAGTTCGCTTCGATGATGCACTCGCCAAGCCAGATAGCGTCCGCTGCCAGCTCGAAGAGGGTGATCGCGTGGATATCATCTTGCATTATGCCGCGCCGCGCTTCCGCGAATTGCAGATGAAGTTCGCCGTCATCCAGCAACTCGCGCCGGGACACAGGATGTTTTTCTCCCTCATCAATCCCGCTGGCGAGTCGGTGGCGGATCGGCTGTTGGATGCCAAGAAGGATTCCGTTTCGGTCGAGATCGGAACTCCGAGTGAGCCTGCTCCTGCCGAACCTGCGCCGCACACCTTCGTTGATTTCCTCAAGCTCGGCGTCGAACACATCGGCACGGGTTACGACCATCTGTTGTTCCTGTTCGCCCTGTTGATCGTCACGCGCACTTTCAAATCAGCGTTCGCGGTCATCACTGCTTTCACGCTCGCCCACTCGATCACGCTGGCTGTGGCTACGTTCAACGTGTTCACGCTACCCGGTAAATACACCGAGCCACTCATCGCGGCGTCCATCGTTTATGTGGGTGTGGAAAACCTGTTGCGCCACGGCGATCCCAAAGGTCGTTGGATGCTGACGTTCGCGTTCGGACTCATCCACGGCTTTGGCTTCGCGTCCGTGCTGCGGGATTTGGGTGTCGGATCAAACGGCAGCGGCGTGGCCATGCCGCTGTTGTCATTCAACCTCGGCGTGGAACTCGGACAAATCACCGTGGCCGCCATCGTCCTGCCGTTGATCTGGAAACTGCGCACCAAACCCATCTTCGTCCAACGCTGGGTGCCCGCGTGCTCCATCGCCGTGGCGTTGGCGGGCAGCTACTGGTTCATCCAAAGAGTTTGGTTTTAATAGCCCACCTGAAAACCATGAGCAGCGGTGGTGATGAAAATCATCGGCGCGTGAAAATTAACTTTCCCAGACCACGCGACTCCGCAACATTCCCGGTGGCAGGATTTTTAACATGATTCTCTACAATTTGTTTCCGCTGCTCGCCGGCCCGTTCAACCGCTGGCAATCGCACCTTCAACGCGCCAAAGAGATGGGCTTCGATTGGGTCTATGTGAACCCCATCCAGCGCACAGGGCAGTCAGGTAGTCTTTATTCCATCGCAGATTATTTCCAACTCAACCCTGCCCTGCTTGAACCCGGCAGCTCCGCAACGCCAGACGAACAATGCCGCGCGATGATCGCTCAGGCTCATGCGAGCGGATTGAAACTGATGATTGATCTCGTCATCAATCACAGCGCTTACGACTCGTCACTCACTCGCGAACATCCCGATTGGTTCGTGCGCGAATCCAATGGCCGTATCGCCAATGCTTCCTGTCAGCACGGCGCGGAACGCATCGTCTGGAGCGATCTCGCGCAGTTCGATCATCGTCACACGCGCGACCCGGAAGGTTTGTTCCGCCACAGTCTTCGCATCGTCGAACATCTCATCGCACTCGGCTTTGATGGTTTCCGCTGCGACGCCGCGTATCAGATATCCACGAACTTCTGGCAACGCCTCATCCGCGAAACCAAGGCAAAACATCCGCACGCCTGCTTCACTGCCGAGACGCTCGGTTGTTCTGCCGATGAAACCCGCGAGACCGCACGAGCGGGATTCGATTACGTGTTCAACAGCTCTAAGTGGTGGGACATGCAAGGCTCGTGGTTGATCGAGCAATACAATCTCATCCGCGAAACCGCGCCCTCCATCAGCTTTGCCGAAAGCCACGACACGCCGCGCCTCGCGGAAGAATTGAACGGCAACATCGAAGGCGTGAAGCAACGCTACCTGTTCTCCGCGCTGTTCTCCGCAGGGGTGATGATGCCGATGGGATTCGAGTTCGGCGCGCGAAAACAATTACACGTCGTGCAGACCAAACCCGACGACTGGCACGTCAACGGCGTGGACTTGCGCCCATTCATCGCCAAGGTCAACGACATCAAACGCCGCTTCTCCGTGTTCCGCGAGGAAAGCCTCGTCAACGTGCTGCCCTACCACAACCCGAACATCCTGCTGCTCTGGAAAGCTTCCACCAAAGACAAGGGCGAAGCATTGCTCATCCTCAATAAGGACGTGAATGGACATCAGGAATTTTCCACCGACCACTTCCGCCACTTCGTCCAAGCCGTCGCGCCGCTCAAAGACGTGTCGCCGGAATTCCCGATGGAGTTTCTACCCGAACCATTCCACTACTCGCTGCGACCGGGACAGGGAATCGTGCTGGTGACGCAGAGGAGCTGAATTGTCAGACGGAGCGCGGACGGTCCCCGTCCGCAGCGCGTCGCCAGACCAGAAGGCATCGTTTGATTCGCACGCTGCTTTCCCCATTCACGCGCTGCGAGCGGGGACAGCTCGCGCTCCTCAACATTTGAAATTCACCCCCGCCTTCGCCAACCGCCGCACTAACTTCCGATTCACCGGGTCGCCGATCCAATGCATCACGCTACGCGCCATGAGTTCCGTGACGCCCTCCAGCTTCAACAACCGCTCACGCCCCATCGCAAACAAATCCTCCAATGACGCGAAATGTTTGCACAACGCTTGCGCCTCCATAGCACCGATGTTGGGAATCCCCAACCCAATCAACACCCGCCACGCCTCGCGCCGTTTGCTCGCCGTAATCGCATCCCACAAAGCCCGCGTTTTGGCTTCGTCCATTCCAGACAACGACGCGATCTCCGTAAACTTCAACCGATAAAACTCCGCCGCATCGCGCACCAATCCGCGATTCACCAATTGCGCCACCAACGCCGCATCGCAGCCTTGGATGTCCATCGCCTCCGGTGAAGCCCAGAGCGCGACGCGTTTCAAGACCTGCGGCGGACAATCCGGATTCGGACAATGCCAGACGCTCGGCTGGTGGGGCGAGACTCCCGGCGAGCCGTCTTCTGCGCCCAACGGCTCGTGAGGACGCTCGCCCCACCCGTCGGCATCACGCGCCAGTTGCGAGCCACAATCCGGGCATGTCTCCGAGGAGTGCAGTTCCACATGCGAAGCAACAAGCTTAGCGAAAATTGTGCTGAGAGCTTTGATCATGTGGCTTCAATGGTCCGCTGCAAGTTTCCACGCGCCATCAATCAATTGAAACACCAGTTTGTCGGAACTGCCCTGTTTGCCCGATGCCGATGCTTTGTCATCCACTTCCAAGACGACTAATTTGTCGGTCACTTCGTTCTTCGACAAAATGCGCACCTCAGACTTGTTGATGAACGTCTCTTTAATCTCCTCAGCGAGTCCGACTTCATTATCTTTAACCTGTTTGTCAAAATCCCTCTGCATCTCGCTAGTCATCGCGGCTCGAATCGTTGCAAAATCACCGCTCAATGCCGCCCAGTTTAGCGTTTGAAAAGCGTTTTCAGGCGTAGAGTATCCGACGTTTCCCCAACTTGTTTTTGGGTACACTGCCAGTGGTGCCGTTGGCGCATTGGTGTTTAACGAACCAGTGGCAGCGGTAGCTATCGCGGCAGATTTGAGATGCTCTAAATGCTCCTGCATCTGTCGCAGTTCGTTGGTTTGCCGCCGGAACATTCCCACTTCGTTGCGAAGCCGAAGCAAGTCGAGCAATTGCTGTTTGGAGATCGTGGCATCTGCGTCAGCCACCTGATTTGATCGGCTTCCGTTTTCGATTTCTAGATGCTCGATGCGCTTCAACTGGCGCGTCAACGACTCATTGTCCCGGCGCAAGAGAGCGTTCTCTTGCCGCTGTCTCGTCCAAAATACCCCTATCGCAAGGACAATCGCGACGACAAGTGTTTTGAACCATTTTGAATTCATCATAAGCTCACATACCTTCAAGCAGCTTTCGGAACTCCGCCTCATCAATCACGCGAACTCCCAACTCCTGCGCCTTGGTCAGCTTTGATCCCGCTTCTGCCCCGGCCAGAACAAAATCAGTTTTCTTGCTCACGCTGCTACTGGTCTTGCCACCGGCGGCTTCGATCATCGTCGTCGCTTCCTCGCGTGACAACGAAGGCAGCGTTCCCGTCAGCACGACAGTTTTGCCAGCGAACGGGCCGGAAGCCGCAGAAACCGCGACAGCAGGCAAATCGTTCTCCGGCTTGATGCCCAGCTCCCGGATACGAGCGAGAACTTTCTTCCCTGCGTCTGACACGAAGTAATTCAACACACTCGCCGCCGCCACCGGGCCGACTTCTGGCAATCGCGTTTTCAATCCGCCACCCTCCAGTCGCGCTTCGATCACTGCGATCTCCGCCTTGAGTTCAGCATCGCGCTTTTCGCGAGACGCTTTTTCAGCGTCATTCTTCGGAGGGTTCTTGCGCGAACGCGGACTGATCTCGGTGCGTTCGGCTTCCTTCGTGCCAAGCGCAAGGACATCGCGCAACACGGCAGAGTCGGCGAGTGCTTCAATGGTTTCGTGTGTGGCGGCAAGCTGCTTGGCCGTCGTCTCGCCCACATCTGAAATCGCTAGTGCGTGAATCCAGCGATGCAACGGCGCAGTCTTCGCGCGTTCAAGTGCCTCAATAATCTTCGTCGCGTTCTTCTCGCCGAACGTGCGCGGCTCTTCGTCCGTGCCGAGGTTCAGCTTCGCGAGCGGTTCTAGTTTTAGATCAAACAAGTCGAGTGGTTCTTTCACCAAGCCACGTTCGACAAGCTTTTCGGCCACGATGCCGCCGAGGGATTCAATGTCCAACGCCTTGCGTTGCGCGAAGTATTCGACGCGCCGCATGAGTTGCGCGGGGCAACCGGCAACGTTCTGACAGCGCCATGCAACTTCTTCTTCCGGCTCAATGTCGTGGGAAGGACGCGAAGGGGACGAAGGTTAGGAAGATAAAACAACCAGTTTTACATCGCAGCCCTCGCGTCCTTCGCGCGACTCCTTTTTCAGAACTGTTTGCAGCTTCTCTTTCGCAATCGGACCACCGCACGCGGGGCATTTGCCACCGACGAACTGGAACAGATCAAATTCCTTCGCACCGGCTGGACGTTTGGATTTCAACACTTCCAGCACTTCAGGAATCACCATGCCGGCTTTGCGGATGACCACGGTGTCGCCGATGCGGATGTCCTTGCGGCGGATTTCGTCCTCGTTGTGCAACGTGGCGCGGGAGATCGTCGAGCCTTGCACGAACACGGGTTCAAGTTCCGCCACGGGCGTCAGCACGCCGGTGCGACCGACTTGAATCGTGATGGCGCGCAAAATTGTCTCGGCGGGCGTAATCCACGGGATGGGTTTGTGGACGATGGCGTAGCCGGGCGCGCGGGTCTTGCCCGGAATCTTCGCGCAATCATCGAAGCGATTCACCTTCAGCACCAATCCATCAATCTCGTAGGGCAACTGCCGTCGAAGGTCGCGGTCTTCGTCGTAATCGGCGACGATTTCTTTGCGATAAACTTTCAGCACTTCGGCGATGTCTTTGCACAGCCACCATTTCTTCTGAGTGGGCAGGCCAAACTCCGCGAGCGCCTT
>JANPGI010000033.1:0-1638 GCA_031423875.1 Verrucomicrobiota bacterium | reverse complement strand
GAAGTCATGCGCGACACCGGCACGGGATTGATCCTTGGCAACGTCACGCGCGGTGCCGCGATGACCTCGCGCGAATTCACCTTGAAGAACGGACGCAAACTCCGCATCGCCGACGCGCCGGTGAAGCTGGGAGGCGGTTCCCCCATCGCTGTAAAAGGTGTGACGCCGGATATCCTTGTGACCGTCAGCGAGTCTGACGAGCGTGCCTATATGGATGATCCGTTCACGAGTCCGAGCAGATCGGTGACGACGACGAATCTTGCTGCCACATCCACAAACCGTGCGCCACGCCGCGCGCGATTGACCGAGGCCGATCTCGTCCGCGCCCGCCGAGAGGGTGTGAGACTGGACGAAGACCTGACGCCGCAACGCGAACCTGAAATCGAGAAGCCTTACCTCCGCGATCCCGCCCTGTCTCGTGCTGTGGATTTGTTGAAAGGCCTCGCCGTCGTCCGTCGCGCCCGGTTGTGAGGGTGGGTTCTCGGTTTGCGGGAGACGAGTGATCACAATTCCTTCCAGGTGTTTCATGGTTCACAAGAATTGTTCTCAAAAAATCATTATAGCCGTCACGCGGGCGGTGGGAATACACTGCGCTCCATGACCAAGACTTCACGAGCCGAACAAACGATAGGGCAGGCCGGATTACCGCTGGTGCGCATCGAAACTCCGTGGAGCGTCGCCGAGATTTATCTTCAGGGCGCAACGGTCACGCATTTCCAAAAACATGGTGAAGCGCCGCTGTTGTTCCTCAGCGCGTTGAGCCGGTTCGAGAAGGACGCGCCGATCCGTGGCGGCATTCCCGTGATCTTTCCGTGGTTTGGAAAACCTGCGGACAAACCCGGACAGCACGGTTTCGTGCGGTCGCGCGTCTGGGAACTGGCCGGGACGAAGTCGAACACCGACGGCAGTGTGGAGGTGCGATTCAAATTGCCGCCGTGCGCGGAACTGCCATCCTTCGGCGTCGAGTATGTCGTGACGGTGGGCGAAGCGTTGACGGCGGAGCTGATCGTGAAGAACGGTTCTGCAAGCGAGTTTATTTTTGAGAACTGCTTGCACACGTATTTCACCGTCGGTGATATTCATCAGACGAGCGTGGCCGGATTGAAGGGCGTGGAATATCTGGATGCGGTGGACAATTTCGCGCGCAAGACGGAGCAGGCGGATGCCATCCGGTTCACCGCTGAGACGGATCGGGTTTATTTCAACACGCCTCACACGACGGAGATCCGCGATGCGGCATTGCGCCGGGTCATCCGTGTGGAGAAGGAGAATTCTGTTTCAACCGTGGTGTGGAATCCGTGGATCGAGAAGGCGAAGCGAATGGTGGATTACGGCGATGAAGAATATCTGCGGATGGTTTGCGTGGAGTCTGGCAACGTGCGCACGGAAGCCATCAAGCTCGCGCCCGGTGGTGTGTCGAAGCTGAAGGTGAAGTTGAGTAGCTCAAGTCTTTAGTCGTGGCTTTGGACTGCTGAACGTTCCTCGCCCATCGCTTTTGGAATGCGCTTAAGAATCTCGCTGGCTGGCTGTGGCTTTAGGACAATAACTTGTGTTCGCTCTTGGTCGAAACCGAATTGTAATGCGACTCCAATCGTTTTGGGAGAATACCAGCCAAATTTTCCGCCAGTGGTCGTTTCG
>JANPGI010000032.1:0-2318 GCA_031423875.1 Verrucomicrobiota bacterium | reverse complement strand
GCCCGGGCTCTACTGTCACCACCTGACCCGCGATGAGTTTGCCCGATGAGAATTGTCCCATGCGCGGTGACTCGTGGATGTCCAAGCCCAGCCCGTGGCCTGTGCCGTGGAAAAATCCTTCCATGCGTCCGTTGCGACGTCCGGTCTTGTAACCTTGCTGCTCGAAAAATTCCACAATGGCGTGATGCACTGCGTTCGTGGGAACTCCGGCTCGGATTTTCTTGAACCCGATTCCCTGCCCTTTGAACACCGTGTCATACAATCGCCGCACACCCTCGCTCGCCTTGCCACGCACCACCGTGCGCGTGATGTCTCCGAAGTAACCGGTCTTGGCCGAGCGCGGGAAAATATCAATGATGATCGGCTCGTTCGCGCGCAACGGGCCGAAGCCGCGCTCGTGCGGATCGCAACCTTGGATGCCGCCCGCAACGATGGTGTTCGCCGGAAGCCCGCTCGCTTGCAAAATGGCGCAATCAATCACCGCTCGAAGTTTCTCAGACGTGAGCGCGACATTGTGGAACATGAGCCGCCGGTCGCGTCCGATCTTGGACGCGCGCAACACCTGCATCGCCTCTGACATCCCGACTTCCGCCATCATCAACGCAGCACTGATCTTCTTCACTTCAGAAGTGTCTTTGATTTCGCGTTCGGGAAAGAAGTTCCCTTTCGTAGTCGTCAGTCTTACACCGAGCTTCTTTAGTTCGCCCGCCACACCGAACGGAAAGTTCGGCGGCACGACGACGCTGCGGATTTTCTTCTCGCGCAAGATCGCGGCGATGACATGCGCGTGTCCCGGCGACTTCACACCCTGTTTGCGCAAACTTTCCTGATACTTGCTCAACGCCAACGCCCGGCAATGCGGCGCGGAACGTGGCGCGCGGTCAATCTCCAGATCACTCAACACGATGTAAGGCCGCCCGCCCAGTCGCAGATAGATAAATGGATCAGGCACAAACATGCCGACGGCGTAAAGCATGTTCGCGTCATGCTCGCTGTCAGCCAGCATCAACAGATTTTCGGATTTGCTCATGGACGTTTCGTTGGAGGGATTGCACTTCTGAATTCAGACTTCAAACACCAAACAACCGGTCTCCCGCGTCACCCAGACCGGGCACGATGAAGCCGCGCTCGTTCAACTTCGCATCAATCGCCGCTGTGAAGATTTGGATCGTCGGACAATGCTTCCGCACATGGCGGATGCCTTCGGGCGATGCGACGAGATTCACGAGCCGCACATCATGCGCGCCAAGTTCCTCCAGCAAACGCATCGCAGCCACCGTGCTTCCGCCCGTCGCCAACATCGGATCAATCAAGATGACTTCGCGCTTCCGCAAATCCTTCGGCAGACTCTTGTGATAGAACTGCGCTTCAAGAGTTTCTTCCTGACGCTTCAACCCGATGAAACCCACGCGCGCTTTCGGGATCAATTGCAGAATAGAATCCAACATGCCGAGCCCCGCGCGCAACACGGGCACGAGAACCACTTCGCGGCTCAATCGCTTCCCCGTCGTCTTTGCCAGTGGTGTGCGAACTGAAACTGTTTCCGTGGCGAATGTCCTCGTCGCTTCGTAGATCATCAACGCCGCCACTTCGCTTAACACACGACGGAATTCCTGCGGCTGGGTCTGCTCATCGCGCAAGCGCGTGAGGTTGTGCTGCACCAACGGATGCGTGATGACCGTGACTCCTTTCATGCGTCAATGCAGATAGGTTGACATGATGAAATACATGCGACCCGCTTCGAGCTTGGGCGCATCCATGCCGATGTCCACCTTCACCACGCGCGCCTCGCTCTTGCCCAAGATGCCGAACAAGTCCGCGAAATCCATGCGCTGCCGATACTCGATGATGCTCGCCTCACCCTTCACCTTGGCCAGTTTCAACGTGCGTTTCACCGCCGTATCAAACCCGCCAAGTTCATCCACGAACCCAAGCTCCTTCGCTTCCTTGCCAGAGAACACGCGACCGTCCGCGTAGCTCGCCCAATCGCCCACGAGCGCGCGACCATCCTTGTTCATGTCATTCGCAGCCTTGCGTCCCTCGCCCACCACGCTCTTAAATTTCGAGTAAGTCTCATCAATCAACTTCTGCACCATCGCGCGTTCTTCGGGAGGAATATCTGCCTGAAAACGATCCCCACTAAGCATGTCTTTGAACTTCCCGCTCTTATACACGTCTGGCTTCAAACCGATCTTGTCCATCAGCCCGCGATAATTATAGCCGTGCATGATCACACCGATGCTGCCAGTGATCGTGAGTTCGTTCGCCACGATCCACTCGCACGGTGCAGCCACATAATAACCACCCGAAGCCGCAAG
>JANPGI010000031.1:0-1866 GCA_031423875.1 Verrucomicrobiota bacterium | reverse complement strand
CCCCTTCAGAGATATTTCGGTCGAGGCAATTTGTTACGGCGATGCGTTTTCCAAAGTCACGATATTTTACGCTGGATGCGCCAACGGATGGCCCGGCGTATCCGCCAATACGCTGATTAGCTGTCAGTCCACCGCCGCCGGTCGAATAGGATTTTTCAATGAAGGTTGTTACGATGACAATTCCATCCTCTTTAGCGAAGAATTCACCGCGAATGTTTTCCCACAAGACGCTCTTTTGGACATTGTAAAGCTGCCCGTTGGCGCGTCGGAAATTCGGATCAGCAGTGACATAGTTTGTGTAGAGCTTTGGAGTATTGGTCTGCGCTTGAGCTGACAAGGCGGCGACCAAAACGCAAAACGGGATTGATATTTTCATGCTTTCCCTTTCACTGTGACAAAATAGAAACGCGATTGCACCAGCCTAGTCCATCACAATTTATCGCCAAGTTGCCAAGGACCTTTTCTCGCGCGTCCGAAAGCGGTGCTAAAGCCACACGCACTCCAGACGCTATCGCGTTTGCCAAGCGTCACCAAACCTCACGGCGCGTTCACTGCTGCTCTCGTCCCAGCGGGACAACGGGAAATTAGCCAGACACAAGGTGTCTGGTTGCGCAACGAACGAAATCACGTCCTGAAGGGACGCCGGAATCTGGCGTTCAATTTTCCATCGTCCCTCCGGGACGGATTGTTTTTTGTCCCGTTCCAGCCACTTCGTGGCTGGCTAATTTCCAAGGTCGCTCCGCGACGTTTTGCGCGTCTGCGCGCCAAACAAAAAACGGCGACCCGTTGCCGGATCGCCGTTCGTGAAAACTGTCCGCTGGCTTACAGGCCCTTCTTGAGCATGAGCTTGATCAAGTCGCCCACGCGGTTGCTGTAACCCCACTCGTTGTCATACCAACTGATGAGCTTGAAGAAGCGCTTGTTCAATTCGATGCCCGATCCGGCGTCGAAGATGGACGACGATTTGCAATGGATGAAATCCGTGCTGACCACTTCGTCGGACGTCCATTCGAGAATGCCCTTGAGGTAGGTCTCGCTGGCTTTCTTCATCGCGGCGGAGATTTCCGCGTAGCTCGTGTCCTTGGTGGTCTTGACCGTGAGGTCCACGCAGGAAACGGTCGGTGTCGGCACGCGGAACGCCATGCCGGTGAGTTTGCCCTTCACTTCGGGGCAGACGAGCGCAACGGCTTTGGCGGCACCGGTGGTGGACGGGATGATGTTCTGCGCGGCGGTGCGGCCACCTTTCCAATCCTTCTTGCTCGGGCCGTCCACGGTTTTCTGCGTGGCGGTGTAAGCGTGAATGGTGGTCATCAAACCTTCTTCGATGCCGAAACCTTCCTTGAGCAATACGTGCACGACCGGTGCGAGACAGTTCGTGGTGCAGGAGGCGTTGGAAACGATGTGATGTTTCGTGCCGTCGTATTTGTCGTCGTTCACGCCCATGACGACGGTGATGTCTTCATTCTTGGCGGGAGCGGAAATGATGACCTTCTTCGCGCCAGCGGTGATGTGGCCGTAGGCGGATTTAGGATTGGTCTTGTCGGCATCAGTGAAGAGGCCGGTGGATTCGATGACGATGTCCACGCCGAGGGCTTTCCAGGGCAGTTCGGCAGGAGTGCGAGCGCTGACGACGAGGATGTCCTTGCCGTTCACGACGAGCACATCGTCCTCGGCCTTGTCGGGAGCGGACTTTTTGGAACTCACGGTGCCATTGAAGCGGCCCTGGGTGGAGTCGTATTTTAGCAAGTAAGCGAGGTTGTCCGCCGGGACGATATCGCCCACGGCCACAACTTCGATGTCTTTGCCGACCAGTCCTTGTTCGACCATCGCGCGAAAGACCAGGCGTCCGATGCGGCCGAACCCGTT
>JANPGI010000030.1:0-5581 GCA_031423875.1 Verrucomicrobiota bacterium | reverse complement strand
CCGGCACCAACAACATCTCGTTCGTCGTGCCTCTCGTGGCTGGCGGAGCGGGTGGATTGAACAAGACCGGCACGGGCAGGTTGTTGCTCACGGGTGCAAACACCTACACCGGTCCTACAGCCTCAACAGGCACACTGGGCGGTAACGCTTCTGTTGCTGGCAATGTTTCGGCACAGCACCTCTCGCCCGGTGACACTACGGGCGTCGGTCAGTTCAGCATCGGTGGCAACCTGACGTTCTCTGGTGATCTGGTAGTGGATGTGGCCACCTCAGTCTCTCCGTCCAATGACGTGATCGCTGTCACGGGCACAATCACTCGCACTGGAGCAGGCTCAGTGAAAGTCTCGAACCTCGGCCCTGTCCTTTCAGTGGGTCAGAAGTTCTACCTGTTCAACGGCGCAACTGTCCCGAGTGCTGCTGGAATGGCTGTCACGGGTGGCGGCGCAACATGGACAAACAAACTGGCGGTTAACGGCTCAATCGAAGTGTTGACTGTGCTTCCAGCGCCGGTTTTCAATCCGGGTTCAGTGGCAACACTGCCTGATGGCAACAAGTCTGTCACAGGCACGGGACTCATCGGCCAAGCCTACAGACTCTGGGCATCTTCGGACGTTTCTGCGCCCCTCAATACTTGGACGCTGTTGAACACCGGCACGATCACAGCAAGTCCTTTCACGATCAACGATCTGAACGCGACAAACTTCCCCACACGGTTCTATATCTTCAGCACACCGTGATCGGGTGACTGAGTAGTTTCAAGTGGGAGAGCCGGGTGGCTCTCCCACTTTTTTTTGTCCATAAAAAGTCGTCTCCAGAAGGAAGATCACTTTCAGGTTTTGAAGACTCGTGTAGTATCTGTTGCGAATATGAAATCCGTTTTGAAGAAGTTTGTTTTGACCTGCGGTTCGCTGGTCATGGCCGGAACGTTGTGCGCCCAACCCTACGGATTGAATCAAGGCACAGCCATAGGCGCGTATTTGAACAACACGCTGCCGACGACCGCGCCCAACGTCTCCGCCTCTTACGACGTGACCGTGGCCTACACCAATCTGGTCTTCAACCAACCGCTCTACCTCACTCCGTATCCGAACACGAACTGGATGGTGTTGATCGAGAAGGCAGGCATCATCCGGCTTTTTCAAAACACTCCCGGCGTCACTGCTGGCACGGTTCAAACTTTTCTCAACATCAGCAGCCGCGTCTATAACAGCTCAGATTCCGGCATGACGGCAATTGCTTTCCATCCTCAATTTGGCGTGCCCGGCTCAACCAATCGCGGCTTCGTCTACATCACCTACAAGTGGCGACCCAACCCCGATCTCGGAGCAAATGGCGCGTTCGCCTACTACCGACTTTCACGATTCTCTGTCCCCGACGGGACGATGGCTGCCGATCCCAATTCCGAAGTCATCATGCTCCAGCAATTCGACCAGCAGGAATGGCATGACTCCGGTTGCTTGATGTTCGGCCAGGATGGTTACCTCTATTTCGGCGTCGGCGATGAAGGCGGCGCGAACGATCAATACAACGTCACGCAAACCATCAGCGAGCGGCTCATGTCGGGAGTTTTCCGCGTGGACGTGAATCAGAATCCCTCCACCAGCCACGCCATCATTCGCCAGCCGTTCCATCACCCCAACACTCCCGCTGGTTGGCCGGAAAGTTTTTCCACGAACTATTTCGTTCCGAACAACAACCCGTTCGTGAACACCAACGGCAGCAACCTCGAAGAATACTACGCGCTCGGCTTCCGCAATCCTTACCGGTTTTCCCAGGACTTGACCACAGGCCTCATCTGGGTCGGAGAAGTAGGACAGTCCACTCGCGAAGAGGTGAACATCCTTTCGCCCGGAAAAAATTATCAGTGGGCTTACCGCGAAGGATTCATCGCGGGCCCGAAAGCCACGCCCGGCACGATCATCGGCACTGAGCAATTACCGCTCTGGGATTATCCACACGCGGGCGGCGATGGCTGCGTCATCGGCGGCTACGTTTATCGAGGCACAAACTTCCCTGGACTTGTCGGCAAATACATCGTTGCGGACAACGTCTCCGGTCGCATCTGGGTGCTCACATCCTCCAACGGCATCACGCTCGAATCCGCTGTGCAGATCGCAAATATGCCACCCGGCTCGGTCTATGGTGGAACTTCTTCCATCGGTCAGGACGCAAACGGTGAACTTTATTTCGTAAAGATCGGCGGCACTGGCGCGGGACAAATCTACAAACTCAAAGCCATCGTCAGCGTCATCGCAGACCCCGCTTCGCCGCTATCGGCACTCGGCGTGTTCACCAATCTGACTACGCTTGCCCCTCAACCCGGCCTGCGCGCTTACACGATCAATTCGCCCCTCTGGTCGGATGCTGCGGTTAAGAAACGCTGGATGGCGGTGCCGAACGATGGCACCCACGATACAGCCTCCGAGCAGATCGCTTTCTCGTCCACAAACTCCTGGGTGTTTCCTTCCGGCACAGTCTTCGTGAAACATTTTGATCTCCCGGTGAACGACACCAACTCCGCCATTTTGAAACGTGTTGAAACGCGTTTGCTCGTCATGGATCAAAACAACAGCGCGTATGGCCTGACTTACAAATGGCGTGCCGACGGCACGGATGCAGATTTGCTGACGACCGGAGAGAACGCAGACTACGTCATCACCGGCGCGGGTGGAATTCAGCGCACGCAGACGTGGGCGTTCCCGAGCCGCCAAGATTGCCTAGCGTGTCACACGGCCAACGCCGGATACGTTCTCGGCCTAAACACGCATCAGATGAATTGCCCCACCACCTTTGCTGAAACCGGGGTGACCGACAATCAACTGCGCGCCCTCGGCCACATCGGATTGCTCGGCGCGAACTACAGCGAATTTCAACTGACTAACTATCTCAAATCCTACGCCGTCACCGACACCAACGTCTCGTTGGAATTACGCGTGCGTTCCTATCTCGATGCGAACTGCTCGCAGTGTCATCGCCCCGGCGGCGTTTATGCGTATCTGGATCTGCGTTACACCACGCCGCTCGCATCGCAAGGTCTGATCCAAGGCCCCACTCATCTTTTCATCACAGACACCAACGACCGCGCTATCGTGCCGATGGATTTACCGCACTCGCTAGTTCACAACCGAGCCAATCGCGTGGGTCAATTCCAGATGCCACCTCTTGCCAAGAACCTCGTGGACAGCAACGCCGTTCAGGTCATCGCAGCCTGGATCAACTCGCTGCCACCCGGCCCCGGCGTGACGTTGACGCTAGCAAATCCCAACACACTCGTCTCCGGCCCGTTCAACGTGACTGCGTTGTTCACAGAATCCGTCACCGGCGTCACCACGAACAAGTTCGTCGTTTCCAACGGCCAGATCACCGGCCTCACTGGTTCAAGCACGACCTATACTTTGACCATCAACCCGCTGACGAATGGCGTGGTGACGATCCAATTCCCCGGCGGTCAAGTCACCGGTTTGTCCGGCGGAACCAACTACACCTCCAACACGCTCACGGTGAACTACGATCCGTTGAATCAATTCCTCACCACATGGCTGCCGTTTGAAGAAGGCTCTGGCACGACCACAACCGACGCGTCCGGCAACGGAAATAACGGCACGCTCAACAGTATGCCGCAAGCCGCGTGGACCACCGGCAAACTCGGCGCCGGTCTGAGTTTCGATGGAATCAACGACTACGTCGGCATCAGCAATCATCTCGGCAACAACTTCACCATCACCTGCTGGGTCAAAACGAGTCAGATTTTCCAAACTGTTGACCCGACTTATCTGGGCACGGGCATCATCTGGTCAGATGTTCCCGGCGGCGGAGCAGACTTCATCCTCGGCGGCACACGTAGCGCAGGCGGCGTCAATCGGCTCTCCTTCTTCGTCGGCGGATTTGAAACCACCCTCAGCGGCACGCAGGAAATCAGCACCGGTCAATGGGTGCATCTCGCCGTCACTCGCAATGGCGTCAGCGGCGAAGTGAAAATCTACGTCAACGGCATCCTCGACGGCACGGCCACCGCAGCCACAGGCTTGCTCAGGGCCAATCTAAGTATCGCCGTCGGCGGAAACGTCGGCGATAACCGCTACTTCAACGGCCTCATTGACGATGTGCGTTTCTATTCCAGCGTTCTGTCCGGTGCTGAAATCGCCTCCTTCGTCCCGCCAAACATTCCGCCCACGATCTCGTCCATCGCGGATCAAACGATCAACCGCAACACAGCTACTGGGCCGTTGAGTTTCACCGTGGGTGATGCTGAAACATCCGCCTCCGCACTCACCGTCACCGGTAGTTCATCCAATACCGGCTTGGTGCCCAACGCGAACATCGTGTTCGGTGGCAGCGGTGCGAATCGCACCGTCACCGTGACGCCGTTGACCAATCAGGCTGGCTCGACAATCATCACCATGACCGTCAATGACGGGATCATCTCCACGAACACGACCTTCAACCTCAACGTCAACGGCGTGCTGGTTGCCCACTACCGGCTTGATGGCAACGCACAGGACAGCAGCGGGTCAGGCAATCATGGAACGACCAATGGCGGCGTGACATTCGTCTCGACAAACAAGGTGGGCACGCACGCCGCGTCGTTCAACGGCACCAGCAGCTACGTCCAGATTCCAGTTTCGATCCGCGACGATTTCACTATCGCATTCTGGGTCAAGACCACCGCCACCGGCGGAACTCCACAATGGTTCAACGGTCAGGGGTTGCTGGATGGTCAGGTGCCTGGCTCCACAACAGACTTCGGCACGGCGCTGGTCGGAAATAAATTTGGATTTGGGATCGGCAACCCAAACACGACCTTGACCGCAACGAATGTGATCAACGACGGACAGTGGCATCATCTCGTGGCCACCCGCAGCAGCAGCAGCGGGCAGATGAATGTGTTCGTGGACGGCCAGCCGCAGGGAACCATCACCGGGCCGACTGGGTCTCGCACTGCGACGCCATTCCTGCGCCTCGGCAGCCTTCAAACTGGCACCCCGTTTTTCGCGGGAATCATGGATGACGTGCGCCTCTATGATTACATGTTGAACTCCAACCAAATTGCCGCGCTGATGATTTTGAATACCGCGCCGGTGCTGCCCGCCATTTCCAACCGCGTGATTCTCGCAGGCACAACACTCCTCGTGACCAACACCGCCACCGACGCGGATGTGCCAGCACAAACCCTGACCTACGGCATCCTCACCCCGCCCAGCGGCGCGAGCATTAACACAAGCAACGGCATCTTCTCGTGGCGGCCATTGATCTCACAGTCTGACACAGTCAATCAAGTGAACGTCACCGTCACCGACAACGGCACGCCGAGTCTGGCTGCAACGCAAAGTTTCTGGGTCACTGTGAATCGCCCGGCACAACCGAGCTTGTCTGCCGCCACCATCAATCAGGGTAAATTCCAGATGCTGATCTCTGGCGATGTTGGCCCGGATTACAAGATTCTGGCGTCAACCAATCTGGTGAACTGGACGCTGCTGCAAACCACCAATTCCCCGACGCTGCCGTATCTGTTCATTGACGCCGGGTCGTCAAACTACATGCAGCGTTATTATCGCGTGCTGCTCGGTCCGTAATGGTAGGG
>JANPGI010000029.1:0-10827 GCA_031423875.1 Verrucomicrobiota bacterium | reverse complement strand
CGACCGGCCACACGCTGCCGCCTGAAGGCGGCGTTCCTTAGCCTCACCCGTCTTTTTAATCACACCCCCGCCGTGGGATCGTCGAAATCCTGCGCGAGGTAAAACGGCTGAGCTTTGGCAAACAAGGTCATCACCTGGACTTTGTCCGTTTCATCCACCACGCCGAGATCGAACGCCATCCCTTTCGGCGGAGAACAATGCAACGCGAGATTCAGGTCATGGAACAGCGCTTGGTCCGACGGCGACATCAGAAACAGCAGTTGATACTTCTGCGTCCCGGCGGAGGCCGTCGCGTCGTCCGGTAAAAGAAACACCCACGCAGCCCGGAAAGCCCGATGATGCCGGATGAACTCGAACGCCCGTTGGATCAGGTCGGTTGGATAATCCGCCGGATTCAAAGTGGTCACGGCCGTATGCTTTGTCTCGCGCGGTCCGTTCGATTGGAAAATGCTGCCGTTCGCGAGGTCGCACAACAGATCGGGCGGCAAAGTTATTTCGCCCGTGGTACAGCCGCGATTCAGCACCGCTGAGAAGCCGCATTTGCCGATGAGTTCCAGCACCTGCACTGCTGGCATCGTCCCACAGATAAACTTGTTGGGCGGCGTATCGCCGGCCCGCAGGCTTTCTTCCAAGCGCGCTTCGGAGGAAAAGATGGGGACTACTTCCTTGCCGTCCGGTTCGTTCTGCACGCAGAACGGAAACGGCGAACCGTTCTGCACCGCCATTCGTCCGCCCTCCATCATCTCGGGATGGTAGGGCAGGAGGAAGAACAATTCTCCCGTGGTCAATTGCCGATACAATTCCGGCGCACCGGCCTGACTGCGTTGCACGGCCATGACGGCCCGATCCAGTTCATTCATTGTTCAAAAAATAAATCTGCCATCCGATGATTCACCGCCGTTCAAGCGCGTTGTTGATACAACGTTCCAACTTCCCCAACAGCGACGCCAGCGACGTCCGCCGCGAATTCCAGAAAGCCGCCGCGACCGCGTTGGCAAAGGACAAAGTCAAGTAGCCGCAATCAAACCCAACGGCGCGATGGGGAGCAAAAGTTTTGCGCGCCAGTCGTGAATGAATGTTTTTATTGGATTTGTCTAATGGTTAGAGCGCCGCAAGGTCGCGATCCAGCATCACGCGTTGCCCGCGAATCAGAAGAACAGCCTGCTCGATTTGTTCGGGTTGAATCAAAGGAGTTTTGTTGTCCATAGGGCGGTCGGGCAGAGCGTAGCGGTTTGGGCCTTTCAATCAAGCATCCTGCCCCGATTTTTGAACCGCTAATCCGCGCTAATCTTCGCTGATAAAGAACGGCCCTGTTTCTTTTCGTTCCAAACCGAATTGGATTAGCGCCCATTAGCGCAGATTAGCGGTTTAAGATTTTACTATCGGCCAGCCATTCCTCGAAGCGTTCGATCCATTTGCCGGCGGGTTTTGGGGTAGTTGAGGGTTGATCGTTGATCGTTGATGGAGGGTGGCGAGTTTCATTGGCTCACCAGCGGGTTGCGCGTCTTGAGTTGTGGGAACGCGGAGAAATCCCGGTCTGCCGTCCAGAGTTCGCGCACGCCGTGATGCAGGCACAGCGCGGCAATGCGCGCGTCGTGGATGCGCGGGCCTTTCAAACCCGCCGCCAGCGCAAGGTCGCGGAGTTTCTCGAAGTAGCCGGCACTCTCGGAAAGCAGATGCAATTGCGGCGAGCCGAGCAGCGATTCCAAAAATCCCAGGGCTTCGGGCAGGGTGGACGCCGGTTTATAGATACCGGGATTAGTGGTGATGCTGATGAATTCATGAAGGCACGGCCAAGGAAGCGCCCAGGCATCCGTGCCTTCGAACACCGGCTGCAAAGCTGCAAGGGCTACCCGATGGTCGGGCGCGTTGCCGCGATGGGCAAAGACCAGCAGGTTGGTGTCTATGGCAATCATGCGCCGCGACCACGGTAAATTTCGTCGCGGATTTTGTCCCAGCCCGCGTTCTTGAATTCGGGGGTCAAACCGCCGCCTTGAACCACGAGTGGTTTCCATTTCCATTTCACGGGCTTGGCCTGCTTCTCCTTCAACACGAGCCGCAATCCCTGTTCGGTCAGCGAGCGGAAGGTCGTTTTCTCCTTCCGGGCGACACGTTGCGCCCGTTCAAACAGGTCGTCGGCAATTTCGATGGTGGTCTTCATAATATGGCGACCCATATTCCCACGGCTGGCCACCCATATCAAGTGGTGTTTCCCGTCACGGCTTTTTCAAAAACCCGCTGTCCGCCAGCCATTCCTCGAAGCGTTCGATCCATTTTGCGGCGGGTTTTTGGGGAGTTGATTGTGGAGGGTTGATTGTTGATGGAGGGCGGAAGCCAAAGCCGTGGCCGCTCCCAGCGTAGATGTGCAGTTCGGCGGGCACTTTGAGTTGTTTGAATTTCAGATACACGCTGGCCAGGCCTTCCGAGATGTCGGGCCGGTCGTTATAGCCGCACACGAGAAATGCCGCCGGCGAATTGGTGGCGGGTTCAATCCGTTGCAAGCGGCCAGGGTAGATGAGTGCTTGGAAATCTGGTCGCGCACTCTGGTTGTCAATGGTAGCAGCCGATGTGAGTCGGCTCTGACTTGTTTCCGGTTTTGATTGGAGCGGACTCACGTCCGCTGCTACGAGGGCTGGGGCGACGTCAAAACGCATGGCGGAGAGGAAAGCGACTTCGCCGCCGGCGGAAAAACCCATCACGCCGATGCGGTTGGTGGCGATGCCCCATTCGCTGGCGCGGCTGCGCACGAGGCGGAGGGCGCGTTGCATGTCGGGCACGGCGTGGTCGTCCACGGTGTAGGTGGAGTTGGTCTCGCGCGCGAGGCGATACTTGAGCACAAACGCCGCGATGCCGTGTTCACTTAACCAGCGCGCGACGTTGTGGCCTTCATGATCGGACCAGAGTTCGCGATGTCCCCCACCCGGCGCAACGATCACTGCGCAGCCTGTCGCCTTGCCCGCTGCGGGCAGATATGGCGTGATACTGGGTTTGTGGATGTTGGAGAGGACGCGGTCGCCGCCATCGGCGATGCGGACGACTGTGTCGCCGGTCTTACCTTCCGAGCCGGGCGCGCCCTTGGGCCAGAGAAGGATTTCCGGTCCGGGTTCAACAGCGTGGGCGGTGGTGAACAGAATCAAGGTCGCGAGAGCGACACACAACATGCGTAAGTTTTGATGAGATTGTTTGGGCATAATCAGCGGTGTGTCCGTTTTGCAGAACTCACTTGTCGGCTTTGTCGTCGGGTTTCTTCTCCAGATTTTTGATCGGCCATGCCGCCGACTCCGTGCGTGCGGTCTTCAGATACTCCTCAAACTTCGCGACGATCTCCGGATTCTGTTTCGCTACGTCGTTCTTCTCCGCAAGGTCAGACTTGAGGTTGTAAAGCTCCAGCGGTTTGTCGGCTTGAGGGCGGACGGCTTTCCAATCGCCGGTGCGCGCCGCCTGCTGAAATCCTTTCTCGTGAAACTCCCAGTAGAAAAACTCGTGCGCGTTCGTCTGCGGCTGGCTTGTGAGCAGCGGATAGATCGAGATGCCATCAATGCCCTTCGGTGCTTTCGTCATCGCGATGTCTGCCGCTGTCGGCAAAATATCCCAGTGCGCCAGCGGGAAATCGCTCACCTGTCCGCCTTCAAGTTGCGCGGGCCAGCGCACAATCATCGGCACGCGGATGCCGCCTTCGTAAAGGTCGCGTTTCTTGCCACGCAACGCGCCGCTGCTCTTGTGGAACTTGGGGTCAACGCCGCCTTCCGAGTGCGGGCCGTTGTCGCTCGTGAACAGGATGACCGTGTTCGTATCCATCTTGAGTTCCGCGAGCTTGTCCATCAACCGCCCGATGTCGGAATCCATTCGAGTGATCATGGCGGCTTTGTTTTTTTCCGGCTGCGACCACGATTCGCTCGTGTAAGGCTCGTCGCTCGGCACTTCCATGCCGTTGCCTGTGCGCGCACCTTCCTCATTGTTCGCGTGCGGGGTGTTGTAATTCAGACAGAGGAAGAACGGACGCCATTTGTTGAATTGATCGGGCTTATTGATCTTCACGAAACTCAGCGCCGCCTTGGTGAACAGGTCAGGGGCATACGCGCCGCGCTTGATGCCGCCATTTTCCGGGAACGGCATCCGCCCATCGAAGCCTTCAAATCCCGGTGACGGCGGAGAATAGCGCCAGAGCCAGTCAGGATAATAATCATGCGCCTCGGTGTTGCTGAGGTAGCCGACAAATTCATCGAAGCCTTTCTTCTGCGGGACGCCGGGCGTGCCTTCCTCGGCTAGCCCCCACTTACCAAGCAGCGCGGTGCGATAGCCGGATTGTTTCAACACCTGCGCCAACGTCACATCGTCTGCCGAGAGCGTCGTGGGATGCGCGTTGCCACGGATTTTCAGATGACCCGTGTGTTGGCCGAGCATCAACGCCGCGCGCGACGGCGAGCAAACCGTGCTGCCCGCGTAGCAACTGGTGAAGCGCACGCCTTGTGCGGCGAGCTTGTCCAAGTTCGGAGTCTTGATGCGCGTCTGGCCGTAACACCCCAGATCGCCGTAGCCCAAGTCATCCGCCACGATGAGAATGATGCTCGGGCGGCGCGGCGCGGGCGGCAGCGGTTGCTCGGCGTACTTGACTGGAGTGTTGGTCACGTCGGCAGCGAAGACTGCGGGCGCGATAAGCGCGGTGACGACAAGTGCTGTGTGAAGTTTGATTTGCAGGCGGGCGATCATATTGATTTTGGATGTTGGAAAAGTTCACGGAACACGTCCAACGAATTCATCTGACAGAGGAATTGCCTTTTCATTCAAACCCGTTCAAAGCAACCTCACGCCAGAATGTCTGACAGTGAACAACCCATTTCGAGCGGCGCAGAACCCGCAGGCGACAAGCCCGCAGACCGCACCGGCAGTCGCCGACGCGGTCGCCGTGGCGGTCGTGGACGGCGCAAAGCCTTCACGCCACGCCCCGGTGAAGACACACCCGCTACTGACTCCCAAGACTCCGATGCTCCCGCGTCCGTCGAGTCCGCCGCCGCTCCGTCAACCGCTGCACCCGAAGCGCCGACGACCGAGCCGACACAACAACCCGCGCGCACAGAACGCCCCGAACGTCCGCCACGTCCCGAACGCCCCGCGCGCGAACCCCATTCCGGCCCCGCTATCCCGCCGCGTCGCCCTATGGAGGCGCGTCCGCCGCTGGTCGAGCGCGTTCAGCGTTTGACTGAGCGCGTCGCCCGCGTCGAGCCGGAGCATCGCGTGTCAGCCATCCATCAAGCGATTGATGAGGTGATGGCCGTCGTCGAAGTGCTCAAACGCTCTGTGGATCAGATGGAAGAAATCCTGGAACTCGTCGAAGTGGCCGAACGCCAGAAACTCGCCGACGAACGCGAGATCGAAAATCTCCGCCGCGCCCTGCGCCAGTTTCACGAACGCACGCCCGACCGTCCCCGCGAACAACAACGCGAGCAGCGCGAGCCACGAGGTGGTGGCCGCGATCAACGTGAACAACGCGCGCCCCGCGCCCTGCGTCCGCAGGAATCCCGCGAGCAACGCGAACGCCGCGAATCCCAAGACACGCCCGATCCGCGCGGTACAAAAGATTTCCGTGAGCCGCATCCTGAGCCGGAAACATCCGTGTCTCCCGAAACCTCCCGCAACGAAGACGAGCCGCAGCAGGGAAGTTGAGAGCCGCGTTCGCAGTGCTTTCATTAACACCGTGGCTTTAGCCCGGTGTAAGAAGATTGGAGAGGAGCTTCCAGCCGTTTCAACGGCTTTGAGGATTGAGGTGAGAAACCGTTGAAACGGTTTTCACGGGCATCGCGCACTGTTACACCGGGCTAAAGCCACGGTGTTAATCAGAAAATTAGATGTGCAACCCTGCTCCACGATGCGGTGTTCCACACTTTGCGGCTTTGCCTCTTGGCGTCTTTGCGTTGAATTCCAATAACATGAATCACCCTTCACGCGTCTTCATCACGGGCGGGTTGTGCGATAGGCGGTTTTCTTTTCATCGTTTCTGTGATGCGTTGATGCCGCTGCACCGGAGCCACAGCGCGCACGGCCACCTCGCGGAATTGATCCACCATCTTCTGACGCGCTGCCGCGTAGAAGGCGAAATCTTTTCCCAACGTCAGCAAGGTCATCAGCAAAGTGCTCGCGATGGGAAACCATTGCATCCAGTTGCCGGTGATCCATGCCGTATGTTTGCTGGCAGTCAACAAACCGAACAACGGCAACAACATCATCCCCGCGAACCAGATCACCATCCACGGCACGATCTGCACCAACACGATCGTCTTCAACGTTCCCATCAAACCGTTACGCGAGGTCAATCCCATCCACATGCCGAACCACGCCAGCGCCACGAAGTTCGCGAGTGTACACAGCAAACCACACAGCGCCGCGCCCAAATCAATGATCCACTCAGGTATCATCAACCCCTTCGACAGCCCGGACATCCATCCTGCATCATCCAACTTCAACACCTGCGAAATAAAACTCACCACCAACACGATCACCACCGGCGCGCCAAACATCCGCAACAGTCCACGCCACGCTCCCGGCACGACCTTTCGGAAATCCAGCGGCGTGCCTAGCATCAATTCGATCAATCCGCCGCGCCGCGCATCTGCAAAGAACTGACTCGCCTGCGAAGCCACCCAGAGATAGAGCGCAAGCAACGCCACCACATTGACCGCGCGCCAGCCAAGCCAATTCAGAAACATCGAATCCTCCAGCCAGTTGGCCAGTATGAACCAGAACACCACGAACAACGCCACGCCCCACACAAGAAATGATTGCGAACGCTCCCGGCATACGAGCCACGCCGTGGGATTCGTGTCCATCAATGCCAGACGAACCTTCGCCCGGCGCGCCGCGCTGCCGAATCTCCACCACAACATGAACGCAGATGTTTCGCCACGCGCACGACTTCCCTTCTCCTGCCACGTCCGGGGAATCAGCACACACGCCGCAAGCAACATCAACCACGCCACGACTTCACTCACCAGCAACGACCGGCAGAACGCTGGCGACCAACGATCCGCATTCAGAAACACGACCACTGGACTTGCCAGACTCAGTAACGGCTCAAACGAACTCTTGGTCGCCCACGCCAGAAATCCGTCTATCGCCGCCCCGCCACCGCACAACATCACCATCAGAACAACCGTGCCCGCCAAAGCTTTTTGCGGATGATGGCTGATGGACGAAACGAACATCCCCGCCGCCAGCGAAAAGAACAGCGCGTGCAGCAGCGCAAGTATTGTCCGCCAAAATTCTCCCCCTTCCACTCCGCCAAACAACAGCGTGCAAGCCAGCACCGGAAAGATCGAGATCAACGCGAACACGCACCGACATAACGACCCGATCATCTTTCCGAACACGACATCGTAGCCGCGCAGATCAGTCAGGAACAAAAAGCCGAGCGTCCCTTCGCGCTTCTCTTCGCTCAAACAATCCGATGTGAAGAACACACCCGCCGAAAGTGTCGCCACTAACGCCATCCATGTCAGAACCGCTAAGAGCGGCCCGCCAAGCTGAACACCAAAACCACCCGGAAGGCTGAGGTAGATCATCATCAACCCCGCACCGATGACCACCGCCACACCCGCCGCGATCACTCGCAGCCAGAACGTCAGCAGCCCACGCGATGCGATGCGCAGTTCTCGTTCGACGATGGGGAAGAGAGTCATGAGTCGGTCGGTGCAGGCATCGGTGAACGCGATTCCACTTTTCCGACCGATGCGATCTCGCGAAAGCATTGATCCAGATTCGATGCAGCCGTTCCTGCGGCGATAAAACTCACCACACCACCGAGGATGAACCACAGAACAATCATCGCTTCGGCAGTGCCGCGTCCACCGCCAATCGCTCCGACCGTCCCCATGAAAAAGAAAAACACGATCGCCAGCCACGGTAGCATCAACACCCGCATCGCCGTCGCTAGGAACGCCCGCGCGTGTCGCTTCGTCGTCATGGCCGTCCACATGCCCACATTGATCAACGCATAGCCATCTACAAACAACATCACAAGGCCGCCGACACAAATGAGGGTGAACACTCTCTGAGGTTCGTTGTTTGAACCAAAGATGTCCGCACCCAACACCCACGCCAGCGACGCGAGGTTCATCAGCGTGAGCGTCAGAAAACACCAGCGGAACGAAAGCCAGACGCCGCGAAATTGGGATGCCACGATTTCTGCCGGACGCAACGGCGTGACGAGCAGCAACTCCAGTGCGCCACTGGCCCTATCCTCGCTGAACCGTCGGCTCGCCTCCGCCGCCACCAGACATTTCAAGATCAGATGCATCCCGTAGGTCAGCAAAATCAGGATGGGAACATAGGCACCATTCATGGCGCGACTCCCCAGATTGAAAATCACTGCATACAAATAAACCCACGCGGGCGTGAGGAGAAAGAACGCCCAGTGCGCCAGTGCGAGCGGACGACCATCCCGCGTGGCCAGCCAGAGGAACGGACGTGAGTCGCGCATTAACTGTCCCGCCAACTTCGCGCGTTGCTTCGCCCAATTCTCGAACAACCGCCGATTCCAGATTCGCTTCGAGCGGGTGACTTCTCCCGAGTCCTGCCACACGCGCGGCAACAACACACACGCCGCAAACAGGCAACTCGTGGCGATTGCCATCATAGTCATCACGCTGTTCCAAAAGTTCTGAGCGCCCCGACCACCGGAATAATAGTTGTCGAACGCACACCTGAACGCATGTGGCGGACTTGGCCAGAGAACGTATTCGTAGCCACTGCGCAAATTCCCCGACACCGACAGCACCCATAACAACGGCATAATGCCAGCCAGCACCAGCATCACGAGGAACGTCCCACTCATCGCACCGCGCACATCGCGACTTACCGACGAGATGAACATCCCCACCGAGAGCGACAGCAACAACGTCACCACCAACACCAGCGTCACCCGCCAGAATTCTCCCACCGTCATGCCACCCATCAACAACGGCAGTGCCATCACCGGCACAACTGCCAGAAACGTGTAGAACGAATGGAGGGATGAAGAGGCCAGCTTGCCTAACACGACATCGTAACCTTTGAGATCAGTGAGAAACAACAACCCCAGCGTCCCCTCGCGCCGCTCCTCGCTGATGCAATCCGCCGTCTGGAAAACTCCCGCCATCATCACGTAACCCAGACACACGACGCCGATGGCGACAAAAATGACCTGCGCACGTTCGTGTGGCGAAGCGCGATTGCCTATCGTCATCAGAAAACACCAGATGAGCATCACCGCGCCCGCCGCGATCCAGCGCATCCGGTTCGTGGACGCCTGACGCGCCTGCACCTGCAACTCACGCGTGATGACGGGGAAGAGATTCATTTGAGCGAAGCGCTATTTTTTGATCTCAAGCGTGACGCTACCGTCGTCCTTCAGCCGCAACCAAATGTCTCCAGTGAACTTACTCGGACGGGGAACCAAAGATTTAACCAAAACTTGCTTCTCAAATTCTCGTCCTGATTTTTGCCTCCAAACCACGGTCACTTCATCAGGAATCGGAAGCGTCACTGTCCCATAACCTGTAGAACCCTTCGGCATGACATTGCCAAACCGAAGCGTGTGTTTGCCATAGGTTATTCCGGCATCAGGGATTTGTTCCGTGCCGTCATTTGCAACTACGACTCCATACATTGTTTGCCTCGGACAGCCCATGCAAAGGACAGCCAAGCAAAGCAGAACACTGAACATAGTTAAGAGACGCCTGCATCTAACAGCCGCCTGACGCGCCTTGTCGCTAAACTCCTTTAAAATAACAGGCAGGAAGTTCATTGGTCAGAAGTCGGCTACTGAGTTTCCCCGCGAGTGACGCGTAAGAAAACCTCCTCCAATCCAATCTCATCCTCACGAAGTTCCAACAGCCGCGCGCCGCCCCGCACCAACGCATCCGCGATGACGCTGTGATCGGTTTCATGATTCGCGAGTGTGATTTTCAATTTATGATCTACCGGCTGAACTTCCGTCACCTCCGCGAGTCCCCGGATCAACGCTGCCGCTTGTTCCGTGTCGCTCGACACGCGCACCCAGACCACGCGTCCAGTGGACATCTGATCGCGCACGCCTTGCACCGGCCCGGAGTAAATCAATTTTCCCTTTTCAATGATGCAGACGCGATTACAGATGGTTTCCAGCTCGCTCAAGATGTGCGAACTGATGATGATGGTTTTGCCCATGCGCCGAAGCTCGCGGAGAATCTCCATCATCTCGATGCGTGCACGCGGATCAAGACCGCTCGCAGGTTCGTCGAGCAAGAGCAGTTGCGGATCGTGGATCAACACGCGCGCCAAACCGAGTCGTTGTTGCATACCACGACTAAGAGCGCCAATGAGTGAACCTTTCTTTTCGCTCAGGCCGACAAGTTCAAGAACATCACTCACGGTCTTCTCGCGTTGCGATGACGGGATGCGATAACACGCGCCAAAGAAATCCAGATACTCGGTCACCTCCATGTCTTTATACACGCCGAAGAAGTCCGGCATGTAACCGATCACATGACGCACTTCGTCCGCGTCCTTCACGACATCGTGGCCGAGAACTTTCGCCGAGCCGGAACTTGGCGCGAGAAACGTAGCAAGTATTCGCAGGGTCGTTGTCTTGCCTGCACCGTTCGACCCAATGAATCCGAACAAGTCGCCCTTGTTCACCGTGAGATCGAGATTCGATAGCGCAGTCATCGCACCGTAAGTGCGCGTGAGACCGAAAGTTTGCACTGCTGGAATGGGAGGGGCTACGTTCGCCATATAATTAGTTTTGTGTTCCAGCAGTCCGACCAACAAACCTGCAACAAAACCATCCCCAGCTCCCGTTGTATCGACAGGCTT
>JANPGI010000028.1:0-4475 GCA_031423875.1 Verrucomicrobiota bacterium | reverse complement strand
CAAGCCCAACATCCCCATCGCCATCATCGAGGCCAAGGACAACAACCACTCCGTCGGCGCGGGGATGCAGCAGGCCCTCGGCTACGCGGACGCCAAGACGCTCGACATCCCTTTCGTTTTTAGCAGCAACGGCGACGCATTCCTGTTCCATGACAAGACGGTGAAATCAGGAGCAGTCGAAACCGTAATCCCGCTCAGCGCCTTTCCATCGCCCGACCAGCTCTGGCAAAAATACAAAGCGTTCAAAGGCATCACCGACGAAGTGGAGAGCGTTGTCGCCCAGGATTATTTTTCCGATGGTTCAAATCGCTCGCCCCGTTACTACCAGCAGATCGCCATCAATCGCACCGTCGAGGCTATCGCGCGCAACGAGGGCAACAATCGTCACCTACTCGTTATGGCGACCGGCTGCGGGAAAACTTATGCGGCCTTCCAAATCATTTACCGGCTGTGGAAGAGCGGGCTGAAGAAGCGTATCCTTTTTCTCGCCGACCGCACCGACCTCATTGACCAGACCGTTCGCAATGACTTCCGCCATTTCAAAGAGGCGATGACCGTCATCAAGCACCGGCACATTGACACCGCCTACAATATTTACCTCGCGCTTTATCAGGGGCTTTCCGACAACGAAGACAACGACGCCTACAAACAGTTCAGCCCGGAGTTTTTCGACCTCGTCATCGTGGACGAGTGCCATCGCGGCAGCGCCCGCGAAGACAGCAAGTGGCGGGAGATTCTGGATTACTTCAAAGGCGCGACCCACATCGGCCTCACCGCCACGCCGAAGGAGACGAAGGAAATTTCCAGCTCCGAGTATTTCGGCGACCCGCTCTACACCTACTCGCTCAAGCAGGGCATAGACGACGGCTTTCTCGCGCCCTACAAAGTCATCAAGGTCACGCTCGACATTGACGTGGAAGGCTGGCGACCGCCGGCCGGATTCAAGGACAAGGACGGCAAACTCGTTGAAGACCGCATCTACAACCGTTCCGACTTCGACAGGCTGCTTGTCGTCGAGGAACGCCGCCAGCTTGTCGCGCAAAAAATCACCGAGTTCCTCAAAGGCAGCGACCGCTTTTCCAAAACCATAGACTTCTGCGTGGACATCGAGCACGCCGAAGGGATGCGGAAGGAACTCGCCAACGCCAACGCCGACCTCGTCGCCGCCAACAGCAAATATGTGATGCAGATCACCGGCGACAACAAAGAGGGCAAAGATCAACTGGACGCCTTCAAAAGCCCCAGCGAGCTTTATCCCGTCATCGCCACGACTTCCAAACTCCTGACCACCGGCGTGGATGTGCAGACCTGCAAGCTCATCGTCCTCGACTCGAACATCGGCTCAATGACCGAGTTCAAGCAGATCATCGGACGCGGCACGCGCATCAACGAGGATTTCAAAAAGTTCTACTTCACCATCATGGATTTCCGGAACGTGACCGCGCTCTTTGCGGACAAGGATTTCGACGGTGACCCCGTGCGCGTGAAGGAAGTTGGCGAAGGTGACGATCTTTCTGACGCCGAGAACGAGACGGACGACACATCCATCACCGACGACCTGACTGGCGATGAAATCATTTTTCCAGAACCGGAGAAGCCGGACATCTCCATCCTTGCCGAAGACCCAACGAAATATCACGTCCGCCGCAAAGTCACCGTCAACGGCGTGGAAGTCACCGTCATCAAGGAGCGCGTGCAATACCTGGGCGACGACGGCAAGATCATCACCGAGAGCCTGCGCGACTACACGCGCAAGAATATCCACGCCAGCTATGCCTCGCTCGATTCCTTTCTCAAGACTTGGAAACAGTCCGACAAAAAACGCGCCATCGTCGAGGAACTGGAGCAACACGGCGTCATCTTCGCCGCGTTGAATGAGGAAATCGGTTCAGCCTTCGATCCGTTCGATTTGATCTGCCACATTGCCTACGAGCAAAAGCCGCTCACGCGCCGGGAACGCGCGGAGCAGGTGAAGAAACGCGATTACTTCACCAAATACGGCGACCTCGCCCGCAAAGTCATCGCCGCGCTGCTGGACAAATACGCCGACGACGGCGGGCTGGATTTTGAGAATCCCGAAATCATCCGGCTCGACCCGCTCAACCGTTTAGGCTCGCCGATGGAAATCATTAACGCCTTTGGTGGCAAAGCCGCCTATGACGCCGCCATCCACACGTTGGCCGACGAAATTTACAGCCGCGCCGCCTGAACCATGACGCCGACCGCACAACGATCTAACTGTGGCGAATTCGCCATAATTAAACCTCTCGAATTCGAGAGGTTTAAGATTCTGCTCAATTCTAATTCCATCGAATTCGATGGAATTAAAACCACCTCAACCCGTCCACCAACGCCATGAGCAAATCCAAGAAAGTCATTATCGAAGTTCAAGGAGCGGCAATTTCCGTTGTCTCGCATGGCTCACACAATTTCATCTGCCTTACGGACATTGCCAGATTCAAGAACCCCGACCATCCAGACGACGTCATCCGCAACTGGCTGCGCAGCCGCAGCACCGTGGAGTTTCTTGGAGTGTGGGAGCGGCTCAACAATCCCGGTTTTAATCCCGTCGAATTCGACGGGATTAGAATGCAGACCGGACTGAACAGTTTTGTCCTCACGCCGAAACAGTGGATCGAGAAAACTGGTGCAATAGGAATCCAATCAAGCGCCGGCCGCTACGGCGGCACATACGCCCATCAGGACATCGCCTTCGAGTTCGCCTCCTGGGTGTCCGTGGAATTCAAGCTCTACCTCATCAAGGAATTCCAGCGCCTCAAGGACGACGAAAATCGTCGCCTCTCCCTCGCGTGGAATCTCAACCGCACCCTGTCCAAGCTCAACTACCGCCTGCACACCGACGCGGTCAAAGCCCACCTCATCCCGCCCGAGGTCACGCCCGCGCAAGCCGCCATCACCTACGCCACCGAGGCCGATCTGCTCAACGTCGCCCTCTTCGGTCAGACCGCGAAGCAGTGGCGCGATGCCAATCCGAAACTCGACGGCAACATGCGCGACCACGCCACCATCGAACAGTTGCTCGTGCTCGCCAACATGGAAGGTCTCAACGCCGAGTTCATCCACATGAAACTTCCGCAAGGCCAGCGCCTCACCAAGCTCAACGCCATCGCCATCCGCCAGATGCGCACCCTCACCGCCAGCGCCGCCCGTCTCATTGCCGATTCCAAATAGCTCATGCCCAACATCTCCGCCATCATCAAAAACGTCCGCAACATCATGCGGAACGAAGACCAGGGCATCTCCGGCGACGCCCAGCGACTTGAGCAACTCGGCTGGATGCTCTTCCTAAAAATCCTCGACGACAAAGATCAGGAACTCGAACTCATCCGCAAAGGTTACAAGTCCGTCGTCCCCGAAAAATTCCAGTGGCGCACCTGGGCCGCCAATCCCGAAGGCATCACCGGCGACGAACTCCTCGAATTCATCAACGACGCCCGCGCCGGCCTGTTCGCCAGCCTGCGCGACTTGAAATCCCCCAGCGCCCCGCAGCGCGCCGCCCTCGTCCGCGAAGTCTTCGACGGCTCGAACAACTACATGAAGTCCGGCTACGCCATGCGCAAGGTCATCAACCAGCTCAACGGCTTCGACTTCAACAATTCCGACGACCGCCACATCTTCGGCACGATCTACGAATCCATCCTCATCGAACTCCGCGACGCCGGCAACAAGGGCGAATACTACACCCCGCGCGCCATCACCCGGCTCATGACCCAGATGACCGCGCCCAAACTCGGCCAGCGCGTCCTCGACCCCGCCGCCGGCACGGGCGGATTCTTGAGCGCTGCCATTGATTTCATCCGCGAAAAAGAAGTCCGCACCCTCGACGACGAAGCCGTCCTCCAGAAATCCGTCACCGGCTGGGAATACAAACCCGTCGCCTACGTCCTCGGCCTCACCAACCTCATCCTCCACGGCATGGACGTGCCCGACTACCATTACCAGGACAGCCTCAAGACCGAATACAACTCCATCGGCCCGAAGCAGCAGGTGGAAATCATCCTCGCCAACCCGCCGTTCGGCGCGGGCATTGCCGAGGGCGTGGAGACCAACTTCCCGCAATCCTTCCGCTGCCGCGAATCCGCCGACCTCTTCGTCATCCTCATGATCCAGATGCTCAAGCCCGGCGGCCGCGCCGCCATCGTCCTGCCCGACGGCTGCATCACCGGCGACGGCTACAAGGAACGCATCCGCGAAAAGCTCCTCACCGATTGCAACCTCCACACCATCGTCCGCCTGCCGCAATCCACCTTCCACCCCGCCACCGTCTCCACCAACCTCCTGTTCTTCGAGAAAGGCACGCCCACCAAGGAAATCTGGTATTACGAACACCAGTTGCCCGCCGGCCAGAAAAGTTATTCCAAAACCAAAATCATCCAGTTCGACGAATTTGCGCCCATGATTAAATGGTGGAACAAGCGCAAGGAAACCGAGTCCGCGTGGTGCGTGAAGGTGAA
>JANPGI010000027.1:0-1543 GCA_031423875.1 Verrucomicrobiota bacterium | reverse complement strand
TAGGGCGCGTCACTCCGTGCGCGCCGCTTTCTACCAGACCAAGTTCCGGCGCGCACGGAGTGACGCGCCCTACCGTGCCTTCGGCTTTTTGAATGGTGTTTTTGCAATCCCGGTCATTTGGATTTGTTCGGTGATACACGTCCAATCTGAGATTGTTTCTCCGACCAACGGTGGCTCAACGGTGGCGATAGATGTGAACTCAGGAGCGGGAATGTCCAATTGGTCTGTGGTCGGGGATGGTCAGACGAACAAGCAGTGGTTTTATTATCGCATCAGAGATCAGCAACCGCAGGTTCGTGGCTTGGTCGCGATCGTCACGCCGAAGAAACACGCCTATCTCGGCTGGCGATTGCTCGGGTCGGATTCGCCGGACATTGCGTTCAACGTCTATCGCGCCACGGATGGCGGCGCGTTGGTGAAGTTGAACCCAGAGCCGTTACGCGCTTCGACGGACTTTCTCGACAAGACAGTTTCGCTGACGAAGAGCAATTATTGGCAGATTAAAACGGTGATCAAGGGTGAGGAAACCGGCGTCGTCAATTCAACGGCGTTGCCCGCTAAGTCGCAGCCGCAGTCCTACACGTCCATCGCGCTCAGGAGCAATTACGTGTTCAGCAAGGTCGGGATCGGGGACTTGGACGGCGATGGCAACCTGGATTTTGTCATCAAGCAGCCGCAGCAGGTCAGCGATCCGGGCGTGTGGAAGCCAAGTGAGGACACATTCAAGATCGAGGCGTATCGGCATGATGGAAAACTTCTGTGGCGCCGCGATCTCGGCATGAACATCGAACAAGGCGTGTGGTGGTCGCCGATGATCGTGGCGGATTTCGACGGTGATGGAAAAGCGGAGGTCGCGCTCAAGACTGCGCCGATGGATGTGGATTATCGCGGTGTGAACGGACGCGTTCTGACCGGGCCGGAATATCTTTCCGTCTGGGATGGTTTGACGGGACAGGACATCGCGAGGGTGGACTGGCCCGCGCGCGGAGACATCGCGGAGTGGGGCGACAAGGTGGGCAATCGCGCGTCGCGGCATCTCATCGGCATGGCGAAACTCGACGGCAAACGCACGAGCCTGCTGGCGTTGCGCGGCACTTACACCAAGATGCTCGTGGATGCCTACAATCTTGTTGATGGAAAACTGGAGACGGTTTGGAAATGGAATGGCGATGATGAAACCCCGAAGGTGCGCGGCCAAGGAATGCACGGAATGCACGCGGCGGACGTGGATGGCGACGGGCGCGAGGAAATCGTGCTCGGCGCAGCGGTGATTGATGACAACGGCAAGGCGCTTTGGAATCTGCAAATGGGGCATCCCGATGTGTGCTACGTGACGGATGTGATTCCGGGCAATCCGGGATTGGAGATCGCCTACGGCTTCGAGACGGCGCAGGAGAAGAATGGTTTCTGCGTCGTGGACGCGAAGACCGGGAAGATCGTCTGGGGGTGCGACCACATGATCACGCACATCCACAGTCAGGGATTGCTCGCCGACATTGATCCGACGAATCCGGGCATGGAATTTTACGGTGGCGAAAAGTTT
>JANPGI010000026.1:0-4592 GCA_031423875.1 Verrucomicrobiota bacterium | reverse complement strand
CCTACCAATCCAGCAGGCGATTACCCTCACCCGTCTTTAATCACACCCGTATCAGCAGCCGACGTGAACGCCGGAAATGGTTCTTGGTGAATGTCGTCACGCGGCGCATGATGCCAATCGTCGGCAAAGGCGAGTTTGCCCGTGCCACCATCAAGAACTCATGCCACCCCCATCGGTCATCCGCAAGGTTGCGTTTCTCGGCGATTATCTGCCGCGCAAATGCGGCATCGCCACGTTCACGACGGATCTGCGCTGCGCTGTCGCAAAGGAATTTCCCGCGCTGCAATGCCTCGTCGTCCCGGTCAACGACCTCGCGGACGGTTACGATTATCCGGCGGAGGTGCGGTTTGAAATCGCGGAGCAAGATTTGCCTTCTTATTTGCGCGCGGCGGATTTTCTGAACATCACGGATGTGGATGTGGTTTGCGTGGAGCATGAGTTCGGCATCTTCGGCGGGCCGGCGGGCAGTCATGTGCTGGCACTGCTGCGCGAATTGCGCATGCCCATCGTCACCACGTTGCACACGGTGTTGCGCGAGCCGAATGAAGAACAACGCCGCGTGATGCGCGACTTGATCCGGCTCTCGACGCGGCTCGTGGTGATGAGTGAACGCGGGCGAGAATTTCTGCTCGATGTCTATCAAGCCCCGGCGGCGAAGATTGATCTCATCCCGCACGGTATTCCCGACATGCCGTTCGCCGACCCGAATTATTTCAAGGACGAGTTCGGCGTGGCAGGCAAGCAGGTGTTGCTCACGTTTGGATTGCTATCGCCAAACAAAGGCATCGAATACGCGTTGCGCGCACTGCCTGACATCCTCCGCGAATTTCCCAACGTCATTTACATCGTGCTCGGTCAGACGCATCCGAATCTGTTGCGGGACGAGGGTGAGGCGTATCGCCTGAGTCTGGAGCGGCTGGCGAAAGATCTCGGTGTGCAGAAGCACGTCGTATTTTTCAACCGCTTTGTCGAGCTGGAGGAATTGATGCGGTTCATCGGCGCGGCGGACATTTATCTCACGCCCTATCTGACCGAGGCGCAAATCACTTCGGGCACGCTGGCTTATGCGTTCGGTGCGGGTAACGCCGTGGTGTCCACTCCCTACTGGCACGCGGCGGAATTGCTGACGGCGGAGCGCGGCAAGCTTGTGCCGTTTCGCGATGCGCCAGCCATCGGTGTCGCTGTTGTCGAATTATTGCGGGACGAACCGCTGCGCCATTTGATGCGTAAGAACGCCTATAAACTTGGGCGCGACATGGTGTGGAGTCGCGTGGCGCAACTCTACGCGAGGTCCTTCGAGCAGGCGCGGCAAGATCACAGTTTCGTGGGCAGAAAATCTTCTCCCATCAAGACGCTCGACGAACAGCCCGGTCAATTGCCGGAGTTGAAACTGGATCATCTGTTTCGCATGAGCGATTCGACTGGCATCTTTCAACACGCCAGTTTCACCGTGCCAAATTTCGCGGAAGGCTACTGCACGGATGACAACGCTCGCGCGTTGGTCCTGGCGGTGATGTTGCACAAGTTGGGTTATGAATCACCGCAGCTTTGCGCGCATGCCGCCACCTACGCTGCGTTTCTTAACCACGCCTTTGACCGGAAGCGTGGGCGCTTCCGCAACTTCATGAGCTTCGAGCGGCGCTGGCTGGAGGAAGTCGGCTCAGAAGATTGCCACGGTCACGCACTGTGGGCGCTGGGCTTGTGCGTGTCGCAAGCCGGGCAAGGCAGCTTTCAGATGCTCGCGGCGGAACTGTTCGAGCTGGCGCTGCCCGTGGCCGCCGGGTTCACCTCGCCGCGCGCGTGGGCGTTTACGCTCATCGGTATTGACGAATACCTGCGGCGCTTCAGCGGCGACCGGCGCGCGAACCAGATCCGCGAAACGCTCACGGCGAAACTCATGCAACGCTACGCCGACGCCGCCACGGATGAGTGGCATTGGTTTGAAGAAGTTGTTTCCTACGCGAACGCCAAGCTGCCGCACGCGATGATTCTCAGCGGGCACTGCCTCAACAACGCCACGATGTTGGAACTCGGCCTGAAAACTTTGCGCTGGCTGGTCAAGGTGCAGACTTCCCCGAGCGGTGCGTTCCGGCCCATCGGCTCGAATGGGTTTTATCAACGCGGCCAATTGCCCGCGCAGTTCGACCAGCAACCCATCGAGGCGCAAGCCACCGTGTCCGCGTGCATCGAAGCCTATCACGCGACGAACGACCCGCTCTGGGTGGCCGAGGCACGCCGCGCGTTCGAGTGGTTTCTCGGGCGCAACGATCTCGGCCTCGCGCTCTACGATGCGGGCACGGGTGGTTGTCGTGACGGCCTGCATGTGGATCGGTTAAGCCAGAATCAAGGGGCGGAATCAACCCTGGCCTTCCTGCTCGCCCTCGCCGAAAAACGCGCCCTGCAAAACACGCTCACCAGTTTCAAAGAGCCGGTCGGGGAATAATCATCACCGATTACGGAGCGCGGCTGTGTGCGAAGCATCAGCCGCAGCACGTCCGAACGCCAAGTCGTATCGAATTATTTCCAACGCGCCACTCATTGCGAAGCTGCTGCGGCTGGTCTCGGCGACACAGCCGCGCTCCGGGGCAGTGCGCGGATGCGCGCGGCGGAAAACTTGTTGCTGAATCAATCCTCGCTTTCCCGCCCGTGCAGGTGAGACTGCCTCTGATGCAAAAGTCATCCGTCCATTACCCCACGCCGCTGGGCCGCGATTCGTTTTGAAAACCACCATCCTCCATGCCAAACGCATCGGGCCGACGTTGATCCCGGATCGTTCGCGTGTGTTGCTACGCCCGTTTCGGCCCAGCACGGATGACATCTCGCGACGCATCGTCGCGCGGGTCATGGCTTTGCCGGAAGAAGAAATCGTCAGGTTGCTGGGTCAGGTGATCGGCGAGTTCTCCGACCGGCACGAGCGGGTGGAAGATTATTTCCGCAAACGTTTCGCGCAGGTGAAACATCATCTCGAAGCCGACGCGCAACCATCGCCCGAATGTCAGATGCTCATCGGCGCATTCTTCACGCATGAGTATTCGCCGGAGTCGGCGGCGCTGTTCAATCCGTCCATCGTGCCGCATCCCGATCAGAGCGGTTTGGCCAAGGGGGTGTTGCGTTTCATCATGAGTTTGCGCGCGACGGGTGAAGGACACATTTCTTCCATCACCTTCCGCACCGGTAAGGTCAGTGCGCAACATCGCATCACGCTCACGCCGCCCGTGCCGTTCGTGACCGAGCCGGAGCGCGTGCCCAATGCCGCCTACGCCAAGGGATTGTTCACCCACAAACTGGAAGAGGCGGGCGTGCAAAATGATTTCTGCAAACGCGTGCTCGCTCAGTTGCATGAAGATTTCACGTTAAAAGATTTGCACACTGTGTTGGCGGCCTCCGGACTGACGGAAACTTCTGATGCGACGGCCGCGTGGGCGGCGCGCGGGATTCTACTGCTGGCGGAATCGAATTACGAAGTGAACTTCGCACCCGACAGCCGCGTCTCGCAGCGCGTGCTGTTTCCGTCCGCGCCCAGCCAGAGCAACGGCATTGAGGACGCGCGCTTTGTCCGTTTCCAAAATGACGATGGCAGCTTCACCTACTACGCGACCTACACGGCGTACGACGGCAAGATCACGTTGCCGCAATTGCTGGAGACCCCGGACTTCGTGCATTTCAAATTCAGCACGCTCAACGGCCCCGCCGTGCAGAACAAAGGCATGGCGCTGTTCCCACGCAAGATCAACGGGCAATACGTCATGCTCTCGCGGCAGGACGACGAGAACATTTTGCTGATGTTCTCGAACAACATTCATTTTTGGCAGACGCCCAAAGTATTGCTCGCCCCCGATCAGCCGTGGGAATTTATCAAGCTGGGCAACTGCGGTTCGCCCATCGAGACAGAAGCGGGTTGGCTGGTGTTGAGCCACGGCGTCGGTGCGATGCGGAAGTATTGTCTCGGCGCGTTCCTGCTCGACTTGAACGACCCCACGCGCGTCATCGGACGTTTGCGTGAACCGCTGCTCGCTCCGAACGAAGCCGAACGCGAAGGCTATGTGCCGAATGTGGTGTACACCTGCGGCGCGTTGTTGCAGGGCCGCGAACTCATCATTCCCTACGCGATGAGCGACTCCGCCACCAGCTTCGCCACGGTTGGCCTAGATGATCTGCTGGGGGCGATAGAATAAATTTGAACTCACAAGCCAACCACGGCACGCGTGAGGCCGATAAAAACAATGGCCAGCGTCTGGCAGGTTCAAGATTTGAATCAACCGGCGTAAATCTTCTTGGCTTGGAAAAGCCTGGTCGCACTCCCAGCGTCCGAGCTGTTTCGGCGAATCTGGGTAGCAAGTGCCGGTTGCGCCTGTGTAAGTGCAGCCTCTTTCTGTGGGGCCACGGAATCAAACCCATATCGAACCTATTTTCACGCTTGAGTCACACAATGCAGCCGCTATCGTCGCGTCGTGCGTCGCGCGTTCCAATTCATCCTCACACTACTGCTCCTCGCAGCGGCATTTTCTGCGTCAGCAGCCAATGGCAAGATCGTCAAAGTCCTGCCGCATTTTCTCGATCTTCAGGGACGCCACTCTCTTTCTCCCAGCCTC
>JANPGI010000025.1:0-2307 GCA_031423875.1 Verrucomicrobiota bacterium | reverse complement strand
CCACGGCACAGGCCACGGGCTGGGTATGGACATCCACGAGTCGCCGCGCATGGGGCAGTTCTCCAACGGCAAACTCATCGCGGGACAAGTGGTCACGGTCGAGCCGGGGCTTTACTATCCCGGACTCGGTGGCGTGAGATTGGAGGATGTGGTGGTGGTGAATCAAAACGGCAATCGCAATCTCACGCGGTTCGAGAAGTTGTTGGAGATTTGAAGCGTTAGCAGGCGACGCAGTCCTGAATTCTATGCTGTCAACCTTCGCCCGTTGCCGAATGAATAAGGAAGCTTCTTATAGAGCGCGGAACGTTCGCGCTTGAGCCACGCCGCCGTCCAGTGGCGCATGAACATGAAAAGCGTCTCCCGCCCGCCATTACCGCGACGATTCAAAACTTTGTGGAAATGTTTGTTGTGGTCGTAACAGTGATACGCCTTGGCTGCGAGGCGTTCGACGAAGTTCCCGGGCACGGTGGCGTTGAGAAAACATTCCACTTCCTGCACCACGCTTTCGGCGATCCATTCAGGGGTGAGCGCCGTGTCGCGTTCCAGTTGGGTGGGGAGTTCGGCGTGCAACCACGCGCGGGATTCGGTGCGGAGCGCGGCTGTGTCGGCACGACCAGCCGCAGCGGGTGCGATGCGACGGGAGCGCACGGATGAACCGGAAGCGTTTCGGCGTTTCGACGTGCTGCGGCTGGTGCTTTGCACACAGCCGCGCTCCGGGGATTTACGCCGCGCCTTCGACGAGGATGATTTCTTCTTGGGTGAGGCCATAGAGTTCATACACGAGTTGATCAATTTGCTGGTCCGTGGCGGTGACGGCGTTTTGCAGCACGGCCTTTTCCGAGTCCGCCGTGGCCGCGCGCAGCTTGGGCGTCAATGCGAGCCGGCGATTCACCAAGTCCACCATCTTGTCATGCGCGGCTTTCTCGGCAGGCTTCTTCAAGTCGAGTTTCCGCACGGGAACTTTCTCCATGTATTGATAGATGAGCCGGTAGCGGAATTCTCCGGCACGCACGCCGAAGGGAATGCTGATGTTGCTGATGGCGAACCAAAACAACTGGCTGTTCAGGATGCCGAGCAAATACTTGTCGCCTGTGCCGAGCGCGTAGGCGGTGTTTGCGAGGTAAATGCCCGTGTCGTCGTAAGTGAAGCGCGGATGTTTGCAGATGTCGGGATAAACCAGTTTTGGTTTGTCAAACGTCTCGTAGTAATCGCACGGACGAAGCTCCCACCAGAAATCGCCTTGGTCTTGGCGGTCGCGAAGTGCTTTATCGAACAGTTCAAGATGGCTGGCGATGGTCGGATGTTCTTCGCTCAACCAGTCCCAAGCTTTGGTTTCGGATGCGCTCGCGCCTGCTTTGCCCATTTGCGAACGCGTCCAACCAGCGGGCAAGACGATGAGCCACGAATCCGTTGGCTCGATAAAGTATTCCCGCACATCTTCGCCGCCACGACACGGATGAATCAAAGCCGAGCTTGCTTTGGCTTTCGCAACGAGTTTGTTTCGCTGCTCGGTTGTGACGACAAAAGCTTCGTTCAAGCCGGTTAAGATGCCGCGATACATTTTCCCTCCGACAAGTTGGCCGAGGTTCGTCGCGTTCTGATAGAGCTTTTTGAAAAGAGCGCCGTGCTCGACTGAACGAAGCGACCACGCATCACGATTGAACTGCTGCAACGGCGCAACGAAATCCGTCTTGCTCATCTCGGCCAGCACGCTGTCCGTTTCCAAGGTTCTTACTTTGCTGACTTCCACTTGGTCGGATTGCTTTTCCTTCGCCAGCACCGGAATGCAAACGTAGGTGTCCTTGGCATCGGCGAACACGGCCAAGCCGCCGAAGTCCACGATGCGAATGAGCGCGGCGTGTTTGAGCAAAGTTTCACGCAAGGCTTCAGCATACGTTGCTCGCAGAAAGCTGCTGGAAACGATGATGCTGTAACGTCCACCGGGACGAATCAGCTTCACGCCCTTTTCCATGAAGTAAGTATAGAGGTCGCCCGTGCCGGAGAAGGATTCGTATTTTTTCTCGAAGTAGTCTTTAGTTTCTTTGAGCGATTCCTGCCGGACGTAGGGCGGATTGCCAATGACCGCGTCGAAGCCGCCCGCCTTTATGATTTTCTCGAAGCCCACATTCCAATCGAACGTGTTGAGCTTGTTCATTGCGGCGATGGTTTCGTCCGATGGCAATTCGCCATCCAAAAAATCGGAGGCGATGAGGGAGTTGCCGCATTTGATGTTGTTCTGCAAGGGCGGCAGCAGGGCGATGTCGGTTTCATCGGCCAGCAGTTCGCGCTGGCGCTGGAGCGTGGTGC
>JANPGI010000024.1:0-2048 GCA_031423875.1 Verrucomicrobiota bacterium | reverse complement strand
CACTCCGTGCGCGCCGAACTAGGCCAGTCAGACGACGGCGCGCACGGAGTGCCGCGCCCTACCCTCAACGTCGGGCCAAGCGTCCCCGGTTTGCTCGCGGGAATCGTGCTCGTGGACTGGGCGGCAGTTCCCCGGATGGCGGATGAATTCAATCTGGTATTCGTCGGCTTGTTTGGTCTTGCCTTGGTTCTGCAACGAAAAATTCCTGCGACGTGACTTGTCTGTCCTTGCCAGTGTTCAAGGGCTTCTGGAAACTCCGTCCACTGAAAGCATGGATTTGATCGAACGCACCATTCAAGTGAGCTGGCAACACCGCGTGTTGTTCACCGACGACGTATTTGGCCCGGCGAACTCCACGCTGCGCGACAATTTAAGCCGTGACGAACAAGGCTCACAGCGCCGCGCTTTGGTGGTGCTCGACGAATCACTCGCTCTGGCTCAACCGAACTTGAGCGCGGCGATAGAAGCTTATTTCAAAGCGCATCCTGAAGCAGCCATGCTCGTCAGCCCGTCCATCGTTTGCAAAGGTGGCGAACAAACCAAGGCCTCCTGGTCTTCCGTCTCCGAGATCCACGCGGCGATTGATCGGCATCACATTGACCGTCACTCGTATCTCATCGCGGTGGGCGGCGGGGCGTTGCTGGACATGGCGGGGCTGGCGGCGGCCACGGCGCATCGCGGCGTGCGGCATGTTCGGATTCCAACAACGACGTTGAGCCAGTGCGATTCCGGCGTCGGAGTGAAGAACGGCATCAACGCGTTCGGCAAAAAGAATTTCATCGGCACGTTCGCGCCACCTTTTGCGGTCATCAACGATTTCCAACTGCTGGCCACGTTGTCGCCGCGTGACTTGCGCGCGGGTTTCGTGGAAGCGGTCAAGGTGGCGTGCATTCGCAGCCGGGAGTTTTTTGAGGCGTTGGAAGCTGATGCGGCGGCTTTGGCGAAGTTTGAACCAAACGCCATGCGCAAACTTATCCGGCGTTGCGCGGAGTTACACATGGATCACATCGCCAAGAACGGCGATCCCTTCGAGTTCGGTTCGGCACGTCCGCTCGACTTCGGTCACTGGGCGGCGCACAAACTGGAGCAGTTGTCTGGTTTCAGCTTGCGACACGGCGAGGCTGTTGCCATCGGCATCGCGCTCGATGTGATTTACGCCCGGCGCGCTGGGTTTCTCAAAGTTGAAAGTGCGAGTCGTGTGTTGCGACTCTTGGAAACCCTCGGCTTTGAATTGTTCACTCCTGATTTGCAACGGGAGGAATTGCTCGTGGGTCTGGAGGAGTTCCGCGAGCACCTCGGCGGGCGACTGGCTATTACGTTGTTGCGCGACATCGGCGTGGGCTTCGAGGTGAATGAGATGAAGATGGAGTTGATTCGGGAAGCCATCGCCGAATTGGCAGGACATCGAAAGCAATGAACCGGACCGCTGTCATCAACGTCGTTGGATTGTCCGAGTCCTTGCTTGGCGCACACACGCCGCGCATCAATGCCTTCCGAGCAGCGGGCGCATTGAGCCGCATTGAGCCGGCGTTTCCAGCGGTCACTTGCACGGCTCAATCCACTTACCTGACTGGACTGACTCCGGCACAGCACGGCATCGTGGGCAATGGCTGGTATAACCGCGAACTCGCGGAGGTCCAGTTCTGGAAACAATCCAACCACGTCGTCGCAGGGAAAAAGATTTGGGAGACGTTGCGGGAAACGAACCCGGGCTTCACCTGCGCGAAAATGTTTTGGTGGTACAACATGTATTCCAGCGCGGACTGGTCCGTCACTCCCCGCCCGATGTATCCGGCAGATGGTCGTAAGTTCTTCGACATCTACGCGTGGCCGTATTCCATTCGCGAAGAAATCAAACATGACCTCGGCGAATTTCCGTTCCCCGCGTTTTGGGGGCCGGCGGCGGGCGTGGATTCGTCCCGATTTGCGGCTGATGCGGTGTCGAAATGGATTGCGGAGTCGGCCAAGTGGATCGAACGCAAACACGCCCCGACGCTGAACTTGATTTACCTGCCGCATCTGGATTACAACTTGCAGCGGCTCGGTCC
>JANPGI010000023.1:0-15700 GCA_031423875.1 Verrucomicrobiota bacterium | reverse complement strand
CGCTTGATAATCAATGCCCGCGTAGATGTCTTCGGTGTTCTCGCGGAAGATGACCATGTTCACCTTCTCAGGATGTTTCACAGGGGAGGGAACGCCGGTGAACCATTGCACCGGACGCAAGCAGACGTAGAGGTCGAGCATCTGACGGAGTGCGACGTTCAACGAGCGGATGCCTCCGCCAACAGGCGTTGTGAGCGGGCCTTTGATGCCGACGAGATATTCACGGAACGCTTCCACGGTGTCGTCCGGCAGCCAGTTGTCGAATTTGTTCTTGGACGCCTCGCCAGCGAAGACTTCAAACCACGCGATCTTTCGCTTGCCGCCATAAGCCTTCTCCACTGCGGCATCAAACACGCGCACGCTGGAAGCCCAGATGTCCGGCCCGGTGCCGTCGCCACGGATGAAGGGTACGATGGGATTTTCCGGTACGGTGAGTTTGCCGGCTTTGATGGAGATTTTTCCGCCTGCGGGCGGGGTGACGTCTTTGTAGGCCATGTTCGATTTGCGATTTAAGATTTACGGTTTCAAGAATTCAACGGCGGACAGTTTGATTTTTATGCGATCAATTTCAAGGAAAGAAACGAGCTAAACTTTTTCTTGTAAGGCGGCGATTGTGCTGTCACAGTCATTTCGTCGTTTGGCGAAACATAGTGATAAGTATGCGCGAGTTCATGGCGATCACGAAGGCGTTGTCTGATCCGGGGCGGGTGAGGATTCTCCTCTGCCTGCGGCGCGGAGAGTTGTGCGTCTGTCAGATCACGGAACTGTTCGGTCTGGCTACCTCCACGGTTTCCAAGCATCTCTCCATTCTTAACCAAGCGGGCTTGATCCTGTCGCGCAAGACGGAGCGGTGGGTTTATTATCGTTTGCCGGATGGAGATGCCCCGGTTGCAGTCCGCGAGGCATTGGATTGGGTTCATAAATCACTCGCCAAGACTGAGGCAGCAGTCATGGATGGGAAGAAGTTACAAAAGGTTTTGAAAGCTGATCTCGCCGAAATCTGTCGGCGGCAGAGGTGTTGAACCCGAATTGATTTATGAAATTAAAAGAATTCAAAGACGTTCTCTCTCAAAATCCGGCAGCGCACGTTCGCTTTCTGTTGCCCAACGGCGAGTTCGCTCCTGATCACATTCATGTGACGGAAGTGGCACGGATTGATAAACGCTTCGTTGATTGTGGCGGCACTTTGCGCACTGACGCGGTCTGTCGGTTGCAGACATGGTTCTCTGACGATGTCGAACATCGGCTCACAGCGGGCAAGTTACTGAAGATTTTTGCCAAGGCGGAAGAGGTGCTGTTGACTGATGATCTGGACGTGGACGTCGAGCATGAGGTTGGATTCATCTCGCAATTCCCGCTTGAGACAGTGGAAATTGGGCAGGGCGAAATCACCTTGCGGCTGGTGGTGCGACACACGGCGTGTTTGGCTGAGGACAGGTGTAAGCCGCGTGGCGTGGTGTCAGAATTTGATCCGATGAAATTTAGTTTTAGCGAGAAGGGACAAACTTCGAGGTGCTGTTAACTCAATGAAGACCATGATGAAAAGCAAACCAACTGTTCTCATACTCTGCACCGGCAACTCCTGTCGTAGCCATCTTGCGGAGGGCATTCTACGCCAAGCGGCGGGTGACATCATCACCGTGGCGAGCGCTGGCAGCAAACCCGCCGGCTACGTCCATCCGCTGGCGATCAATGCGATGAGCGAGATCGGCATTGATATTTCGGCGCATGTCTCCAAGCACATGAATGACTTTTTGTCGCAACCCATCCACACGGTCATCACTGTCTGCGGTAATGCGGATCAGGCGTGCCCCACGTTTCCGGGACAGGTGCAGCGTCATCATTGGCCGTTTGATGATCCCGCACATGCCACGGGCAGCGAGGAGGAGCGGATGAAAGTGTTCCGCCGGGTGCGTGATGAGATACGCGTCGTGTTCGGAGCGTATGCAGCAGGCTTGCGCGCATCGGTCGCATCTTGATCGTCGCGCGGCAGTTCCATCGAGTGCGGTTAAAGATGGGTGAGGCTAAGGAACGCCGCCTTCAAGCGGCAGAAAAAGCAACCGCCACGCGCTGCTGCCTGAAGGCGGCGTTCCTGTATCTTCACAGTCATCCCACTCTCACCCGACGTTAATCACCCCCGCCCCATCCCCCACCCCTCGCGCATTCTTGCCAAGCGTTTGCTCCCCAGCCATGCTGGGCGCATGATTCGCATTTTCATTGTCGCCATCGGTGTGGCGGAACTGTTGTGCGGTTGCTCAACGATTCACCAGACCCGAATGACTGATCTCTCGCCAGTCCTCCAAAGCTGTTCCAACAAGTTCGAGCGCGTCATCGCATCTCCGGAAGCGTTCCGCGCTCAAGTGTTGATCTCTGAAGCGGTGACGAACAAGTCGGGCCAAACGATCCTCAAGCGTCACGGATACCGCGTGGGTGCGGAATATTTTTATCCTGCCAGCACAGTCAAGTTGTGTGCTGCCATCGCTGCGCTCCAAGCCATCGAACGACTTCAACCGGCCTCTCTCGCAACGGATCTGGCGGATGTGCCCATGGAGATTGCACCGCTGTTTCCCGGTGACTCGCCGCAACTGACTGAAGCGAGCAATGTGAACGGTGGGCACATCACCGTTGCTCACGAGATGCGGAAGATTGCGCTAGTCTCGGACAATCAAGCGTTCAATCGCCTCTACGATCTTGTCGGTCACGAGGAATTGAACCGTGCCATGCACGAACTCGGCCTGCGCTCGGTGGTCATCAACCATCGCCTCTCCGAGACGCGCACGATTCCTGACATGCGCACGTCCGCAGCGGTCACGTTTCGAGTGACGGGTGGGGAGCCGATCTTGATTCCGGCGCGTAGCAGCAAGCTGATGTTGACGAACGCCACGAAGAATCTGCTCGTGGGCGATGGTTACATGAAAGGCAAAGACATTGTTCCTTCGCCGATGGATTTCGGCGTACGTAACGGCATCTCGCTCGTGGACCTGCAGGACCTGCTCGTGAAAGTGGCGCGCCCGGATATTGATCTTGGGACGCCGCCGTTGAAACTAAACGCGTCGCATCGCGCGCGGTTGTTGCAAGCGATGACGGAATATCCGCGCGAGTCGGCGAATCCGATTTACCCTGAGAAAGATTTCCCCGACGCATACTCGAAGTTTCTGTTGCCCGGAATCCGGCGGGTCTTTCCGTCCATGCACCCGGGCGAACGTGTGGAAAGCACGGGCAAGATCGGACGCGCCTATGGGTTCTCCGTCGAGAATTCTTTCGTGCAGAATCCGGCGAATGGCCGCGCGGTGTTTGTGACGGCGGTGATCTACACGAATGCCGACGGCATCTTGAATGATGACAAGTATGAGTATGAAACCGTCGCGGATCCGTTCTTTGCAGACTTGGGAGAATTGATCGCGCGTCGCTGGCTCAAGTGAGATACGCAGTGCGTGTGTGTGTTCTCAATACGTGCTTCGGAAAAACTCTTGCAACTTCGCCAGTGCTGTCGCGCGATGACTCAACTTGTTTTTCACATCCTCACCCAACTCGGCAAAGCTCACGTCGAATCCATCCGGGACGAACAGAGGGTCGTAGCCGAAACCGCCTTTGCCGTGAGCCGATGAATCAATGTGACCCTCGCAGGTGCCCGAGAAGATTTGAGGATGGAAGAGGGAGGATGGAGGATGGCAACTGACCAGCGCGATGACGCAGCGGAAGCGAGCGGTGCGTTTGTCTGTGGGCACGTCTTGTAACAGGCGCATTAGTTTCGCGTTGTTGTCGGTGTCGGTGGAGTTGCCGGGTTTGCCTGAGTCCAGAGCCGCGAAGCGCGCGGAGTGGATGCCGGGTTTCCCGTCGAGCGCGTCCACTTCCAAACCTGAATCATCCGCCAGCACAAATCCATTCTGCACTACGCATTCGCCACTACCTATTTCAGAGAGCCACCGTGCAAGTTCAACAGCTTTCTTGGTGGCATTGCCCGCAAATGTGTCCGCGTCTTCGATCACCGGCGGTGCGTCTGGAAAATCTTTCAGCGTTAGATAACGGAATTGTTCGCCAAGGATGGCGCGAATCTCCCCGACCTTGTGATCGTTTCGTGTGGCTATCAGCAGCGTGGTGATGGTGTTCACGGGGTTGGAGTGTAACCGACGGATTTGCGCTGTCACACAATTGTAACATTGGCGACGTTTGTTCGTAACGCGTCCGTAACAAGATTTCACCGAACTCGGAACTTCAATTGCGAAATGAAAAACAAAAAACTGAAGATGGGCCTCGTCGCGATCGCGGCGGTGGCGGGTTATTGCATTAGTGGCAACGCGCAGAGCGTGGATTCACTGCTCGACAAGCTCGTGGACAAGGGCGTTCTCTCCGTCAAGGAGGCGAACGATTTGCGGGAAGAAAGCGACAAGGACTTCTCGAAAGCTTACTCGGCCAAGAGCGGGATGCCGGAGTGGGTTTCTTCGCTCAAGTTCAATGGCGATATGCGCGTTCGCTCGGAAAGTTTTCACTTCGACAATCCGGCGGGAACTGATCGGCAACGCTTCCGTTACCGGATGCGATTTGGTGCGACGGCGGTCATGAGCGACAGCTTTGAAGCCGGGATGCGACTGACTTCATCCGAAGCCGCGAGCGGTGGCGGTGCGGGCGGTGATCCGATCTCCGGCAACACCTCGATGCAGGACAACGGCTCGAAAAAATTCATCTATCTCGATCTCGCTTACGCCAAGTGGACGGCGATCCGGACTGCGGATTGGCAGGGTTCGTTGACGGTTGGAAAGATGGAAAATCCATTCGTGTTTTCGGACATGGTGTTTGATGGGGATTACACACCGGAGGGCGCAGCGTTGCAGTTGAACTATACTTTGAACGATCAACACGCGCTGAAGAGCAGTGCTGGCGCGTTCGTCATGGACGAGATCAGCGGCAGCAGCCACGACCCCTATTTCTACGGCGCACAACTGCGGTTGGAATCAACATGGAACAAGCATTGGTCATCATCCGTTGGAGTCGCAGCGTTGGGCGTGTTGAACGAGGACAGATTGAATGCTTCGCGCAGTTCGACGTTTGATGTCACGGCTACGGCGACCAACGTTGTTTCAAGCACGACATGGACTGTGCCGAACCAAAACGGCGGCAACCTGCGTTCTGCTGTTGGTGGGCTAAGTGGTTCGGTTGGCAATCTTCAAAACAACTACACGCCAATCGTGGCGGACGCATCGGTGACATTTTCGCTCGAAGAATTCTGGCATTACACCGCGCCGTTCCCGATCAAGCTCGGCGCTGACTTCATCCACAACCCCGCAGCGGACGGTCAGAACAACGGTTACTCTGCTGGTCTGACATTCGGCAAGGCGGGCAAGAAAGGTCTCTGGGAACTCGGCTATCGCTACAAATACTTGGAAGGCGACGCGTGGTTTGAGGAGTTGGTGGATTCGGACTTCGGCGCATTCTATCAGGGCGGCTCTACCCGCAGTGGCAACGCCAGCGGCTACGTCGCAGGAACGAACGTCAAAGGTCACATCATCAAGGCCGCCTATTCTCCGTATAACGCACTCACACTGGGGGTCACCGCGTTCTTCACGGAACTCGTCCAAGAAAACCCAGCCGGTTCAAACAGCAAAACAATGCGCGTCCAAGTAGATGCTTCGTTGAAATTCTAATTGTCACTCGAACGTCACATACAATTCTCAACCAATTCAGTCAAACTAGCAGAGACAAAGTTTATGAAAAAGATTACGCAAACAATCCTCGCCGTCGCGGTGGCACTGGGATTTGCCCAGTCGGTTCGCGCGGACATCACGGTCAAAGGCTCGGACACGCTGGTCATCCTCGCGCAGAAGTGGGCGGAGACTTACATGGGCCAGAAGCCGGGCGTGAAGATTCAAGTCACCGGTGGCGGCACGGGCACGGGCTTCGCCGCGTTGCAGAACAAGACCACCGATCTGTGCAACGCCTCGCGCAAGATCAAGTCCGCTGAGATCGCCAAGTGCCTCGAAGCCTTCGGCAAACGTCCGACGGAATACAAGGTCGCGCTCGACGGTCTGTCGGTTTATGTCGCTGCGGAAAATGCGGTAAAGGAACTCACGCTCGAACAACTGGAGTTGATCTTCACCGGCAAGATCAAGAACTGGAAGGAAGTCGGCGGCAACGACGCGCCGATCACGGTTTACAGCCGCGAGAACAGTTCCGGCACGTATGAGTTCTTCAAGGAGCATGTGCTCAAGGGCAAAGACTTCGCCGCGAGCGCGCAAACGATGCCTGGCACGGCAGCGGTGTTGCAAGCGGTGGCCAAGGACAAGAATGGCATCGGCTACGGCGGCGCGGCTTACGGCGCGGGTGCGAAACACCTCGCGATCAAGAAAGACGATGCGTCGAAAGCGGTTGAACCCACGGAAGAAAACGTCGTCAGCGGCGCGTATCCGATCTGGCGGCATCTGTTCATCTACGTGAACCCGGCACTCGACAAGGGCGACGTGGCGTCCTACCTGAGTTGGATTCGCAGCGACGCGGGCCAGAAGGTCGTGAAAGAAGTCGGATACTTCCCGTTGCCAGCGAACTTGCGGGAAAAATAATTGGCGGAAGCATTGAACGATTGATTCTCAGTTCCTCCTGAGCAAACATCGGGGCGGCGTCGGACACGCAATCCGGCCCGCCCCGTTTAACCATTACCGATGCCGCAGCAACAACATCAAGGCAAGCGAACGTCCGGCTGGATGGGCATCCATCGCGGCCACAAGGCGCGTCCGCTCGAATGGCTCGCCGAGAAGTTCATCTTTCTAGTCTCGCTCTCGACGATCCTGACGGTGTTTTTGATCTTCGTGTTCGTCGCGCGCGAGGCTTTTCCGATTTTTCTCGGCACAGAAAACAGTGCGCTGATCAAGCCAGTCATTCCGCCGGAGGACATGGATAAACTCAAACCCGAGGAGCTCCGTTCTTACCTCAAGTTGTCCGAGAAACAATTTCAGGAAATGGATCGCGAAACGAAACTTGATCTGATGCTGGTGAAGCAAGAAGCGCAGAATGAAATCCCTGAACGACTGCGCAACGATCCCGACGCCAAGTTGAACACCACCGAGTGGGGCGCGATGCTCAAGCCGCGCCAGTGGGCGGGCTACGACAAGCCTGAATACATCTGGCAACCCATCGGCCAGGTCCACAAATACAACATCATCCCGCTCATTGTCGGCAGTTTGAAGGTCACGCTGATCGGCCTGCTCTTCGCCGTGCCGCTCGCGGTCGGTGCGGCGATTTATATTTCGCAACTCGCCCGTCCGCGCGTGCGCGAAGTGGTCAAGCCCGTCATCGAAATGCTCTCCGGCATTCCATCCGTCGTCGTTGGATTTTTCGCGCTGCTGATCATGGCTACGGTGTTGCAGAATGTGTTTGGTTACGAAACGCGGCTTAATGCGTTCGTCGCCGGGATCGCTTTGAGTTTCTCGGTCATTCCACTGGTGTTCTCGATTTCTGAAGATGCGCTGACCAGTGTGCCGCGCAGTTACACGCAGGCGGCACTGGCGCTCGGAGCCTCGCGCTGGCAGACGGCATGGCAAATCGTGATGCCCGCCGCATTGCCGGGCGTGTTCGCGGCGGTGGTGTTGGGTTTCGGTCGCGCCATCGGTGAAACGATGATCGTGTTGATGGTCTGTTCGGCGAGCGTGATGTCGTGGAGCATTTTTGATTCAGCGCGCAGCATCACGACGACCATTGCGGCAGAAATGGCGGAGGCAGTTTCTGGTGGGCATCATTATCGGATTCTATTCATGCTCGGCGCGATCTTGTTCGCGGTGACCTTTATCTCGAACATGATCGGCGACTTGGTGATGCATCGCTTAAAAAACAAGCTGGAGGGGAAACGATGAAAACATCCAAGCTCCAAGCCCCAAGCTCCAGAGAAATTCCAAGCACCAATTTTCAATCGGCGCGTTCGCATACCTTCCCGGAGCGCGGGCGGTCACTCGCCCGCAGCGCTCCCACAGATGGGAAGCTGTCCGGATTTTCCAATCCGCTCCTCGCCATCCACGCGCTGCGACCGGGGACCGGTCGCGCTCCGTTGGGATTTGGAGGTTCTCGATGAAGCACCGTTTTCAAACCCAGAAGTTTGACTTCGGCTCGTTCTTTTTTAGCGGGCTGACGGGGCTGGCGACGCTGCTGATTCTCGCGATTCTCGCTGTCATCCTCGGCAACATCATCGTCAACGGCTGGCCCAACCTGACCTGGCACTTTGTCAGCACGATTCCTAAGAAAGATTTCTTTGACCCGGCTACTACCGGCGTGTTGCCCATGATCATTGGCACGACGATCCGGGTCTTTGTGATGACACTGTTCGTCCTCCCAATCGGCGTCATCACGGCGGTCTATCTGACGGAATACGCGCCGACCCATTCGCCGGTCACGCGCATCATCCGGGCGGCGGTCAACAATCTGGCGGGTGTGCCGTCCATCGTGTTCGGGTTGTTCGGTCTGGGCTTCTTCATCAATTTCATCGGGCGCAACATGGATCAGTTGCTGCACAATCCCGGCCCGGTTTGGGGCCAACCCGCCGTGCTGTGGGCGTCGCTGACGTTGGCAGTGATGACGATGCCCGTGGTGATCGTGGCAACGGAAGAATCTTTGAAAGCGATCCCGATGGGATTGCGGGAGGCGAGTCTGGCACTCGGCGCAACAAAGTTGGAAACCATTATTCGAATTGTGTTGCCGCAGGCGTTGCCGGGCATCATGACCGGCGGCATTCTTGCGGTGAGCCGCGCGGCGGGTGAGGTCGCGCCGATTTTGTTTACGGGGGTGGCGTATTACATGGCGTCGCTGCCGGGGAAGTTGAGCGACCAATTCATGGACCTCGGCTATCACGTCTTTGTGTTATCCACGCAATCGCCGGACATCGAGAAGACGCGTCCGATTCTTTACGCCACGGTGCTGGTGTTGTTGATCCTGACGTTTGCGTTGAACTTTGTGGCGGTCTTGATACGCGCCCGCGTCCGTAAGAAACTCCGGGCACTAGGCTGATTTAATCGTATGGCTGAAACTGTTTTACCCAAATTGGAAGTGACGGCCCAGACCCCGCTGGCGGCGGGCGCGGGTGCGTCGCTGATTGAAATTTCCAACCTCTCGCTGTTTTATGGCAAGTCAAAGGCGCTGAAGGATATCTCGCTCAACATCCGCGAGCGCGTCGTCACGGCGTTCATCGGGCCGTCGGGCTGCGGCAAGTCCACGTTGCTGCGCTGCCTCAATCGCATGAACGATTTGATTGATGGCGTGCGCATCGAAGGTTCGGTGAAGATTGGCGAACACGACATCTACGCGTCGGACGTGGACGTGATCGAATTGCGTAAGCGCGTGGGCATGGTGTTCCAGAAATCCAATCCGTTCCCAAAATCCATCTACGATAACGTCGCTTATGGATTGAAACTTCAAGGTGTGAAATCCAAGAGTGAACTCGATACTGCCGTGGAACAAAGCCTGAATGGCGCGGCCTTGTGGGATGAGGTGAAGGACCGTTTGCACAGCAGTGCGCTGGGTTTGTCCGGCGGTCAGCAGCAACGCCTTTGTATCGCCCGCGCCATCGCGGTGAAGCCGGAGATCATTCTCATGGACGAACCAGCCAGCGCGCTCGATCCCATCGCGACATCGCGCGTGGAGGATTTGATTCTTGAACTGAAGAAGGATTTCACCATCGTCATCGTCACGCACAACATGCAACAGGCCACGCGCATCTCGGACGAGACGGCGTTCTTTTACATGGGCGAACTCATCGAGTCCGGTCCGACGCAAAAGATTTTCACCATGCCGAAGCAGAAGCGCACGGAGGATTACGTGACGGGGCGGTTTGGGTGATAGACGCGCCCTACCAGTTTTCGGTAAGGATTGAGATTTTAAGACTGAACTCTTGAACAAACTATGGAACGACACTTTGATCACGATCTGGCGGAGTTGAAACAGAAGCTCCTCACGATGGCGAGCTACGCTGAAAAGTCGGTGAGCGACGCCGTCAGCGCGCTCGTCAATCGCGACCTTGAACTCGCGCTCGCTGTCAAAGCGAATGACGAAGTGCTGGATCGCTTTGAACTTGATGTGGACGAGATGGCCATCAACCTCCTCGCCAAAGCCCCGCTCGCCAGCGAACTACGCCTTGTGACCATCGCGATGAAACTTTCGCAAAACCTGGAACGCGTCGGCGACGAGGCGACCAAGATTGCCAAGCGCGCTCGCGACCTGAGCAAAGAGCCACCATTGAAGCTCAATCTGGAATTGCCGAAACTTTCCGCGCTCGTGTTGGGGTTGCTCAAGTCTGCATTGGATTCGTTTGTCCAAAAGGATTCCGCTGCGGCACGAGCCGTTATCCCTCGCGATAAAGAAATCAATACGCTGCACAAACAGATTCAGGCCCAGATCATAGAGCACATGAAGCAAAGCCCGGACAATATCCAGCGTTGCTTGCATCTGCTGGTGGCGGTCAAAAGTCTGGAGCGCATCGGCGATCACGCCACGAACATCGCCGAGGAAGTCGTGTATCTCTGCGAGGCGCAGGACATCCGACACTCGGACTAAACAGGCTGAACTGGTTCTCCGCTATTTTCGATGGAGTGGGCAAGAGGCTGGCTGGCTTTGAAGCACCAACTTCAGGCGAAGTAAAGCAGCGCGGGATACGTGGCCGTCCATGCCCAGATGAAACGGTTCAGGCCTAGCACCAGGGCGTTCGTGATGTGAAACAGCAGCCCGGCTGAGAGCAGCACCAGCTTTCCTTCCCACGGCAGAATCAGCACCAGCGGGAAAGTGATCTCAAACAGGATGATGATCCAGGACAATCCCGCGCAGAGTATTTTGGAATCCGCAAGGTTTCGAGTCGGCGCGAACAATGAGTACGGGCTGTTTGAACGCAGCAGAGTTTGAAGTGCGAGACCCCTGCGCCAGTTGGCATATCTCAATTTGGCGACACCAGCGAGGAAGTAGGACAAAACAGATTGAGCCGCGATCCATCCCAGTCCGATCCGCACCAGCGCGGGATTCGCCACGCCGAGCGATGCGATGAGCAGCCCGATCAAAACCTGGAACGTCATGCTGTCGCTGCCCCCTCCGAGCGGCCCGTTGAAGCGGACAATCAATCCCACAGAAGAAACAATCAGTCCCATGTAGAAAACCGGTTCGATGACGGAAAGATATTTGCCGAAGCCAACGATCAGCACTGATGAGAGCACGAGGCGGACTAGCATTTTTGCCGTCAACCATTGCGCCCAGAAATTGGGTGGATGCTTACCGATACACAGGCGGGCATGAGCTGGACGCGTGGCCAGAACTTCCGACGCTTGGAGCGCGATTCCGATCCCAAGCAGAAATTGCGTGGCGCGAACGGTGATGTGGGGTTCGAGTGTCATCGCGCCTCCTCCTGAGCAGGCAGGCAAGCGGACACGAATAAAACTTCTTCCGGCTGTCCGGGGTTTGTCATCACGAGGCGGAATTGAAACTCATCGGTGGGTTGTGTCTCGGTCAGGCGACTACGGACTATCCCAGCAAGCATCCGAACATGTGTGTCGGATTCAAATCGCTTCACAGCTTTCTGATCTTCGTCTGCAAATTCTTCCGCCGTGCGATCAATGAAAGTTTTCTCCAGCAACTCGATGTTGCCGTCTGCGTTGAAGAAGACACGGCGGATGCTGCGCGTTGGAGCGGATGCGTAGAGCGGACGCCACTCGGATTCGCGACCATCATGAAGGGTGCGGACATCCAATCGCGGCACGATGGAGAAGTCGTTGAAAAAATTCCACGATGGCAGGAACAGCTTGAGGATATTCGACAGAGCCGTTGCGATCATTCGTCAGAACGGTTCAACGGCAGCCACACGGACATCTCGGAGTCACCCCGATTCGCCCAGAGAGAGTAGGGGATGAGCCGCAGTTTTATTGGCGTGGGCTTCACAGGTTTCAATTCGCGATAAAGCTGGCCGCCCCAGTTCGAGTTGGTGCGGGCAAACGTTGATCCTTCCAAGATGACTACGCCACCGAGCAGGCGGTGATCGTAACGGGCGCGGAGCTTTGTGTTTGCGGACAAGCGCACGTCGAGCGGCTTCACGCCCTGTGGTAGATCGACCGATTCGAGGCAATAAACGATTGGCCCGCGCTTTACGGCGACTTGGCCGAGGGTTTCTTCAACCAGCGGATTGGCTTCGATCAATTCGGTGTCCATTCGCAGATCGAGATCAATGACGTCGCCGGATTTCCAGGTGCGGCGAAGTTCGTGATAACTGCCGGGCTTCATCGAAATGTCACTAGGGCGATGATTGATGCGGACGGAGGCGACGTTCGCCCAGCCGGGAATCCGCAACTTTAGGGCAAATTCTTTTCCGCTCGCTGCGTCCACCTTGATACGCACCCGACCGTTCCAAGGATATTCGGTTTCTTGCGTGAGCTTCACTTTGCCGATGCCCGGCACCTCGGTTGCCAGTTCGCTCGCGCCGTAGAGATTTACCCAGATGGTATCAGCGGACTTGGCGTAGGCGAATTGCGCCGAGCCAGCGATGGTGCGAACGAGATTCGGTGGGCAGCAGAAGGAACTGACGTAGGGCACGCGTTGATGTTGCCAGCGGAGTTCAGTGGGAAGCGGATCGGTCGTGCGGAGCGGGTTGACGTAAAAGAAATTCGTTCCGTCGAGGCTCATGCCGGAGAGGACGCTGTTATAGAGCGCGAGTTCGGCCACGTCCATGAAGCGCGCTTCGCCCGTGGCGAGGAACATGCGCCAGTTCCAAAGCACGTTGCCGATGTTGGCGCAGGTTTCATTGTGCGCGGTGGTGTTGGGCAGTTCGTAATTGTGCCCGTAAGCTTGATGGGTGCGAGTGATGCTGCTCTGATTTTTCGAGCCATAGGGCGATGCGCCGTCGAATAACGCTCCGCAGCCGCCGGTGATATACATCTTCTGCTCGGTGAGGTTGCGCCAGATGGGTTCGAGAGGTCGCCAGAGATTCGTGTCGCCGGTTTCCATGAACAAGTCCGCCGCGCCTGCGTAGAGGTAATTCGCACGGACGGCGTGGCCGATGGCGTTCGTTTGTTGTTCAAAGGGAATGCGGTCTTGATTGTCGTCGCCGCCGTCGGTGATCTGGGCACGCAGGGCGAAAAACTTTTTTGCGAGTTCGAGATAACGCGGGTCGCCAGTCTCGCGGTAGAGATCAATGATGCCCATGTAGTGCGACGGACAAACGGAACTGCGCGCCGCCTCGGGCGAGGATTCGTTGAAGGTGCGATACAAGAAATCCGCTGCCTTTATGGCGATGGCGAGGAAGTTGGTCTGACCGGTCGCTTGGTGATGTACACAGGCCGTGGTGAACAGGTGGCCCATGTTATACATCTCGAAGTTGTGGCGGTCTTGGAACGGCGCGGCGTTTGTATCGCCGTTTCGTGCGCGCACGAGAACGGGCGTATGGATGTAACCATCATCGCGTTGAGCCTTCGCAATGATTTCAATGACTCGGTCCAGATTGCGGCGCAATTCCTCGGTGGGAGCAACGGCGTATGTGGCGCTGAACGCTTGGAGCATTTTGTAAACTTCGCCGTCGTTGAATGAAGCGCCGCGATAGCGTCCTTCGGTGAGCCCGCCAGCGATCTCAAAGTTGCGGAGGAAATGCGAGTAGTTTGTGCCTTCCATCAAGCGGCCCATGCTCGGGAGCATGTTGGTGCGGCAGAGTTCAAAGCGTCCAAACCAGAAGCCGGAGGTCCAGTGAGCTTCGTTGAGCGCGATGGGTTGGGCGGTGGCGAAAGGGCGTGGTTCGGCGGCGCGGGTGGCGAGAGGGAGGCACAGGCAAACGAGGAAAAGGAGGAAGTTTGTGATGACGCTCGCCCTCACTCTGGTTCTCCACATGAACCCGGGCAACATCCAACATTCAACATTCAACGCCGACCGCTCAATGTCAGACAAGTAGCCGCGCACTTCGATGTTGGATGTTGAATGTTGGATGTCGAATGCTTCTCCCTCTCCCTGGGGGAGAGGGCCGGGGTGAGGGCGAGCGTTCACTGTGTCGAAGACCAAATTCATTTCGTTCCCAATTTTGCATCCCGCTTCTTCAACTCGACCGACTGCGGCACAACGCCGAGGACGACGAAGCTGCCTTTGCCGATCAACTCCAGCTTGTAGCGACCGGGTTCGTAACGGAAAGCGTGGACGTTCACATTCGGACATTCATCAATGACGACGGCGTTGCGGAGGACGGGGTCAATGCCGCCGCGTTCATCAGCGTGCGAGGCGAAATCGAGGTTGGGCACTTGTAGCCAGAGATCGCGCTCGTTTTGGAAATAGCCGATCAACACGCGCACGGGTTCGGTGACTTCAAACTCGACCGGCTCGTAACGACCATTCTTGGCTTCCTCGTGAGAGAAGCGGATACCGGTGAGACCGCTCAGTTCAGGCGCAAGTTCGGTGATCGTGTATTTGCGGTCGGCGAATGGACGTGAATTGAGTTTCACTTCGTAGGTTTCGGCGTTGGTGCTGATGAGTTTGAATTTCGCGGCGGGCCAAGCGGCGATGGAAACAGTACCTTGCGCTGACTTTGGATTCTTCAATTCAGCGACCTGAGCTTTGAAATCTGCCAGTTCCTTTTCGTAAAGCGGTAGCACCTGCGACCAATGGTAGTTTGTGCCGACACCGCTTGTCGCGCCGGGGAAGGGAATTTTGCGATGGCCGGTTTGCATGGAGTTGGCGAAGTGATAATTGTTTTCACCAATGCCCACCAGAGGTTCAAAGGCCATGGTGCTTCGTTCCAGCCATTGCGAAGCGTTCGTCATGTCGGCGACGCTCTTACTGTATTCGAAGCGAAGGACGTTCAGTGCCGCTTCGACTTTCATTTGATAGAACGTACTCAACCATTCAATGCAAGTGATGTCGTCCCGTAGTCGGTTAAACTCAGCAATATTTCTAGTGACGTTCGTTTGTGCAGTCTGAATCGCCCGTCTCGCACTCCTAGAAAAATGCGAGGTGTCGGTCCGAACTGAAGTTGGCGTCTCGCCGACATGCGGCTCTTTGTTCCTCTCCTTGCGAACGTATTCATCCAGCCGCTCGCCGGGCGGGGCTTGGGATTCCCAGAGTTCGGAGATGGCGTTGTAGCGCTTCGGGTTCACCAGTTGATCGAGCGTCATGCCGAGCGAGAGCGTCTGGCGATTGCCTTCGGTGATGCCGAAGCGGCGGATCAACATCGGCGCGACTTCGCCCGCGTCGTTGTAGGCGTCGAGGATTTTGCCGGCGGCATTGGTGTTGCAGCCGTAGAAGTCGGCGAGGCGACCGATCCAGTAGGCGCGGTCTTCGGCTTCGGGCACGTCGGGATTCCAAGCGTAACGTCCCCAAGCCTCGAACCAGATCCAGTCGCGCTCCCATTGTTTCAGCGGCGGGTTGGCGATGTCCGGCGAGTAAGGCCAGTTCCAGTAGGCGAGGGGATAGAGGTGCAGTCCGCTCGCGCCAAGGCGGTCGCGGGAGGCTTGCATACACTTCTTGATGAAGCGTTGCGCGCCGTAGCGGAACGGTTCAAGGTTCGCGAGGATGTGGACGTTCACCAGATGCGGCCCGAGCTTGGCCATCGCGAGATGTGTCGCCTGTGCCTTGCCGCGCGGCTCGTAAGTCGTGAGCGATTCGCCGTTGTATTTCGTCTCGGTGAACAGGTTGGAATAGACCGTGAAGCACGCCGGCATGATTTTCTCCGCGTCCATCGCGTGCGTGCGGATGACTACGGGCGGTTGCTCAACGTAGG
>JANPGI010000022.1:0-12789 GCA_031423875.1 Verrucomicrobiota bacterium | reverse complement strand
CCTCGAACGCCTCGTCTCCGCTCTCCTCTCAGAGGTCAGTGATGAATGGGAATCCGGTAACTCTTTCCTCAACATGAAGAACTAATCCCGCCACTCCCCCTCAGATGAAAAATCAATTTACAGAAAATTTGTTGCTTGGCCATCAAATCGAATTCCAAAACACTAGGGTCTTGGTTGTCGAGAAGCTCTGGTGCCGTCAAACTTTCGATAGAATCCAAAAGCTGATCGAGTAATGGATCACCAGTCGTTATCCCTAGGTTGAGTCCTGCACCTGGAGAATTGTTTGGGCCTTTTGACAACTCGATGTCTCCTGTCGATAAAATCACCCCGTTGTCGAAGCCGGAAGGTAAGCCAACAGACAAACCGCCACCGAATCGCCCTTTTGCCAGACTCGAACCTGATAACGTTGCGTTCATTACAGTGTCGCCGGGTTTACTTAGCCATTCTGCCAATTGCGTCGCAGTAGTTCCGGGATCGACCCAATATTGCGCAGAAGACGGGCAACAAATAGTTGCACAAACTGGTGCGGAAATTGGCGACACCAGAGGTGGCGTTACTGCGCATGAGTTCTGATGCCTAAATCTGATGGCGTAACAATACGTCTGCCCAGAACTAACGGTTGAATCGACAAATTTCCATAGTTGCGGATTTCTTGTGATTAGAGGATCGCTAATTTCAGTAAGCGGTGTTGCACTGGTTGAAGGAGTGCAATTGCCAGATGAAGTATTGCAACGGAATATCTGAAAATCTTGAATGTAACCGAGAGCAGCGAGTTGTTCCAAGAAAGGCGGTAAAGTCCAAGTTAATATAATTCTTGAAGGATGACATTCCGCTATCAGCGCAGGTGCCGGAACAACTTGAATCGTGACTGTTGCATCTGACGAATCAATCCCGCAACTGGTGATTTTGAAGGTGAACGTATCAGTACCTTCAAATCCATTCATCGGCTGATAGGTTACAGAACCTGTGTTTGGATTGAACGCTGTGATTGTGCCGTTGATCGGGTCAGACACTTTGGTAAATGTCGTGGAATCATTGCACGATCCCGTCCCGGTCAGTGTGAACGTGATGGCTGTATTTTTGGGCGTCAACACATCGGCACAGTTTGCGGTCGGATTCGGGTTGCCGACAGTCAAGTCCACTGTGGCTGGTTCAGACGGTATTCCGTTGTCTTTGACGAGAAACTTAAATTGATCTGTTCCGCAGTATGTTGATACAGGAGTATAGACTACTGTCGCTGTTGTGTCGTTTACCTGAAAAATCGTGCCAAGCGTTCCGTGTGCTGGCAGGACTACGATCACAAAAACCAACGCGCCGCAGGAAGAACCGGCACCCGTGAGAGTGATCGTCTTCGGCGTGTTCTTGCAAGTGGTGTCGGTGGTTGACGTAGCAGTGGGAGTTGAAACAGCGTAGTGATAACCGATGTCCGATGTTGAGGATGATTCAGGTGCGAGATTTTCCTGAACTGTGTATGGGCAAAGACCCAGTGTTGCAGAGGTGGTGTAACCCGCGTCAATCAACTGGCTCAAACCACCGCCTGTTTGGAAGTAAAAATGACCCAGTGGCCCAGAAGCAAAATCCAACGAGTTGATTGTTTTTGGAGACGATCCCTGACTGGTGACGGTGGAAGAATGATAGCCATTGTGTGTCACGGTTGGCGAGTAGCCTGAAGAAGTCCCGCGTGTGAACGTGCTTTTCGCAAAGAGATTATTTCTCACTGTGAGTCCGCTAATCAGCGAGACGTTGCAAAACTCCCCAACGCTCAACTTTGAATCGAGAAAAAGGTTGTTCACGAACCGCATCTGATAATCAGCACCGCCGCATCGTCCGTATTCCAGTGTGCTGCGCTGAAGGATGTTGTTCGTGAATGCCTGAGTGACAGGGATGCCGCCATAGATATTCATCTTTGCGCCATACAATGACGAATGACTCAGATTGAGAGTGTTCACCCAATCTCCGCCAAACTTAGGCCCGCCTGCGGTGGAGATGTCGGTGAAAGTAGCAGTGGTCGTAGGCATACTCGCATTTTTGAGTAGGTAACTGGCTGAAGCATTCGCACCCCATGCAGAGGATTGTTCTTGAACGGCTGAGTAGTGGGCAATCTTGCTGCGGTTTAGCGGCGTGCCATCAATTTTCAGCGTGCCGTATTGAAAGCCATACGTTCCATAGAAGGCAATGGCTGTCCCGGATTGGACATTTAACGTGCCTGCCAATGTAGCCCGGCTCACGCAGTAGTCCAACGGATCGTAGTGATAACCAAGATCGGGTTGGTTGTCGTCATCACGCTGAACAGTCGGACTCCATGTCGTGTTGTTGGCGATGGTCGCGTTGTCCAAAATGTTCGCGTTGGGCGGGCCAAAAACTGTTTTTGTTTTCAAATCTTCAAACAAAGTGGAGTTGATTGATGGTGTACCCACATCCTTGTGTAAGGTGGAGTCGATGAGATAGTGATTGCCAGCACCTGTTCCGGTTCTGAACACTCCGCTTGAACTCGATATGTTCACTTCATACGGCAAGAAACTCGGAGTTATTCCAGCATCGAAAAGAGTTGTGACACTCACAAAGATGGAGTTGTTGACCAGGTGGGGGTTAGAAGCCGATCCACCATACCAGAACCATCCGCAATTATTGGCTGTCACATGTTCGATGTGGCGCGGGTCTCCCCCCCATCCGTATGTGTCATAAACAGCGATACTACATCCGTTGAACAAGACGTTGTATAAACTTGGTTTTAGGGACAGTACGCCAATACCACAGTTGACGAATTGCGAATGCCAGATGTCCGAATGGTCATCGTCATATGTTCCATAACCGGCGTATCGCACATTGGAATATCGCAAGGGAACTCCACCAACACTGTATAAGTACAACTGAGACCCCGTTGTCGGCGATCCCGAACCAATAGCTTCTCCAACTGTGTTGTCATTGACTGAAGTGAAGATCGCCTGACGATACGGCGCAGTCTTGAAATCAAATCCATCTGCGCGGATGGAGCTTAAATAATATGAGGAATACTTAATCACCGTCCCGCCCTCGACTGTTGTAAGCCCCCAAGCATATATTTCATCAGTGATAAGATAGGTCGTGTCCCCTTTGAAGGTGTAGTCTGTTACGCTGCTGCCCACGATGACGTAATCCAAAACCAATCCATGACTCGGTGCGGTGATTGATGCCATTTGCATGGCGCGTGGCACTGAGGCCACGGTTTTGCGTTCCGGGAGTTTTAATACACGGGTCGCGATATTCCGGTTCTTGTCCCGCTTCCAAAAGGATGACGTGCGTCGGTGTTCGGGCAACGTGGAGAGTTGTTTCTGGATTCTTGATAACGGCACTTCCTCAATCAAAATGGTTCTGCCATTGATTGTTTCCCAACGTTTGCCCACGGGAACTTTCTTGGCGGGATTGTTCTCGGCATCCACAGTGAACGTCTTGCCAAGGATCATACGCATTGAGCCGAAGTCCAATGTCACATCTTCAAACGTCTTTGTTTTCAATGGCCGTTGCTCGGGCGTCGGTGGGGAGAGAAATTCCGTGATGGCTTGGAGGCGGGTTGTCGCTGGATTCATCCCGTAGGTCTCGGGCGTTTTGGGTTGTTCCCGCAGGATGATGTCTTGCTCAAGGCCGGACTTCTTGTAGGTGTAACGCACGTCAGCATTCAATCCTGCAAAAGCGTCTGCATACACAACGCGATTGGATTCTGTGATGCGTCCGGTGGATTCTCTGGCTTCGGCAATCAAAGCAGATTTGCCGGATTCAGAATCGTAGTAGAACAGTCCGAGAACGCGGCTTTGCAAACGTCGGCCATCGGGCATTTCGAGATCAACCACTACATCACTCGCGAGATTGTCGGCAAAGATGACTTTGTGATTGCCATGCCGGGCAATCGCGCCTGTGGGATAAGATTCGATCACTGCTTGAGACTCGCGCCATTCGCCATCTTCGCGATAGTGCATCCCGCTCGCCAATTCCATGTAGGCGATGTTGGTGGTTTGAACGGTGTTTCCATCCGGGTCAGTGAAAGTCTCGACTCGAAGCCAAGCTTGGGATTCGGCGGTCTTATCACCACGTTGCAGAACCTTGGAAACGGGCTGCAACTGATCTTTCATCGTGGCAGTGGGTTCGTTGGTTTGAGATTCAACAACGTAGGGCAAGCAAGACAGCGCGATGAATCCAAGAGTTAGCAAGCGCGAGCGAAACGTTCGTCGAGGAGTGTCGTCGAGGAGTGTCGTCGAGGAGTGTCTTTGTTTTCATAACATCGTCCTGCCGTCCGCACGTCTGGTTTCTGTTGCGATTAAGACACTTGGTTGAAAATAGTCAATATGGAATTTGAGAAAGTTGAACGAGCATGTCGTAAATCATAGCCGCTTTGGAATTTCGAGCCAATCTCGGAAAACACAGAGTTAAGACAAACGGTGATTCTGTGACCGGTGAAGGGCAAATTCAGTGTTGATACCCGACGGCGGACTTTTACCCTGCTCACATGAGTTCAATGAAGTTTCAGGCACGCCGGGCAACGCTGGATGATTTGCCCACACTCAAAACACTATGGACTTCAATGAGCTTTTCAGTTGGCGATCTCGAAAAACAACTCACAGAATTTCAGGTTGTCACCGATGAAACCGGGCAAATCATCGGCGGAGTTGGATTTCAGATGGTGGCCAAACACGCGCGGGTACACAGCGAAGCTTTCGGCGACTTCGGCCTCGCTGATTACGCCCGCCCTGCTCTGTGGCAACGCATTCAGACACTTGCCACCAATCACGGTCTCGCGCGATTGTGGACACTTGAGAGCTCACCCTTCTGGTCGCGCAACGGATTCGTTCAGGCCAAGGAAGATGACTTCACCAACATGCCCACCCCTTGGGATCGCTTTGCCGCTGGCTGGCTCACGTTGAAATTGAAGGACGAAGAAGCTCTCGCCTCGCTCGACAAGGAATTCGCGTTATTCGTGGAAACCGAAAAGCAACGCAGTGCCGATGTCCTCTCCAAAGCGAAAATGTTGAAGACAGTGTTCGTCACTCTCATCACGCTTGTGACCCTCGCCTTCGGTGCTGCCATGATCTGGCTGCTCATCAAGCAGAAAAGCGGCGGCGCATTACCCCCGCCCTGACAAAGTGAACTCGTCTGCATGATACGAGCTGCGCACCATCGGGCCGCTCGCCACATGGACAAACCCCATCGCACGGGCACGCTCACCGAGTTCATCAAACTTTTCTGGCGTCACATACTCAACCACGGGCAGATGCTTCAACGTCGGTTGCAGGTATTGACCCAACGTCAGGATGTCACAGTTCGCAGCGCGTAAATCCTCCATCGCTGACAAAACCTCCACCTCTTGCTCGCCCAAGCCGAGCATCAACCCAGACTTCGTATAGATGCCCTCACCAAGCTTTGATTTCACTTTGCCCAAGACACGCAACGAGCGGTCATACGTGGCGCGATGGCGCACCGACGGCGTAAGCCGCCGCACGGTTTCGAGATTGTGATTGAAGATGTGCGGCTTCGCAGACAACACGCAATCAATCGCCGCGTCATTGTCCAGAAAGTCCGGCGTCAACACTTCGATGACGATGCCGGGATTCAACTGACGCACCGCCTCGATGGTCTGGCGAAAATGATCCGCGCCGCCGTCGCCCATGTCATCGCGCGCCACAGCGGTGATGACCACATGCTTCAACGCCATGCGCCTTGTCGCCTCGGCCACACGCATTGGCTCGTCAGTTTCCAGCGGCAACGGCTTGGCCGTGCTGACCGCGCAAAACCCGCACGCGCGCGTGCAGCGATCTCCCGCGATCATAAACGTGGCCGTGCCTTTGCTCCAACATTCCCAATGGTTCGGGCACTTCGCGCTCTCGCAAACCGTGTGCAGCTTCAACTCGTCAAGCAACGACCGCGTTCGAGAGAAAGTATCTGCGGTCGGCAGCTTGGTGCGCAGCCATTCCGGCAGGCGCGGACGCGGTTTGAAATCGGCGGTCGTCATTTGTGCTTCAATTTTTCCCAGAACTTTTCGAGTTCTTCGGGGCCAAAGTCTGCCAGAACTTCCCCATCCACATCAATCACAGGTGCGAGGGTCTGGCCGGAAAGTTCCTTCATCTCGGTAAAGGCATCGCTGTCAGCGATGACATCCAACGTCTCATACTTGATGCCGCGCGCGTCGAGCCATGCAGTCGCCTTGTGACACCAGCCACAATACGGTTTGATGAACAGTCGAATCTTCATGCGTTGAATCCTACCACAACTTCCACCACGGCTTCTTCTCGGTCGCAGTCTCGGCTTCTTCTTCGGCGAAGGCCGCGTCGTTCTCACTCTGCAACCGCAGGATGAAGGCGATGAAATCGGGGAACGTCTCGTAAGTTTCGCTCGTCACCAATCGTTTCTTGCTGATGGTGAGTTCGTGATCGGCCAGAAAAACTGCCGGGCGTTCCTTGTTCACATCCGTGAAATAACTGTTGCCCGCTCCGTCTTCACCTATCACGAGATAATGCTCCGGCCACTTCACGCCATAGAATCCAGCAGCACGCACTTCGAGGTTCAGCCCGATGATCTCATCGGCGTCCCCGGTGAATTCCTGGAAGCCTGCTGCTTCACTCTGGAATTCAGGTCGCATCAACGCTTCGCGATACGCAGCAGGCAACGAAAGGGAAAGTTCCTTCTCGATCTTCTCGAAGTCCTCGGCAGTCACAAAACCTGATCGCGGATCAACCGTTGATCTGCGCTTTGTATTGTTCAGGCGAAAGCATCGCTGAAACTTCCGCAGGGTTGGCAAGCTTGATCTTAAAAAACCAACCGCCTGCAAAAGGTTCACGGTTTACAAACGAAGGATCGTTCGCTGCCGCCTTGTTGATCTCAACGATCTCGCCGCTCACGGGAGAATAGATGTCGCTCGCGGTTTTGACGGATTCGACGACAGCGCAGGCTTCAGCAGCTTTCACCTTGCGACCTACATCAGGCAGTTCGACGAAAACCACGTCGGTGAGTTCATGTTGTGCATGGTCGGTGATGCCCACAGTAGCGACGTCGCCGGAGACGCGCACCCATTCGTGAGACTTGGCGTATTTAAGATCGGATGGAACTTGGCTCATAAATTGTGGACGCGAGGTTACGCGGATTGCGCGGATTCACAATTTGATTTTTCCAACAGCGAGAGAAAAGGCTGCGGCAAGAAGACTTACTTGATGCGTTTTAGCGTCACCAGCCAAGCAGTGGCATTTTCGGAGACATTGCCTCCATGAACCAACATCTCTCCTAACTTGAGCGTTTGCACACGGCGACTACATTCCTCCCCCTTCTTGCCATAAAAAACAACCTCAACTTTTTTTTCATCGAGGAGCTTTACTGAAATCGAAGATTTATCGCTGACGGCAACTTTCCCAGACGCACCGCTCTTCGTCTCGAACTCCACGCGCTTTACCACGAAAAAGCTCTTCCATTTCAAACCGAGGCTTTCAAGTTTCTTCCGGGCTTCTTGATCTGCCGGTTTGTAATTGTCGTCAGGTAGTTTCTCATCGTTGGTCGCCCACACGAGTTGGGCCTCAAACTTGGCCTCGCCCGCGTTGGTCGAACCAGCACTGGCGAAAAGAAACCCGATCGCCACAACGGCACAAATCCACGCCAAGCCAAATTTGGGTTTTAGGTTCATTTATAAATCCAGTGTATCGTCCGATTCTATTTCGGAAAGGTCGTTTTCAGCCGGGTAATCCAACCACACGAGCGTCGTCCCGGAATCATAATTGTGATAGGTAAATGCCACCGCATCGCCTGCATCAGTGAAGACGTCTCCGACACCGTTCGTTCTGGGCAAAGTCAGCATTACTGCAATGAAGACAGCGGCAACCGCCCCTGCCGGCATGAGGAGTCGATGGATGCGATCCATGAGCGATACGGGTTTGGTTGCTGTCGCGACCTTTTCCTCGCGCTCAATCTGGCGGGCGATCTTTGACCAATAGAATTCGCGCGAGTCAGGGACTTTGATCACAGACTCGTGCGAGACAAGCGCGGCGCGGGTGTTCGTCAACTCGATGAGAAGCTCACGCGCGGCGGCGTCTTGCGCCAACCACTCCGTCACGGACTGCGCTTCCCCGGACGGCAGTTCGCCATCCAGATACGCCTGCAATTTCAATTGTAAGTCTTGCTTCATAACAACTCTTCCCTTCACTCCACTGTTTTCAAATCCTGCAGCAACGACGCCATCTTCCGCCGTGCGTAAAACAACCGCGACATCACCGTGCCGATGGAGCAGTTCATCGTCTTGGCGATGTTCTTGTATTCCATCCTCTCAAACTCGTGCAATACCAGCACCGTGCGATGCGCTTCCGAAAGTTTCCCCAGCGCGTCATCAATCCGCACCCGCAACTCCGCCCGCTCCAAGCGCTCCGTGGGGTTCACCATCACCACTTCCATCTGGCGCTCCACACCACCGGATTCCTCCTCCATCGCCTCGATGGACTCGGCGCGCTGGCGTTTTCTTTTGCGGAGTTGATCCAGACAAAGATTGATCACGATCCGCGTCATCCACGTCGTGAAACTGGACTCTCCTTGAAACTGCACCAGCCTTTGCCAGCCTTTCACCCACGCTTCCTGAGAAAGATCAACGGCCTCTTCTTCATTCCGCATCATCGTGTAGGCCCGCGCATAAATCTTGTCCCGATGTCGGGCGACGAGTTGCTCAAATGCGACCATGTCGCCTTGGCGCGAGGCCTGAACCAAATCGGCATCTTGTGCGGCGGAATAGTCCATGTCGGCCATTATTTCGACGGGTGGGTTTCGGGTTTATTCAGCGAGAGCTAGAGCTTGCCCTTGGTGCTGGGAAGTTGACCGGCAATGCGTGGGTCACGCTTGCAAGCGGCGTCCGCTGCCTTGGCAAATGCCTTGAACAACGCCTCAGCGATGTGGTGCGGTTCATCGCCGTAAATCAGTTCCAGATGCAGGTTGCAGCGGGCTTCATTGGCAAATCCTTGAAAAAATTCCCGTGCCAGACCAAACCGGAACGCACTGGACATATCCTGCCCGCGCTCGGACTTGGCGAGTTTTTTGTAAGCTTTGTCGTTCAAACCGCGCCAGACCAGATACGAGCGTCCGCTGAAATCAACCACACAACGCGCGAGACATTCATCCATGGGAACATACGCCTCGCCCGTGAAAGGATTCTTGGGGTGAAACCCAAAGCCATAGCGGCGAATTCCCTTCTTGTCACCCAACGCCATCATGAACGCTTGCCCCAGAGCGATGCCGCAATCTTCGACGGTGTGATGCGCGTCCACATCCAGATCGCCCTTGCAAGTAAGGGTTAAATCCATGACCGCATGTTTGGCGAACAGCGTAAGCATGTGATCGAAGAACGGAATGCCCGTCTTGATGGAGGATTTTCCCGAGCCATCGAGATTGAGTTTGATCGCGATGCGGGTTTCTTTGGTATCGCGTTTGAGTTGTGCCTGCCGGACTTGCATGGGCACAGTTAAACAAAGTGAGGATGGAAACACCAAGCCGAAACGCGGAGGCAGGGGTTTAGCGGGGTAGGCTCGCTGAAGCATTGGTGTCTCCCGTCAGCTTGCTTTTCATTTCGTCAATCTGCTTCTGGATGACGTCGGGATTGGGTGACGTGAGTTTGGTGATCTCAAAATACTTGATCGCAAGAGGTAGGTTGCCCGCGTCGTTCTCAAGTCGGGCAAGGCTGGCAGTGATCTTCCCGTAATAATCCACGCTGGATTGTTTGGCTTCGGAAGATTGCTGCTCCCAGAATCGTTTCGCAGCGAGCCAGATGTTGCGCGCCTTCACATCGTTCTTGTCATCCTGTTGGTAGATGATTCCCATCGCGAACAGCAGTTCAAAACTCTTTGGGTTGTTCCTGATCCCCTCGCGCAAGATTTCCCGCGCGTCCTCGACACGTTTAAGATTCTTTCGAAGCCAGAAACTGGTGACGGCATAGGTCTCGACTGCCTGCGGATCCAACTCGATCGCCAATCTCAACCACGGCAATACCTCGCGTTCCTCGCCTTGTTCCAAGTGCGAGTGCTCGGTGATGCGGAAGTTGCGGATGAATCCTTCCAACGGATCGCGTGGCTGTCCCATGAAGCCCATCGCTTTGTCATGTTCGTCAGTCTTGCTGGCAACATGTTCGCTGTGATCACAGTTCCCATGTTCGTCGTGCTTGTGCGCAGCGTGATCGTCCTCTTCCGTCTCGATGGCTTTCGAGCCTTTCTTTTCCCGATCGTCAAAAATTGAGGGGTAAAATCCGCTGTGCAGATAAACATCCGCCATCTCGACGGATTGACCTGAGAACAGCCGCCGCCCGTCGCCAAGCAACTTCGTGAATGCGCCCTCAGCATTCGTGCTGGCCGTAGTTTTTTTGAACTCAGATTCAACCACCGTCGCCAGCGTGAAAACCAGCGTCGCCAGAAACACCGCCATCAATGCTGGAGAAACATTCCTCATGTGTTGAGACGTTGCCGACGGAAGATCAACCAGGTGAAATACAGAAACATCGTCGCGTAAGCCCCTTGATAAACCGCCGCCAGCCCGCACGCCTTGAAGCTAGGCATGGGTTTGTTGTTCACCAACAGATTGCGAACGTCAGCGATCTCCAGATGCGGGATCAGATAATAAACCGTGTAGGTGATGGATTTCATCGGCTCTGACTGACGCTGTGCGATCTTGTTGAGATGTTCGCCGAGGAACAGTATTCCGATGATGGCGACTAGACAGATCGTGGCGTTGGACGACACCGCAGCAAAAACCACCGAGCCAAGCAATGTCATCGCGATCACCACGCCCAGCATCAGCCAGAGCAATCCAATGGATTTTGCGTAGGCCACGAGTTGCCAATCTCCGCCTTTCGTCGCCGTCACCAAAATGAAGAACACATAGAACACAAGAACTGCGATACCAACCGCGAGCCAGCAGCCGAGAAATTTTCCAGCGATCACTTGGCCTCGCGAAACCGGCTTGGCAAGCAGCGGAAAGATGGTGCGACTTTCCTTCTCTGCTGGAATCTGACGCGCGGCGGTGATCACCGCGATGATGATCGTCGAAAACCAGATGAGCAGCAGGCAGATGTCCTTCACATAACGGATCATGACGAGGTCTTTGAAGAAATTGACCGAGCCAGCTGCAATGGTGATGAGCGCGCTTAACACGAACAACACGTAAAAATCTTTGCGCCGGTAGAGTTCTTTGATGGCGACGCCTGCGATAGCGAGGACGGTATTCATGGTGTGACAGCGGGTTTGTAGCCGATGATATTGAGGAAAGCCTGTTCGAGATTGGCCGCGTGATACTTGGCAACGAGGTCTGCCACGCGACCTTCCTCCTTCAACTCACCTTGATAGATGATGGCCACGCGATCACAGACGGTTTCAACCTCACCCATCTCGTGTGATGAAAAGAAAACGGTTTTGCCCTCGTTCTTGAGACGTTGAATGATCTCACGAACTTTCATCCGCCCCAACGGATCAAGCCCACTCGTCGGCTCGTCGAGGATCAGCAAGTCAGGATTGTTGATCAACGCCTGCGCCAATCCGACGCGCTGCTGCATACCTTTTGAGTAACCTTTGATCGGGCGTTTGGCGGCGTGACCGAGTTCCACGAGAGAGATGAGTTGTTCGATGCGTTTCTCAGCCGCGCTTCCGGTGAGGCCGAAAATCTTTGCGTAGAAACGGAGGATCTCCTCCACTGTGAGAAACTTGTAGTAATAGGTCAACTCCGGCAGATAGCCGATGCGCTGACGCGCGATGGGTTGGCGGACGTCCAATCCGAATAACGAAGCCGAGCCACTCGTGGGTGGAACAAACCCTAGAAGAACGTTCATCGTGGTGGTCTTGCCTGCGCCGTTCGGACCCAAGAAGCCGAAGACTTCTCCGGCGTGAACTTCCAAGTCCAATCCCTGTAATGCGACCTTCGGCGTCTTTTGAAATTCGCCGCCTGAGTATTCCACGCGTAGCTTGTCGGTCTTAAGAATCGTTTCCATCGTAGGTTTGAACTGCTTCTTACTGCTCTGCGAATTAGCGAATCACTTGAAAAACGTCAACCATTGAATCTACTAAAGAGGAAGGCCCGAAGCGTCGCTTCGGGCCCTCGTGAAAACTTTCAGGAAACGGTTACAAGGTGTGACCGCCGATGGTGCATGACGGCTCGTTCGTCACAGTGCCACCGAGGGCATACACGCCACTCGCGGGGCAGTTAGGAACCACGCCGCCTTTGATGTAACCATAGACGGCGGCTGTCGGTGCCGTCGAATCCGCAGCACCAGTTTCAAGCGCCCACTGTTGTGTGGCCGCATCAATCTGGCGGAGGTTGTTGATGCAAGCATTCGTCTGGGACGAATTACGAGCGCGGACGAAGTTAGGAATCGCGATCGCAGCGAGGAGGCCGATGATGGCGACCACGATCATGATTTCGACGAGGGTGAAACCAGCTTTGCGGGATGTATTGATCTTCATATGTCTTATGTTTTCTGTTGTGCGGTGTGAACACAGCAGCAGGCGGGTTATACAATTGCGGTTGGTGTCCACTGATTGCCTGCTGCAACCGCTCTGGCGTTGTTTAGCAGCACCGATGCCAGCCTCATAAAACCTCCCGCCTGAAAATAAAGAAGCCCGAACATGATGTCCGGGCTTCACCAACCAACCCAAATCACTTCAATTCTTGATCTTGTGCTTGGGTGTGCTGTTTTCGTTCTCACACGTCACACGTCCCGAAGCTCCAATTGTCCCGCCGAGCCTGTAAGCCACGTTACCCGCAGGACACAACGGCATCTCCTTGCCTTTGATATGGGCACCTCCGGAAACTCGCGGG
>JANPGI010000021.1:0-4116 GCA_031423875.1 Verrucomicrobiota bacterium | reverse complement strand
CGCCGGTGATCCGCACCCATGCTGTGTAACTGAATTTGTTCGTGCGCTCAAAATCCCCGACATCTGCAAATGACGGGGCAGCATGATTCCCAATGGTGTAAGCCTTGGTCGCAATCACGCCATCCTGCGCCGCCGCATTTGTTTCAATGGTGATCGTTCGCCCCTCGCCCGCGACTTGAAACTGCAACACGTTTGTTTCGCCATCGGACAACTCGGCGCGGAACAGCAACTGCCCACTCGGCACACGCTCATCCAGCTTCGATACGTCCGGGTTGGCCAACCATGCTTCAAACTCCGGGGTTGCGTCCGTCTTGCGTTGCTCAACCCGCTGCTCGGCGGCCTTCACCTCAACTTGCAACTCGTCCCAACGCCCCTGCTCTTCCGGGCGTGCAACAATGAGGATAGGCGGCGTGTCCTTCACATTTCCATCCATCGCTTTCTGTGTGGTGTTGTTGAAGAACGCGGACAGTTGATAAAATTCTTTCTGCGATAGCGGATCGTATTTGTGATCGTGACAAACTGCGCAACCCGCTGTGATCCCCATCCAGACCTGAGAAGTCGTGTCCGTGCGATCACGCGCATAGAGAACAAGATATTCCTCATCAATCGCCCCACCCTCGCTTGTCGTGATGTTGCAACGATTGAATCCGCTCGCGATTTTCTGTTCGAGCGTGGCCTTGGGCAACAGATCACCCGCGAGCTGCTCCACGGTGAATTGATCGAACGGCATGTTGGCGTTGAATGCGTTGATCACCCAATCACGATAGGTCCACATCTCGCGATAATTATCGAAATGAATCCCGTGCGTGTCCGCATAACGCGCCGCGTCCAACCAATAACGCCCGCGATGCTCGCCCCACTGCGGCGATGCCATCCAGCGATCCACGAGCTTTTCATACGCGTCGGGTGATTTATCCGCAACAAAGGCTTCAACTTCCTCCGGCTTCGGCGGCAAACCCGTGAGATCGTAACTCAACCGCCGCGCCAACGTGCGCCGATCTGCTTCGATGGCGGGTTTGAGCTTTTCCTTTTCCAGCCGCGCGAGAATGAATTGATCAATAGGATTGCGAACCCACTTCGAGTTTTTGACTTTCGGCAACGGTGCTTTCACAGGCGCGATGAATGACCAGTGGGGTTGATACTTTGCACCCTCGGCAACCCACCGCTTGAGGATTTCTTTCTGTTGGAGCGTGAGCGTCTTGTGCGATTCCGGCGGCGGCATGATGTCATCTTCGCTTTCCGCAAAGACACGAGCTACGACTTCGCTCTCCCCCGGCTTGCCGGGGACAATCGCCAGTGCATCGTCCCCGCGTTTCGCCGTTGCCTCTTCAAAAATATCGAGCCGCAACTTTGCCTTGCGCGATGCTGAATCCGCGCCATGACACGAGAAACAATTCTCTGCCAAGATCGGGCGCACGTCGCGGTTGTATTCCACCGGCGACGGCTTGCTGGTTGCGACGCAATCAACCAAGCAGCTCACGACAATCCAGATGCCGACAAATTTTAATAGTCCGTGACGCATGTGTTAGGTGTGATCTGAGTATGACGGCGCATTCCGACGATTTCAAGCTTGGGCCTATTCAAATTTCCCACTGCGGGCGATTCAAGTGGATGACGAGGCGACAACCAATAGTCGTTCACAGGCAAGGCCTGTCGCGAAGATTTTTCCCGGAGTGCGGACCAGTCAACCGTCCACAGCAGGTGGACGAGTAGCGGCACGTTTGGAGTAGTCTCCGTCTCTCTGGCGTGCGGGACGCTGCTAGCGTGAGGCCGCTCATAGTCCTACTACTTGCGTCATCGCCGCACTATGTTGACGCATTGATCACTTCGGATTCATCGCCTCACTCAATGCCTTCACAAGTTCGGCGTGTGGCGTGCCGCCCAATCGGGCGCAGCGGGCCACATCTTCCCATGCACGATCAAACTGTTTGAGAGAGAAATAAACGGCGGCGCGATTGTTGTAGGTGAGCGGATCGCCCGGCGCGAGCGCGATGGCCTTACCGTAATTCTCCAATGCGCCGTCAGGGTCGCCGGTACGATTGCAGATGTTGCCAAGAGTGTTGAACGCATTCGCGTAGTTGGGATTCAACTCGATGGCTTTGCGGCAGTCCTCGATCGCAGCGGCGCAATCGCCCTTCATGAATCGTGCGGTGGCGCGGTTGTTGTAGGAGTTAGCCGCGTTGGGTGATAGCATGATCGCGGACGTGAAATCGCTGATGGCTTCATCATAGCGTTGCAGATCGAGCAGGACATCGGCACGACTGTTATAACCCTCGGCATTACGCGGTTCGACTTTGACCATCTGAGTCAGATCAGCTTTAGCCTCCTCAAAACGACCGGTCTTTTGATACGCGGTGATGCGGTTGATGTAAGCCTTCACATAACGCGGATCCAACTCGATGGCGCGCGTGAGCGGCTCGATGGCGAGTTCGTATTCCAGACGATCCAGATGCACGACTGCGATGTTGTTGTAGGAAACCGGATGCGGGTCAGCCTGGATCGCTGCGGTGAACAGTGACAGAGAATCTTTCCAGCGCGGTAGATCGGCGTGGGTCGCCAACGCACAGGATGCGACGATCAGCCCGCCAACAACTGCCACGATGCGTTGAAGCAACAGCTTGTCCCGTGCAACAAACCCCATCAATCCACCGACAATGATCGTCAACCCGATGGACGAAACATACGAGTAACGTTCCGCCACAGAGATGTGTCCGATACGAACAAAACCGACGACGGGAACAAGCGTTCCCAAAAACCAAAACCACCCGACCGCAAACCACGGCAGCTTGAAGAGTCGCCAAACGGCGAGTGATGTGATGACAGCAAGGAAAATGATGATGACGACGGCCTCGTTCACAGGAGTGATGGATGCGGGATGAATGGCATTAAGACCGACGGGAAAGAAAACCTTTTTGATGTAGAACGCGTAGTTACCCGCGACCTGTGTGACGCGTTCAGACAGTGGCTTGTGATCTTGGTTCACGGCTCCGTAATGAGATTGCGCCCAGTAAGTCGCCATGCAGAAAAGCAGAACGATCCCGAACAACGGAAGCTTCTCGCGGATGCGTAGCCAGAGTTGCCCGCACACGGAAGACCAGTCGTGACCAAGGCGATTAAGCGGCCAAAAATCCAGCAGCAGCAACACGAAGGGAAACGTGACGAGCATCGGCTTCGCCATCAATCCCAGCAGCAGGCAGGCAGCGACAGACGCAAAACGTCTCTTGGTAGGCGACTCGACATGCCGCACGTACGCCAGCAGTCCAAGCATGAAGAACAGCGTGCTTAAAACATCTTTGCGCTCCGAAATCCACGCGACAGATTCACAGCGCAACGGATGAAACGCGAAGACTGCTGCGACAAACACGCTCGCCCAAAACTGCTTCGTCATCCGTTGCAATGCCAAGAACAGCAGCCCGGAGTTTAACGCGTGGAGCAGGATGTTCACCGCGTGCGGCCCGGCGGGCGACGGGCCAAAAGTTTCAGCATCCATCATGTGTGAAAACCATGTCAGTGGCATCCAACTCCCCCCGGCGATGCTGGTGAACGCGTAACTCACGCTCGTCTCCGAGAATCCTTTGAGCACTTCCTTGTTGCCATAAACATAGATGCCGTCGTCGTAATCCACGTAGTCGAAGCGGATGGCGGGAGCGAACAACAGAAATGTCACGATCGCGATCAGCACCGCGAACCATCGCGATTTGTCCTCGGGTGTGAGATTGAAATTCTTCGACATGGTGCGGGCGAAGCGTACGAGACCAGAACGATACGAGCAAGCACCAGAGCCTTGAACGGGTGCGACTGGAAGTGATTAAAGACGGGGACAATATCTGACGGCGCGCGGCTGTGTCGTGGAGACCAGCCGCAGCACGGACAAACGGAACGCGGGCTTGCACCCGGAGCATCGCTGTTGCGCACAGCGCTACTCCAAGATCAGGGCAGCGAGAGACGATAGAACACAGTCGGGCTTGCTGTATCCACGGAGAAAGTCATCGAGTTGGTCGCTGTTGATCCGGGGACGTTGAACCACGTCGCGCCAAGACCTGCGTTGATGGAATTGGTCTGTGCCTGCAACGTCCAGCCCGTGTGACTCGACGGCCATGAGAGCGTGAGGTTGTT
>JANPGI010000020.1:0-6408 GCA_031423875.1 Verrucomicrobiota bacterium | reverse complement strand
CGCGCACAGAGTGACGCGCCCTACCTGTCACTGATCTTTATATGCCTCACCCGGTTGTAATCACACCCTGCTGACACGGCATACGCGTCAAATTTCCTTCCCGCGGTATTTTGAAGGATTGCGGATACGGTCGAGCCGTTCGACTTCTAGGTCTTCCAATACTCCCTGCCGCTGCCGTTGCTTGAATACGTTCCCGATTGTTTTGGGAAGCGACCAGACCTGTCTGGCCAGATCAACGAACGTCAGGTAAATGAGCTTCAGCATGTTCAATGTCATTTCCTGACAGTGGTCGAACGCCTTGCGGCCCGCCGATAAATCGGTTTCACAAATGAATCGGCCCGAAAACCAGTCGGCCCTTCCCATGGTTGAAATCCTCCGGACTCACCCACAACGAAGTCGCCACGACTTACCAACTCGTCCAATTTCAAGCGCCGAAAATGTTTTCCCTTGTCGGCTGTCGTGGCGACCTCGGCTTCAGAAATGGCGTGGTTCGAGATCATGGTGGTTGTTGTTGGCCGCTGGTCAGACTTTTCGCGGCTTGACCATCAGCAACACGATTCCACCCACGAGTGAAAGAGCACCGATGACTGGCGGGATGAAGTGGCTGTCTGTGGTCTCGATGTGGATGCCGAGGAAATTAATCGGTTTTCCGGGGGTGTTGAAGGTGATACCCGAATAACCGAGTACCACGATTCCGAGAGTGATCAGGATGACGGCAGCGATGGTTTTTGTGTTCATAATCGAATGTCAGTTGGCGGCCATTTATTTCACCAGCTTGCGACCGGAGATGAGGTTCACAAGAATCATCACAACCGCAATCACCAGCAGGATGTGAATGAACCCACCCATCGCGTAACTACTCACCAGACCCAGCAACCACAGAACGATCAGCACTACCGCAATTGTGTATAACATAAATTTTTCTTTCGTTTTTTTTGGTCGCTGCAGGCCGGTGCGCTTTCGCACCGGCCCGCAGCAATCAGTTGGACTATTTCGTGGCCACCGGTACGGCGATGGTCATGTTGTTGATCACGCTGGTCACGCCGTTGATGTCGTTGACGAGCTTGGTGACGAGACTTTTCTCGGCGTCGTTCTTGGCGATGCCACTGACCGTGACCACGCCGTCCTTGGTCTGGACCTTGGTCTTGATGGCGCTCGTCGAGCGATGCGCCAGCAAGGACGACTTGACCTGCGCCGTGATGGAAGCGTCATCAATCTTCTCGCCCATCGTTTCGTCTGATTTGGCGGGAGTCTTGGCGATCGTCATTTCATTCTTCACCTCTTTGACACCTTCCACGTCCTTGGCGTATTCGGTGGTCAATTCTTTCTGGGCTTGATTGGCAGCCTCGCCGCTCAGGATGACGACGCCGTCCCGCACGTTCACGTCCGTCTTGGTGGCGCGTACGTTGCGATGGAACACGAGCGTGGATTTCACCTTCGCGCCGATCCATGCGTCTGAAGATTCAGCCGGACTTTCGCCTTTGATCTTCAACTGATTGTCCACGCTGATGACGCCGGGCAAACTCTCGACCGTATTCTCGGCCAATGATTTGTGGGACGCTTCCGAGACTGTTCCCGTCAGAGTGACGACACCGTTCTTGGACTCGGTCTTGATGGAGTCATCCTTGAGGTAGGTTTTGAACACGTGCGATTTCTTTGCCGAGGACTCGATGCGGTCATCCATGTCGGAAGCGCGCAATGACGTGCTGGTGACTAACAATGTGCTCGTAGCCATTAAGAGTGCGAGCGTGTAGGAGGATTTGATTTTCATATTTATTTTATTTGTTGCGTTATTGGTTTCTTAACACGAGTAGCACGGTAGGTCGGCGACGGATTATGGGATATGGGGTGTAACCCTACCGCGCTCATTCCCCGGCCCGTGCTGATTCAACTGGTTTGATCTGGTTTGATTCACTTTGATTTTGCCGGGGGTTCGCTGGCCTTGCGTTGGCGGAATAGCGCGAAAGCATCTTTGAACGCCTGCTGCACCTCCGGCCAGTCCTTCACCTCTTCAATCACCAACTCCAACGCCCGTGCCTGCTCGTCCTTGTTCGTTTCCGCAAACCGCTCCAGATCGAGCCGCAACCGCTCCGCGTAATGATCCCCGCGCCGCAACTCCCCGATGTCCTGACAGAGAAAGCGCAATGCCCGCGCCTTGCGCCGGAACTCGTCATCCGTTTCACCGTTCCAGCCGATCACCAACTCCGTTCTCGCGCCTCACCCATCGTCAAGATTGACTTTTTGCGCGGTGTGTGGCTTTACTCTTCCTGTATTTTCCAAGGCCAGATCAACGGATGACGCACCAAATATTTTCAGGGCTTCAGAATGAAACTTTTCCCGGTGACATTTTTCAACGCGCGTTCCCTTGCGGCGGCGTTGCTCTTCATGCTGCTGTTGTCGCTCGTCAATTTTGCGCGGGCGCAAGGCGGGTTCGTCACCGCCTGGGGCGATCAGACCAATCCGCCGGGCAATCCGACCAATGTGATCGCAGTCGCGAGCGGTAATGCGCATAACCTCGCGTTGCGCCCGGACGGAACAGTCATCGCCTGGGGAAACAATTCATCCGGTCAGGCCACGGTGCCCGCGGGGATAAGCAACATCGTAGACATCGCCGCGGGACAGGACATCAGCCTGGCCTGGAAAGCGGATGGCTCGCTCTCAAATTGGGGAACGAGTACTTACTCGCAATCCGTTGTTCCCGCATCGGCCAGCAATGTGGTGCAGGCAGCCGCCGGCGGGTTTCATATTCTGGTGTTGCGCGCGGACGGCACGGTGTTCGCATGGGGCTTGAATGATTACGGTCAAACCACCATCCCCGCCGGCCTGCGCAACGTGATGGCCATCGCCGCGGGCAACCGGCACAACGTGGCGTTGAAGGATGACGGCACGGTTGCGGCGTGGGGTGGCACCTCGCCGGTCATCGCGACTGTTCCTCCGGGTTTGTCGAACGTCGTGGCCATAGCGGCCAATTACAATTACAGCCTCGCGTTGAAAGCGGACGGGACGGTCGTAGGCTGGGGACAATCCGACGACGGCGTGCTGACGTTTCCTCCCGGCGCGACGAATGACGTGGTCGGGCTGGGCGCGGGTTTCCGGCATTGCTCAGTGCTCAAAAGCAACGGCAGCGTGATGGCGTGGGGCTACAATTATTACGGTCAGGCCACTGTGCCGCCCACGTTGCCGTATGCGACGGGCCTGGCAGCGGGCTATTACTCGACTTTCGCGCTGACGGCGACCAATCTGCCGTTGATTGTGCAACGTCCGTTCAGCCGCACGGCTTTCACTGGCTCGACGGTGAAGTTGCGCGTGCGCGCCCAAAGTCCACTTGCGCTCACGTACCAATGGCAGTTTTACGGGACGAATCTTCCCAACGCAACCAACACAACGCTGGTCATTAGCAATCTCGCGGCGATTCACGCAGGCCCGTATGCCGTGACGGTCAGCAACTCCAAAGGCCCCGTGACCAGTCCGCCCGCGACGGTGACGAAAGTGGACGCGCCGCCGTTCATCGCGGGGCAACCCGCGAACACGAACGCGTGGCCGGGCAGAACTGTGACGTTCAGCGTGGTGGCGGACGGGACTGCACCGCTGAGTTATCAATGGCGCCTGAACAACGTGCCGATCAGCAGCGCGACGAACGCGATTCTGTTGCTGACGAACGTCACCTTCGCTCAGGCGGGAAATTATTCCGTCGTGGTCACGAACGTTGCGAATTCGATCACCAGCACGAATGCGTATCTCAGGGTCACGCCGGTCCAGATGTGGGGCATCACGCAGGATGGTTACGGCGTCACGACTCTCGGCGATGGAAATGTTCCCAACGACTTGACGAACGTCGTAGCCATCGGCGACGGCGATTATCACGGGCTGGCGATCAAGACGAACAATACCGTCGTGGCGTGGGGCTACAACTATTCCGGGCAGGCAAACGTGCCGGTCGGATTGAGCGACGTGCTGGCCGTGGACGGCGGTGAGGAATTCAGCGTGGCGCTCAAAGGAAACGGAACTGTCACGGCGTGGGGATCCCAAACGACGGCGAACATCACGGTTGTTCCCCCGGGCTTGAGCAATGTCGTCGCGATTGACACCGGTTCGGAACACACGCTGTGCTTGCGCGCCGATGGGACGGTGGTTTCGTTCGGCCAATCGCTTTACACGAATCTGCCGCCGGGCCTGAGCAACGTGGTCGCGGTTTCCGCGGGCGGAGAGCACAGCTTGTTTTTGAAGAACGACGGCACGGTTGTCGGCTCGGTTTACAACACATACGGTCAAATCACGATTCCGCCTTCGGCCACCAACGTCATTGCCATCAGCGCCGGCGGACGACACAGCCTTGCGTTGAAAGCGGACGGCACAGTGGTGGCATGGGGCTCGAATAGCTCGGGAGAGTCGCAAGTGCCGGCGGGACTCTCCAACGTCGTGGCGATCTCCGCGGGCGGCACCCATTGGTCGGCCTACTCGTGTCACAGTCTCGCGTTGAAGAGCGATGGAACGGTCGTCGCGTGGGGCGGCGTCAATTACATCACGCCGCCGTCGGACCTGACGAATGTGATCGCGCTAAAATCAGGCCGGCTTTCGGGAATGGCGCTCGTGGGCGATAGGCGACCGGCGGTCACATATCCGCCGCAGAACACTTCGGTGTACATCGGTCGCAACGCGTATCTGCAAACGCGCGCGCTTGGCGCTTTGCCGCTGAAATATCAGTGGCGTCTGGCCGGAACGAATCTTCCGGGGAAAACGAGTTCCGTGCTCGTGCTCACCAACGTGCAGCCGGTTCAAGGTGGCAATTACACTGTGGTGGTCACGAACAATTCCGGGTCGGTCACCAGTCAGGTCGGCGTGCTAACCGTGGTGGCGCAAGCGCCGTTCGTGTCCGCGCCGCTCACAAACCAGACCGGCTGGCCGGGCCGCACGTTCACGCTCGCCGCGACCATGGACGGCTCCCTGCCAATGACTTTTCAATGGCAGTTCAACGGCGCAAATATTCCAGGCGCCACAAATTCCATTCTCACGTTGAGCAACGTTAAGCTTGATGCCAGCGGCGAATACACATTGATCGCGAACAACGCATACGGCTCTGCAAGCAACACGGCAACTTTGACCATCAACCGCATCGTGGCCTGGGGCCGAAATACTTCGGGTCAATGCAATGTTCCACCCGGGCTCACCAATGTCGTGGCGGTAGCCGGCGGAAGTCTTTTCTCCATGGCACTGCTCTCGGATGGGAGCGTCGTCGCCTGGGGCAGCAACAGTCAGGGGCAAACCAACGTGCCCGCTGCTGCACTCAGCGAGGTGATCGCCATTGCGGCGGGAAGCACCCACGCTGTCGCGTTGAAGAATGATGGCACGGTCGTGGGCTGGGGCAGTTCTTCGCTGGGACAGCTTCCGCCGCCACCCGGGTTGAATAACGTGATCGCCATCTCCAGTCGCGGCAATCATACGCTGGCTCTCAAGTCAGACGGAACTGTGGTGGCATGGGGTCGAAACAATGTCGGCCAGACCAACGTGCCGCCGGGACTGGCGAACGTGGTGGCGATTTCCGCCGGAGGCTCCTTCAGTCTGGCGCTCACGCGCGAAGGAAATTTGATTGGCTGGGGTGACAGCACCTACGGCCAAAACGCGACTATTCTCACCAGCAATATTGCCGCAATCGTCGCTGCGGAACTTCACACGATGGTTCTGCGGACCAATGAGATTGTTTACGCGTGGGGATATAACTTCGACGGCGAGATCAGCATTTCGGGCCGCGCCAACGTCATCGCCATTGGTGCAGGCAACCGGCACAGCTTCGGCGTGCGGCCCGACGGCACGCTGACCTCGTCCGGCAAGAATGACTACGGCCAGGCCAACATTCCCGCCGGGCTTTTGAACGTCATTGCGATTACCGGCGGCGGAGATCACACGCTGGCGATTGTGGGTGACGATCCGCCCTCGCGTTATGTGCCGCTGCCCGGAGCAGGTCTGATTGCAAATCAATTTCAAATTCCGGTGCGGACGCTGATTGGCCGCACCTATGCGCTGCAATTCACGGATTCGTTGAGCAGCAACTCGTGGACGGCCATGCCGTTGCGCGCGGGTACTGGCGCAGAAATCATCCTGACCGATCCCGCCCCAAATCCGGTGCAGCGTTTTTACAGGGTGCGGCAATGGTGATAAGACAGCGCTTTGCCGGGAATGGATGCGGTCGAGGAAGATTTGCGCCAGTCCCTTTTAGCCACCAGTGATGTGGTTTTTACACTCGCGGCGAATTTGAAGAATTTTTCCTAGGGAAACGCTGATTTAATTTTCGGTTTCTGAATTTTGCAGGCGACGAGGTTGGAATGGTTATCTAGAATTGGCGGTATGACCCACCAGACGAGTTTTTCGCAAGCTGAGTTTGCCACCAAGAAGAAGATCACCCGCCGGGAG
>JANPGI010000019.1:0-20197 GCA_031423875.1 Verrucomicrobiota bacterium | reverse complement strand
CTAGTCCCAAAAATCATCTGATTGGGCTGCGAGGGTAAGTTTGGCGACGTGTTCAATTCGTTGACTGTAACCGTAAATGAATTTGTAGCCGTTGCTGGTGTTAGCGCGCTGTCCATCACCACTGTTGTGAACGAATAGTCGCCTGCTCCTTGCGCCTCTGTCGGTGTCCATGTAATAACGCCATTGGAATTGATGGTGGCGTTCGTCTGAACACTTCCGTTAAGTGTGTTGGTCACAACTAGGCTGTAAGTCAAAGTTTGCGCAGGAATATCTGAATCCGTCGCTGCATTAGTCACCGTGAGCGATGTCAGCTCATTCACAGACCGGTTGGTTTTCGAGAGAAGGACTGGAGAAGTATTGGTCTGGAAATTGACGACGACTGTTTCCAAATTCGTTGTTACCACGGTACTGAAATAAACTAGATTCCCGTTAATTGTAAAACCCGTCCCAACGCCGTTGACCATGACACCCGAAACAAACATGCCTGAGTGTCCAGACACATCAACCTTGAATGTAAGAACGTCATTCGTATTGATTGCAGTCTCAAAAATCCTTTTGGGTGATGGAGCAATCGGGAGTCGGTACGTGTTAAACTGAAGCGTGTTTGCGGTTGAACTAGAATTGGTGATGATAGTGCGGTCTCGCTGGTAGATGTACTTAGTGATCTTATCTGAGCGATCTACCCAGATATCTTTGCCAACCGAATAGGCGATGGCTCCGTCATCAACGGGTAGACTGTGGAACACGATGTTCGCCCATTTTCTTTGGACAATCGCAGCGTCCACTACCGTCTTCAAATCAGCAGGTGGTAGCGGTGGACCATCGTGTGAATTATAGCTCTTCAGATTCATCCAGTCACTTGGGCTCGAATCTTCCAACTGATTAAAGTTATATCCACGAGCAACGAGGAAATAGTCGCTGGCAATCACCTCCTCTGCGTCAGTCGTAAAACCACAGGGCCAAGCAAATGAAATCAACTCCGAAGATGTCGTCGGAGTATTCGCCAGTATGTCTGAGATGTTTCTTTCAAATTCATAACGGCGGGTGGGTTCGTTGACCGAGAAACAAGGGTGGTCCCAAGTGTGAGACGCCATCTCCATTCCAGCCAGATAGTAATTGGTAAAAAAACTATAAATGGGATTAACTCCCCATAGGGCATAGGTGCCTGCAAATCCGTTTGTACTCAGAACGTCAAACATTGTTGGCTGCGAATCGTCCACCCAGATCGTCATCGCGCCAGACTTGCCTCCTTGCCACGTTGCCACCTTCGCGGGGACTGCCGGATTCACAATCAATATCACATTTGCCACTGCGGATATTGCGCCCGAAGCATCTGCCTGCAATGTCCCCACATACGTTCCCGCTGTCAGACCCGTGGTATTTACCGAAACGTCGCATGCAGCCGGAGTATTGCCAGTTGTCGAACTGACGGAAAGCCAAGTCGCATTGCTAGAAATGGAATAGGAAAATGACGATCGGGTAACCCGCGCTACTACCCTCAACTTTTGAATATTCGTGCAAGGCTGACCCTCAACTGAATTGAAGACCAGTTGTTGAGGCTGCGCTACCAGCACAGGTAAGATCGGATCATCGCTCGTCACCACATCAAGCGCACGCACGTCACAGATTTTGTCGCTAGTAGGTCGCCCACCAACCCATATACACAAGCGTGGATTAACAAGTGCGTGGCTGGTCTCCCCGATCAACGACCAATTTGTCCCGTCCAGCGAATAATATCCTGTCAACTTGTCGGTGTGGGGGTCGCGATCCAAACGCAGACGCACATCAGCGCTATTAACACCGACGGCATTCACAGCGCGCGGGGATCCCAATGCGTAGCCTTGGGTCTGCAACGCTAAATTAACTTGTTCATAAGAATTGTAAGTGTGGCCGACCGACACAAAATTATCATCATCCTGATACAAGGTGAGATTCACCTGTTCATAAGACGAGTTTGGTCGTAACGCCGCATCTAACCGCAGACTTACCCAATTGGATGAGAGATTGCGAAAAAGCGTATTCGTCGTGTTGTTGATCAAGGGATACCGCAGGTCATTTGTGCTGCGATCCCAAAGATCACCCATTGTGACCGGAATACGCAATACCCCGGGGTGAGTTGATTGGTCGTAGGAAACATCCGGTGGCGCAGCCCCGTTGGTGCTTTCAGTATTCCGCGACGAACCTCCCGCCGTACGCGCGATAAAATCCCACCCAGCGGCGAGCAACGCGGTCCGGTTCGTATATGTGAACACGAAAGTGTTCGTCGTGAAATTTGTGTAGGCTGCCGCTTGCTGACACAAAGACGCCAAACTAAAGGCCCATAGAAATACGATAACAACCCGTCTAATTTTTACTGATAATTTAGTCATCACTCGTCAATCAGCCATCCTGTGGCATTAAGCTTTATAAACCGTTTCGGTCAAACCTGTCGCCTTGCGTCTGTCGCCAATCCATTTAATCGCGCCAATGAACGACTATACAGAGTCGCCATGGGCGCGCATTGATACTGATTACGGAAAAAGTTCCGTGAACCTACGGAAAAGCTTTCTATGAGCCAAACACCGAAATCGACCATTTCGAGTCCACTCGTCCATCGATAACTTTTTCAAGCCCAACTTTCAGACAGCGGGTGTCTGCTTTCTGGCATTCTTCTTAGCTCTGTAAATGTAAAAGAAACGATACAAAGTCAATGGCATCAGGCGCGCCATTGACTTCATCGCGCAGTGGAAATCCCCCCGTAACCCCGCGCCAATCACCGCATTAATTTTATTAAAATAATTTCCTGTCATCATGCAAAGTTCAGTCGCCGACTTTGCTCTTACCCGGACGGCTTCGTCGCGCAACTTTTTGCTTTCCGACTCAGATATTTTGCCTTTCGACAAAAGCGTCTCAATGTCAGCAATTATATTGTCGTACGCGCCAACCGTTTTTTCATTCACCCACCGCAATCTTTTCTCGCGATGCTCAAAAGATCGCGTGTCATCCCATCCCGCAAAAAACGACACGTTAGAATCATGCCGCCGATATTTCAGAACCGGGCTATGAACATATAGCATTTGACCGTTGGACAAAGAGCGAAAAGATAGAACCAAATCTTCCAAGTCAGAAGTCAAAGGCCCGAAGAATGTGAACAACTCGGGCGACCAAGCGTGTGTGCACCCCACAACGACTGGCCATTTGTCGAAAAGGAATTTAAGAACACTACCCTCTTGTTTTCGATATATTGCAGGATCGGATTTCTCGCCACGATTACCGCCCACTCCAAGCACTTTGCCCTCGCCTGAAATAGTCACGTAACTCGTAAAGATTGAAGTCGCCTTCCGATCGGACGCTTCCCATGCCTGGAAAATCGTCTCGGTTCGCTCAGGCATCGCCACATCGTCGCCAGCTTGGCCAACGATTAGCGATCCGCCACACATCGTCATCAACTTAGTGATACTCTTGCCAATTCCCATGTTCTCTTGATTGCAATTCAACCTGACGGAATGTGTCCCTTTGTATGCGGCGATGACTTCCTTTACGATCTCAACCGTTCTGTCGGTTGATTTGTCGTCAGAGATGATGATCTCTAATGGCGAGTACGTCTGCGCCAACGCGCTCTCGACAGCTTCGCGGATATATTTTTCCTGATTGAACGTGACGACGATGTAACTGAGGAGCGGTTTGCTCATTAAGTGTCCTCTGATAGCAGTTTTTACTTTGGCAACGCGTTATCCGTCTTGGATGACGCAATAATATTACTCGCTTTGCACAACGCAGGCACTGATCCAAGGATCATGGAAAGCTGAGTATTGCTTTGGTCAAAGTATGATATGGAAATGAAAGTAAAACAGTTTGCAAACAACACCGAAGCCACGCACCACAAAGTGAATTCAGCCGGGTCTTTTTGCCTCCTAAGCGCGGTCATTTTTTCCCCGAGGGCTTCAAAAGCTTTGAGGATGATCATCACGTATGCAAACACCAGTAAGACACCGCCTGTCACGCCCATGTAGATATAATGATTTGTGATGTCGATGTGTTCGGCGTTCCATTCGACACCATACGGCATCCAATGCCGTGTTACATCCGTACCGATCAACCACCATTCATGCAAATGATTTACAGCAGCCGTGATTAATTCGGCGCGATGCCAACCGGTACTGCCGCCAGCCAGATCAAATCGAGCCATCAGATACCACGCTGGCGCCTCCATTACGATGTGCAAGAGAACCACCGTGAACACTGCGACGCGCCTTATCCACCCGACGCTCTCTCTAAACTTCCACAGTCCGATAACCATCAAGCCGGAAAGTAATGTCACAATCGGCCCACTGGACGCAGAACAGAAAACAATCGCACCACATGCCGCCGCGCCCCACTTGAGAGTTTTACGATCAACACGGAACAACCCCACCAACACCAAAAATGAAGTCGCACCGAATGTTCCCATCAGAATCGGATGACTGAAAGATCCACTCGCCCGAACACGCCCTTCCCGGATTGCCACGCCTTGTTGGATGTCGCCCAGCAAATAGTAGATGTTGGTCTGAGCGAATTTTTCCACTCCGATCAAAGCCGCCAACGGCAAGATTGAAAACGCCAAGCATTTTAGGAAACGGATGAAATCATCAAAGCTTTTGATGAAAGCCCTAGCATACAAATAAGAACCAAGTACGTCATAGACCAGTGACAGTCTCTGGGTGAATGGATTGACGAATTTTGGGTTGTGAAAAAATGCGCTCATCACCGCGAACACAGCCCAAATTAATATCCACAGATCAGTTTTTTGATTACTACTCCAGACAAATCGCCCTTCAGATTTGGCTCTAATGAGGCCTGCCAGAACAATCAATTTGGTGGCACTGAAGGCTACCCCGACATTGAAGACGGGAACATTCTGAAAATGCACAACAGCCAGAATCAGTGGCAGAAAGGCCAAACGTTTTGGCAAGGAAAACTGGGCAATCACTAGAGCGAAAGCCAGAATCGTGAAAATAATGGTCACCTGATAACGAGGCTGGCGAAACGTCAGACAAGAATGAAGCCTAAAGTTCGGTCAACAAAAATCCGCCCTCAAGAGCAATACAACTTCAACTGTCAGTTGGATGCAACTCGCAAATTCGAAGGCGGAGTCGGACGAGGTGCTGCACTAACTCCGATATAAAGCATCTGAATTTGAGATGCATTGAGCGCGGTGGGGAAAATTCGGATGTCATCAATAGCACCTTTGGCAAATTCTCCGGGCAATCCATGCGCCCCAACATAAATCGGCTGCGGCGCACGCAGAATATTCCCAGTTTGGGGAGCACTACCCTGTTCAAGCCCATTCACATAGACTCGTACGGCAGCTCCATCATAGACGCCGACTATGTGAACCCAATCACCGTAATTCACTACCGCCGTCGAACCTATGTTCACACCTGTCTGAGTGGTGTTAGCCAACTGAAATTGCGGACGCCATTGCGTCGTTGAAACAGTGCCAGCGAAAAGATGCCAGCAGAAATAAGGAGGCGCAAACGTGCCGACATCGGAGACTTTCGCGATAAGTTGCTGCCAGTCGTTAATATTATCGAGCTTCACCCAAGCGGCTACTGTGATCATGTTTCCGTCATAATCAAAAGCGGCATTATTCGTCGCATCTGCTCGACCGCTCAAGCCATCAAGCAACATCGCCGAACCCGCTCCTGTTCTTCCAGTAGTCCAACTCGCGCCGTTGCGAAACGTCAGTGCAATATTGCGATCACCATCAAGTGTGAGTGTTCCGGAGTTTTCGCTGAAAGTCCAATTCACAGCAGAAACGGGGAGTGTTCCCAGCGGATTGCTGATAGTGATGTTGTTAGTGCCGCTCCATTTGATATTTCCCGCAGCGTCCCGAGCTTGGGAGTAAATCTTATAGCTACCGTTTGTCCGCAACGCTGTATCAAAGTTGAATGCATAAGGAGTTACCATGTCATCGTTGACCTCTATGCCTTCGACATAAAATCTCACTCCCACAATACCGACATTATCACTCGCGGTAGCCGACAGAACAATCACGTTGCTGACGGTCGTTCCATTAGCAGGAGATGTCAGCGAAACAGTCGGCGCATTCGTATCGCCCAGCCCGGTGAGGAACGTAAAATTTGATGATGTCGCCACATTGCCCGAACTGTCAGCCGACCTAACGCGATAATTGTAGAGCGTGTTTGGCGTCAAACTGCCAAGAATGATGGCTCGGTTTGTGACAAGGGAAAGATTATTGGCGGTCGAGCCGTACGATGTCGTCGTCCCGTAATCGACGATGCTCGTTGATGGCTCTTGCGTCAACCAGCCGATAACTGCGCTCACAGATGTCACTGATGACACCGCCACGTTTGTAATGATAGGTGGAGTTGTATCCACAATCCCACCGAATTCATACGCACCGCGATCAATGTTACCGTCGCTACCGCGTGAAATTCCGGTCAAATCGGCTGCGTAAGGCGCACCAATCGCCACGCCAGGACCGGTCGCAGAGCGGAGGCGAAAATCACCCGTGGCAGGGTCCATCAAGATCGAAGCCGGAACATTAATTTGAGCGTTGGCTTCGCCACGTGCATTTGCATCAGAAAACGCATTGTAGTTGTGCGCTCCTTCGATTGATGTTGGCCCCGTATTATTAATCCAAAGGTTGTTATAAGCTGTATTCCCGGTAGATCCCGCTGCATAAAAGACTCCGTTGTTATAACCACGGCCTCCGTATATCGTGTTATGGTGGAAAGTATTGTTGTTCGCCGTGGCACTTCCGCTGAATGCTGATATGACTCCATCCCCGACCCACTGATTCCACATGACGTTTCCATAGACCTGCCAACCGTTGCCCTGATAAGCCAAGACCGCCGTTCCGACAATCGAACGAAATTTGTTGTATCGGAATATAAAATTGTGGCTGCCGAAATAGGCTGAAATTGCCTCGCCGTGATTGGCGTCATTGCTATCGTTATCCGCAAACGCAGTGTATTCGACAACCATTCCATCATTCTCCCTTGAAAAGATTGGTACATTACCCTTATCAAAGAAACATCTAGTGACAGTGTAACCTGAAAACCTGCCTCCATTGTTATAATCCTCAATTCGCAGCGAATACCGAGCTATCGTAGTATCAGGGAGGGCGGTGCCGAGGGCCTCAAGAAACACATGCTTCAATGTTATGTTATTGGCCGTTTTCTGCCGACAACCCACTTGAGTATCCTGCCCGTTATGCGCTATCTTGATTCCATAGCTCGCTCCGTCAAACCAGTCGGATTCGTTGCGGAATTGGCCATCAATGATCCAGTTCGAAGTGCTAAAGGATAGAGGGGAATTAAAAACAGCTTGACCATCTCCATAAGTTGAGTTCCAGCCTGTATCGGTCCCGTGAATTGATTGAGTCGCCTTTTTGATGGTGATGACCGTAGATCCAGACACCGGATCGTTAAAATCATAATTTGGGTAAGAGCCGTCTGCTATGAAATAAGTCGCTCCACGGACGAGAGTGGCTGGCAACACAGGGAATGCATTCACCCAGTCCACGCCAGTTCCCGATCCCGTCGCCCCGGCACGAACGCAATAGGATTGCGCAAACGTTGCTGCGACCGTTAATGAAAATGCCGCCGCCACAAGCACAAGCCGGCTAAAAAAACCAATGATTGCATTTCGTTTCATACACATACTAAATCGTGTCTCATTAACAGATACCGTGCCACAGTCGCTTTCTACGCCAATACGGAGAAAACCGGTGATAACAAGCCTTGCTCTGCTTGATGATAAGACTCTTTGCAAAGATTTCAAACTCACTGTCCGATTCCCGGTGAGCCTTAAACTAATTCAAAAATCGTACAGCGAGACTTTAGAAATCGCACGTTTTGCCTCATTACCGACGTGTAGTTCACAAAGTCCCCTCCCATTCTTTAGGCGGTCGGAACTTTAGTGTTATTTTCTCACGATACTCTCTCAGACTGGTGATTTTGCCGTTGAACCGGACTGAAGCCTGCTGCAACGGAGTCGAACACAGGCAGTATGTTGCGAGTTTGAATGCTTCTTGGATCATGGGAAGTTTTTCAGGTTCATACCCCATCGCCACACAATTGACATAGTCGCCCCAAGCCACGTTGTCACTAAACGCAACCATGCCCAAATACACAGGCTTGGGGGACAACGGACCGTCGCCCTCGCCTCCCACAATTCCGTCTGTGAACATCACATGCACACGCCTTTTCGTTTCGTTGAGTTTACCCGATTTATCGGCGTACTCGACGATTCTCGCCAAATCCACAGCCATTCTCCAGCAAGTGTCGTTACCGGGCCAGGAACCGCTCATCGCGCGTGAAAACCGCCGCACGACCTTGCGTGAAAAATAATTTATCGAATGCAGCACGCTGCGGAAAAAACTAGGCTCACTGCTATACACTCGATCATGAATCCTTGATATAAACGAGATCGAAGACAGACAGTCAGGGTACTCGTCACCGCCTTGCTTCGGAGATCCTAAACGATGATGCGCCAGACAATCCTTGTGAGCAATTGTTCCCACGCAACCTTTGATTCCACAGGTGATACCGACTTTTTCATGAGTCTTCAACTTAGGCACACTTATCACCACATCGGCATCAATGATATGACGGCTCATCAGATACAGATGTTTGGATTTTTCATGGCATCGCTCCAATCGCCTATGATCGTAATCCAACACTCGAAACCTCGGCACTTCCCCGACCTTACAAAGCTCATCCAACAGACTCTCGCTTCCTAAATCAACTTCCACCCACATCCCGTCCTTCTCCACATGCAGGTCCGTGGTTACCCCACCCAGCGCATCACGCCGGATGATGTGTTGCCGTAAATCCGTCAACACGACTGGAACATTCACTTTGTGAATTTTTGAGAAATATTCCTCCACACGATCAGCACCAGTCTGGTGAATCACCTCCGCCCAATTACAAGATTGCAACGGCGCATTTCCAAACCGGACACTTCCCTGACCATCCAAGGCAATCAACACGTAATCAATCAATGCACGTACCACTGATCCATGTGTACACTTCGCGTTTAACTCATCATCTGTCGCACGCCCAACCTTCTGCTCCACAAAATTACAAAGCAGAAAAACCTTATCGCCAGGACGAATGTATTTTCCCAGCGGATTCCAAACCGTCTTCCCATAGTTGTCCGCATCTAACCCTGAATCAGCCAGACACTGACGCACGGCGGCGTAGACGAGATTCTTGCTTTTTGCCAAATGTTCTCCGCGATACTCAGGCCATGAAACGTCCGGCGAAAAATAATCTTCTGAGCCAGGATACTTGATTTTTGGGTCAATTGTTACAGATGCAAACATGATATAAAATGTCTTTGATTTTACCGCGCAACAAAGTCATTGATAAAACTTAATTGCAGAACTTTTTCAAAATCAGCCGCACGCTCCAAGTCTCCCGAAAGAAACAATCGCCAGACCGAGTTGATCTGATCCCGGTCGAATATCTCCGCGTCAAAGTTATCTATCTTTTTCGCCTGCACTTCAGCCGTTTGCCGCCATTCCCGGTCTGACTGAAATAGATGCGCGTGCTCCTGCCAAGAACCAGTTGTTCGGTGTGAACTCCCTTTGACGGCGCGCCGCAACTTTCCTATGTAGGGCTTCACTTTCTTCGCAGTCTTGTGAAACCACGGATGCCAGAACATTGGGACAAGACTGTTGGAATTGACCACCCAACCCGCTTCACTAGACAAACGCCGGATCACAGCCGCACCAAGATTACGACCGCTGCGAATGCTAGAAGGCATTTTCTCCAATAACTCATGCACGTCTGCGTCAAACATCATGTTGCGATCCGCCGCTACGCTACGCAGATCAAGAAACATGTAAAACGTCGGCAACAATGCCACCGACTCCCATCGGAAAGCCATGTCTCCAACGATCAAAGGATCATTGGCATTCACCCGTAAACGCCCGAATTGCTCGACAATCTTTGACTGCAACGATTTTTCCACCTCATCCCGAATTTCACGCTTTAAGAGAGACAGTGTATTCACCCGGTTGGGTGGACGGTATAACGGCAATCTGATTCTATCGTAAGCTTTGACATATTCATCTTCAGTCCAAAGATTAACGGGCGTTCTCTCAGGATCACAAAACAACTTGCTGAACGCTTCGCACAAATCTCCAAGCACAAACGTGTCCACGCCAAACCTCGTCGCCGCCACTTTTGCCGCCGAAGAAAAATGACCATGCGTCCACATATAGACGCCGCCTGTTTCAAAAACAGAATTTTTCAACGTGCGGAGATACCAATGCTTGTCACGCGTGATGATCTGATGTTCCAATCCCAGGGCTTTTGCAGCCTTGGTTGCCACGCGGGTTTCGATGTTTGGCCCATCCGAAAGTGTGACTAATAACGGATTTCCTCCACCGGCTTTCATCGCAGCCGCTGCCAGTCGCGAATCCGTTCCTCCGCTGAAGAAAATTGCAGGACTATTTGCCCGTTTTACCAATCGTTGCGAGGCTTTGACCAAACGCTCAGAAACGAGGTCCACCCAACCGGAACGCGATCTCGATTCATCAGGACGATGCTGAAAGGCGTACCATTTCTTAGATATACATGCCACCCGATCAAGCGTTGCCATGGTACCGGAAGAAAGCGCACTGACCCCCTCAAACAAAGACTGTTCTGAATCCAACGGTCCGCCATACAACAAAAATGCACCCAAACCGCCCCTGTCAAATCCCGACCTATCACCAGCAACGCCAGCAGAAATCGCGTGGGTCGAAATCACCCAACCCAAGCCACTTTTCTTGATCCATAACGGACGCGATCCGACACGGTCTGAAAAACATGACAAAAAGCTGTCGCCCACTTCATAACGAACCATGGCAAACGATCCATAAATCGAATCCAGCAGTCGCTTGCGTTCTTCATCTGATTTACACAGTCCAATTGCCTCGAATAAAAATCGGCAAGCCTCCAGTTCTGAACCAAATTCTCGCCCAGATCGAGTGCCCGTGACATAACCCGATAAAATCAGCCATCCCAAGGCAGCATCGGAATACACACACACATCACCGCCAGCTTCTCCCCAAGAAATGATTGTTGCCCCACCCGGCAATAATTCAGGCTGGGGTGCTGCCGCATCAGGAGGCAAAGCTCGATTCAAACCAACATCGGCACCACCTGTATGTAGAATAAATCCGTTCATTCAAGTCCTACCACCATTTAAGTCACCGCCGCTCAACGGCTCCCTCACGCCAAAGACTCCAATATAAAATCGCCCGCCATTTGCCGAATGCCGCCCGCCATAAATCCGCTTTTCCTTGGGCAAGTCTGATCGGCGCAATCAAAAACAAGAAACACATCCGTGAGAACGCTGAAACAAGTATGCACACCCTGTAAAGCATACCGTAATAATCGCCACGCATTTTTTTGAAATATAACCAGACAGACTCACGCATCATAACACTTGAAAAATGACTGGGAGCAACCTGAGAACTCCCGCCGCCATGATGAATCACCACCGCCTCGCCAAAATAATAATTCTTGAACCCCGCCTGCTGCGCTTTGAAACACAAGTCCACGTCTTCGGCGTACATGAAATACTCCGTGCTGAATTGACCGATCTTTTTGAACACATCCCGCCGCATCATCAGACACGCGCCGGAGATCATCTCCACAATTTGCGGCTTCGGACTCGCGTCGAATATAGCGCGCATTCCCCAAAGACTCGCTGTCGGCGTCATGCGTCTGAACACGTCGGCACTCAACACTTGATTGAGAATCGTCGGATACGCCTGCACGCAACTCGTCTGGATCGAACCATCGGTGTTCAACAACTTACCGCCGACCGCACCAGCATCAGGCAACGATTTCATGGCATTGAACAAGGTGTTGACGGCGTTCCCGACGAGTTCCGTGTCTGGATTCAAAAACAGAACTACGTCGCCAGTTGAATCCTCGAATGCGCGATTGTTCGCTTTGGAAAAACCCAAGTTCTCCTGACTCTGGATGAATCGTACTTTTGTAAACTCCCTAGCCAACATCTCCCCTGCCCCGTCGAACGATGCAGAATCAATCACCACGACCTCAAACTCGATCCCGCTCGTCTGCGAGTAGATCGAATCCACACACTTGCGGAGATAATCCTTGGACTTCCAGTTGACGATGATGATCGAGAGTTTCACGCAGTAAAAATGATTACGGCTGCGCGAACTTCGGCACAGGGCTTTGAGAAATCAGTGTCCGATGCCACAGCTCCAGCGACAGCAGCAAGTAAATGTGCCGCGTGCAATCATCCAACCCATCACGATGCCGATCCAGAATCGTGCGGATATATTTCTGATCGAAATAAATTGCCATCGCGGAATCTTTGCTCAACAGCAATTCCTCCAGCATCGGTCGCATCGAAGTTGAAAACCATTTCGCCAACGGATGCGCGAAACCCTTTTTCTTCCGATACACAACTTCGCGCGGCAGCCACTTGAGCAGTGCCTTCTTGTGAAGATATTTTCCCGTCAGCCCCCGCAACTTGTATTGCGGCGGCAAACTCTCGATGAATTCCACCATCCGCACATCGAGCAGCGGCACGCGCACTTCGATGGAATTCGCCATCGCCGTCTTGTCACCCACCATCAGCAAATCGTCCGGCAAATTCGCGCGCGTATCCACGTAAAGCATCTGCGACAGCGGATCGAGATGCTTCACGTCCTCCTGCAAATGCCGGATCGCTTCCTTCGTGCGATACGCTTCGGCTTCCGAACCGATGGCGATGTCGCCTTTGAACAACGCCTGCTTCATATCCGCGCTGAAAAAGGAATAGACCTTTGTGAATCGCGTGAGAACGTCCGGTTCGCCGAGCGAGATCAGGCCGCGCTTCAATCGCTCCATGCGTCCCGGCATTTTCGCTAACATCGGACCGACCCCACGCGTCACAAACCCCGGCAACTTTCCGTAGAGCGACGAATATTTGATCCCCAGGTAGCGACCATAGCCCGCCCACGGTTCATCCGCACCCTGCCCCGTCAACGCCACTTTCACGCGCTGGCTGGTGATCTTGGAAACGAAATAGAATGCAGGCGACGCTTCGTGTCCGACAGGCTCTTCCATGTCGTTCATATAACGCGCGAAGTAATCCAGATAATCGCGATGCGTCACCATCATCGAACTGTGCTCCGCGCCGTATTTCTTCGCAATCAACGCCGCATCTTCGATTTCGTTCGTGCGTTCGCCGCCTTCAAATCCAATCGTGAACGTCTGTACCGGCCCAGCCGCATACTCGCGCATCAATGCCAACAAAACGCCGGAATCCACGCCGGAACTCAGGAATAATCCCACTGGCACATCGCTGCGCATCTGGAGTTTCACCGCGTCCTGCAACAACGCTTGATACTCCTCGATTAATTCCGGCTCGCGGACATTCTCGCGGATTTTAGGAATCCAATTCCAGTAGCGACTGATCTTCACATCGCCACGCTTGCATAACATCGAGTAACCCGGCGGCAGTTTTGAGATGCCTTTGAAAAGAGTTTTCGGCGACGGCACGTAACGGAACGTGAATAATTCAGCCAGCGATTCCGTGTCCACCTCACGTGGACAACCTGGATGCAGCAGAAGACTTTTGATCTCCGATCCGAACACCAGCTTGCTGCCGATGGTGACGTGGTAAAGCGGTTTGATGCCGAGATGATCACGCGCCATGAACAACTCGCGCTTGTTCCCGTCCCAAAGCGCGAAAGCAAACATGCCATTGAAACGCTTCACGCAATCCGCGCCCCATTGTTCGTACGCGTGAACGATGACTTCCGTATCCGAGCGAGTCTTGAACTTGTGACCTGCCGCTTCAAGCTCGGCCCGCAGTTCGACGAAGTTGTATATCTCCCCGTTGAAAACGATCTGCAATTTTCCGTCTTCATTGCCGATTGGTTGCGCGCCGCCACCGAGATCAATGATGCTCAAACGACGATGGCCAAGCCCGATCTCGCGATCCACGAAACGCCCATCGCCGTCAGGCCCGCGATGCCGGATCACGTCTGTCATGCGATCCAAAACCTCCCCATTGATGGGGTTTCCGTTCAGGTCAAAGATTCCACAGATGCCGCACATGAGAAAAAATCAGGCTGTTTTGAAACCGAGCAATCGCTTCAACTTCGCGTGCTGTTCCGAACGCAGATAACGCACGGCTTCAGGTGAAACGGCGACCGGCGTGGAAGAAATCGCACTCGCAAAATATCCCCAAAGTGCGGCGATGCTGCCGATCACTGCGGGGCGTTCGAGAATGCGATAAGCGCACCGCACGAAAAAGAAAACCGGACTGTAGCCAAGCGAATGCATTCGCTTGCCTTCCTTGAGGCGCGATTTGAGAGGACTCGCCGTGGCCGCGCCAGTGAACCGGTGTTCGCGCGTGACGAATTCTGGAAACGTCCGCGTCTGCCATCCATGCATCCGCGCAGCGACTTCCGCAGCAGCATCAATCCCTCCGAGCGGCATCGCGCGATAACCGCCAACTTGCTCAAAACATTTCCGGCGGAACAACTGAACCGCTCCCGCCACGCTGTCGAGCGCAACTTCTTGGCTGACGAACTTCCCATCAATCGTCGTGTGAACCATACCGCCGCCGATGCCTAGTTGGGGATTTAATTCAAACTGCTGGAGCAGACTTTGAAAATAATTCGGCTCAAAAGACATGTCGGCGTCGAGGTTGCCAATAAAATCGAAGTTCAAATCTTTGACGTGTTCCAACCCGGCGTTGAAGGCGCGCACTTTGTTTCCAAAATGCCGCCCTGCGGCGCGCTCCAGATTCACGACTTCGATGAAAGGATGTTTGCCCGCAAGCTTCTCGATGACTTCGCGGGTGCCATCCGTCGAAGCGTCGTTGACGATCACCCACCTCAACGGACGTACGGTCTGCGCGATCATCGCCCGCGCCGTATGGACAATGAGGGATTCCTCATTGTGCGCCGGAGTGATGATGACAAACGCAGGCATGGAAAACTAATCGTGTGAGATAGGTTAAACGATCACGAGTGAGCGATGATGGCGTCCACTATGCGCTCGGCTGTTTTGCCGTCCCACATCGGCGGGATTTTGTCAGACTGCTTCGTCTGCTTCAGCACGGCGTCAATGTCTGTATCCAATTTCTCCGCCGTCGTGAGTTTGTTGCTGCCGTGCGTGATCGTGACCGGACGTTCCGTGTTCGGACGCAACGTGAGACAAGGCGTTTTGAAATAGGTGCTCTCTTCCTGTAGGCCTCCGGAGTCGGTGAGAATGAATCGCGCAAACTCGGTGAGGAACAACGAATCGTAATACCCCACAGGTTCAACGATGCGAAGTCCCGGCACGTCATCCAACGTGATGCCGAATTGTCCGCACATCTTCCGGGTACGCGGGTGCATCGGGAAAACTACCGGCCAGTCTTTGGCGACACGCTTGAGCGCGGTGATGATTGTTATGAGGCTGGCTTGATGATCCACGTTTGAAGGGCGATGCAGCGTGACGTACACGAACGCCTTCTTTTTTAACCCCAGCGTCTCGCCGAGCTTGCTCGCGCGGGATTGCTGGAGGTTTGAGATCAGCGAATCAATCATCACATTGCCGACCAGCTTGATCTTGGATTCAGGCACGCCTTCTTTCTTGAGATTGTCGTTTCCGTCAGATGAAGGCGTCAGCAACAGATCGGCGAGCGCGTCGGTCACGATGCGATTTATTTCTTCCGGCATATTGCGGTCATAACTGCGAAGACCAGCTTCGACATGTGCGACTTTGATTCCCAGCTTGGAGCAAACCAGCGTGCAAGCGATGGTTGAATTCACATCGCCCACGACCACGACCCAATCCGGCTTCTCCTCAATGCAAACAGGTTCAAACTTCATCATCACGGTCGCGGTCTGAACAGCGTGAGAGCCGGAGCCTACTTCCAGATTGATATCCGGCTCGGGAATCCCAAGCTCGCGGAAGAAAATGTCCGACATCTTTTCATCATAGTGCTGCCCCGTGTGAACCAGCTTGTAGCTCAACTTTGTACCGTTCTGTGCGGCGGTTGAAGACCCGGTGCGGATGCACTTGATGATGGGCGCCACCTTCATGAAATTGGGCCGCGCACCGGCGATGATGATGACTTTGATTTCTTTACTCATGGTTCAATTTGAATTCTCGCCGACGGATTCAGACCTAAATCACTTACCACACTCTTGTTTCAAGATGGCTTCGACGTGCTCCACGATTCCGCCCAGTGCTTTCCGAGGTGCGTTGGCGGATTCTGAAAGGGTTTTCTCGCGCCGTTCCAGCGCGATCTTCTTATGAACGTCTTCAATCTTCTCGATCAAAATCATCCGACCGTCTTTCTGAAGTTGCTTGTCCAAGACGCCGATCTTCCCGCGGAAAATGCTATAAACGGGAACGCCGAGTGCCGCTGCCTCGCGATTCATCGTGCCGCCTCCGCTCACGACAAGATCGGAGTGCCACAACAGATTCAACCCATCCACGGCTTCTTTTGGAACAATCACTTTCGCGTTGTCGAACCATTGCGGGAAATCTTTGCGGATCTGCGCTTCCTGGCTTTTGTTCCGTGGTAGCAGCACTGCTTTTGTATCCGGCGTTGCCACGAGTCGCTTCATGAATTCGACAAAGAACAACTCACTCTCTGGATTGTGATAATGAGCCTCGTTCGCAGGCGGTCTGACGGTCACAATGATTTTGCCGGCGTCGAAACCGAGCAGTTTTACGATTGAGGAATCCGGCTTGAAATCAGGTGCGTAAACATCTTCCTTGATGCCTTCGTAAGTTTTGACGCGCTCTGGATGTTTGCACTGCAAATCGGCTTCGAGCAGGACTCTCGGCACGATCTCCCAACGCGGCTGCAATAGCCACGGGGTCTCGGCAAATTCGTAATCCATCACCATCACCGTTGGGATGCGGAGCAGATTGCACAGCAGGATTTGTGAACGCGAACCGTGTGACAGCGCAAGGTCAGGCTTATGACTGAGAACCGTCGGCAACAGTTGGAGACTGCGCCAGCCAAGTCCCCACACTTTCATGAAGCGGTTCTTACCATAGTGATGTCCCACCCTCACAGGTGTCAGCCCCATTTTGGCCGCAAGTTCGCAAACTTGAAACGCATCTCGCGCTGTCAACACCACCGAATGTCCACGCTTTTCCAGTTCGCGGATGATGGGTTTGAAGAACGGAACGTGCGGCGTATTGTCCAAATCAATCCAGATTTTCATCAGTATAAAGACACTTAAAGTCTTGGAATCAGACTCGTGCAGACTTCGTCCCTGTCAGTTCGCGCGCGTGGCGCAAACATCCAACAGGAATAGAAATGACTGTACACATTGGTTAAAACCCGATGCAGAATTGCCCACATCGGAAAAACTCTGACGTAATCACTACACTTTCAGCAGCATAGATGCCGTTGAAATCATCATCAATCGTGTGAGAGCCAGCCGGGGACTGGATTGTGATACTTGTTCAGGATGGCCATCACGTTAGCGCGAGATTCTCGCATTAAATCAGACGCGTAGCGGGCCACATGCTCCTTGGTCTTTTCGGATTCGATCACAAACAAGACCAAGTCCATGTGCCCAGACAAACGCGGTGTGACGCTGGCCGGAGAAATGGCGGCCATGTCAAATACAACGTAGTCATAGGCATCAGCTTTGAGTTTTGGCGAATGTTCACTAAAACTTGGCGGCAAAATTCCAGCAAGACGATCCTGCCTCAATCTGTCTCCCGAAACTTTTGCCAACGACATGTTGACGGCGCCGTCATCGTCAGGTTCAGTTTCAATTGATTCGGAGGGGCCGTAGCCGGGCTTGCCTTTGTAGAACGAATGCGTGACTCCTTCGCCCGCGTTCATATCCACTAGCAATACACTGCCGTTTCCAGTTCGAGATAGTGCCGCCGCCAAGCCGCTCGACAACGTGGTCACGCCTGCCCCCTCCATGCAAGCCGTCACCGCCACAAGTTTTGGGCTGTGTTCAAGTCCTTTGACTTCGAAATGCGTGATGACGCGTTCACGTAATCCTTCGATGTGTGACTGCAACTGATTGTCCGGACTCCAAGGAGCCACGGCATTGGAGGCATCGTGCGTTTTATCATCTTTATCACGGTGCATGACTTTCATGTTTCCGTTGCGACGGCGCGAAAAGAACACCGTGGAGTCTTCCCTGTTTGCGTCCGGTATCGTGAGCACGACGGGCAATCGCAACCCTCGAATGATCTGTGATGGTCTGCGGATCGAGCGGTCCACAATCATGTCCATCAGAAATGCCAAACCAATCCCCAAACCCGCAAACCCACCAAAGCCCACGCCCATCAACTTATACATTTTCTTAGTGTCGAGTTTGGGCGGTGTGGGTGCTTGCAACCGATGTATGTTGATCACGCCCCCTGTGCCGTTGTCTTCAACTTTGGACTTTTCAATGCTACCTCTGAAAAACACGTAATCGTCTTCAGCTGCTTTTCGCTGCCGTTCCATATCAGATAGTTTTGGTTCTAACTCCATCAACTTAAACGCTTCACCTCGCAAGTTACCGAGCGTTTCTTCGTCGGACTTCATGGTTCGCATGAGCTTGTTGATGTAAGCCATCTCCGTCTCCAGATCCATCCTGACCGCGCCGTTCGTGCTGCCAACCGTACGAGGCAATGCGCTGATGTAATTGGTCAATGTAGGATATTGCTTCTCCAACGAGAGACGCACTCGTATTTGCCCCTGCATCTTTGCTTCAAGCGCCAGCACCGATGGATGGTTGGTTGTAAAATCACCATCTCGCAATAGAGCGCGCTGGCGTTTTTTGATCTCATCAATCTGGCCGAGCACATCTGAATAGTTGCCGATCGCGTCCGGCGGCAATGGATTCGCCTGCATGTTTGTCAGGCTTGATGAAATCTCACCGAGTTCGGCTTTGCGCTGGGCGATTTCGGTCTGCGACTTGAGCAATTGTTTTTGAAGGTCGTCGAACTCTTTTTTGATCGCGGTCAGGCGTTCACGAATGTCGGGCACGCCTGCCTCCGTCATGAGCAGTTTTATCTGGCGATCCACCTCCGCAATCTCTTTGGCTTTTTCCGCAGCTTTCTGCTGAAGATAAATGGAGCTTCCAGAACGCATCAGCAGATGTCGCCGCATGTAGGCGTCAACAATTGCCTTCATCACAGGCTGCACAAGTTCGCGATCCCGGTGAGAGAAGGTCACGACCAAGGACATGGTTTTCGGCGGGGCCACATTAATCCCTGCCGCGACGACACCGGCTGACTGCAACAAATCATTACCCCCTCCATACTTCGCGAGGATTTTTTCCGGACCGATGTTTGTCGCCACATCAAGCGCCGTGTCGAAGCTTTTCAACATCTCCACTTCTGTGTTCATGACAGCCTCGCTGCTGTTCTGCACAACACCTTCATTCTCGGTGCTTTTAACAGAAGGGACGTTGATCACGTAAGGAATGTAAATTTTCGCAGTGGACTCGAAGTTCGGCGGCTTGATCACCCTCACTATCCCGGCGGAGATGATCCCAAGCAGAATCGCCCCCACGATCAGGAATTTGTGCCGGAACAAAGTGAACAAGATGTCCCCAAACGCAAGGCCTGCGGCTGGCGACTCTTCACTTTGATCATCGGACTGACTTCCAGAATTCATATCTCAAATAGACTGCATGGTGCGCCATTCGACTCAATTGTGGAACAACGAAAAAAAACGGACGAATTAAGAGCCCATCCCGACAATGGTTGCTTGGAATTCATCGTAAAGCAGTGATGAATCCTCAAAGGAAATCTCCTGGAACAAGGCAATCCGTTGAAAGACTCGCCCTCACTCTATGTGGGCTTTTCGACCCGCAGAATCCTTGCCGGATTGCCGGCGACAATCGCGCCGGGCGGCACGTCCTTCGTCACCACGCTGCCAGCCCCGACAATTGCCTTCTCTCCGATGCTGATGCCACACATGATCGTGGCGCCCGACCCGATAGAGGCACCGCGTTTCACGAGAGTCGCATCACACTTCCAATCCGCCTCGGTCTGAGGTTTTCCATCTGGATTAGTTGCGCGCGGAAATCGGTCGTTGATGAAGGTGACGCCATGGCCGATGAACACTTCGTCTTCAATGCCCACGCCTTCACAGATGAAAGTGTGGCTGGAAATTTTGCAACGCGCACCGACCCGGGCGCCTTTCTGTATCTCGACAAAGGTTCCGATCTTGGAGTCATCTCCAACCTCGCACCCGTAAAGATTTGTGAAGGCAAAAA
>JANPGI010000018.1:0-14049 GCA_031423875.1 Verrucomicrobiota bacterium | reverse complement strand
CTCCCGGCGGGTGATCTTCTTCTTGGTGGCAAACTCAGCTTGCGAAAAACTCGTCTGGTGGGTCATACCGCCAATTCTAGATAACCATTCCAACCTCGTCGCCTGCAAAATTCAGAAACCGAAAATTAAATCAGCGTTTCCTTAGCTGTATCTGCGTTAGCCTTTACATTGTTTCGGTAATTTTCAATCGACGATCTGGCACTTTAAGACTAATCCAAATTGGTATAGTCGTCCGTGCTGTTCTCTTGATTTTATCCTCCGTAAGCATTCCTTGTCTTTCAGGACTTCCATCTGATACGTGGAATTACCAAGAAATTATTGCTTCTGGTGCGGGTGCAGCAGTAGCTGCATTTGTTTGGAACTTATATTTAATGAAGTCGGCTCGGGTGAAAGAAATATTTTCAGTTCAGATTTGAATTAATATCGGTAACAACGCCGAATGTGTAAGCAAAAACATTTGTGAACAGTTGCCCGCTCTCAGTTTTTTCGTTTAATTGACAATCGAGCCGACTGAAATTCTGCCAAATGAAACGAATGGAATTTGATACTTCCACATCACGCCTCATTTAGCCTCATCCCCGTGATCTGGAATCTTGCACCGCGCGGCGTGTTTGCTTCGCAACGAATTTCCCAGCCATGGGCCAGACAGATCTGTTGAACCACAGCCAGTCCAAGCCCGGTGCCTTTTTGGGTCGTCGTGAAATACGGCTTGAAAATTTCCATGCGCTGTTCGGCAAGAACACCCGGCCCGTTGTCGCACACTTCAAACATCGCTTCTGCTGAACCTGACTTCGTAGTGCGGATTTCGATCTGCCCACGCTCGCCAACCGCCTGCACTGCGTTCAAGAGAAGATTGAACATGACCTGTCGCAAGAGCTGTTCGTCTGCTTGGATGGCGAGAGCGTCGCCAGTGATCTGGAGCGAGATTTGTTTCTCCTCGATGTCGTAGGTGAGTGCGCGCACGACTTCGTTGGCCACCGTGTTGAGGTGGATTGTCGCATGGCGCACCTCGCGCGGGCGGGAGTAATTGATGAATTCATTCAACTGTGCCGCCACACGATCTGCTTCGTTCACGATCTCCACGGAGCGTTGGCGCGTCTCGACGGACGTGTCCGCGTGCTTTGAGATCATTTGCGCGAGTCCACGGATGATGTTGAGCGGATTGCGCGTCTCATGCGCGAGTCCAGCGGCGGCCAGATTCATTTCCTTGAGATGCGAATTCATTTCGCTCGCCCGCACGAGGCGGATTTGCAGTTCAGCCGTCTTGAGAATGTTTCGCCACGCGAGAACAAACCCCGCCACGGACAGCGTCGTGAACGCGATGATGACGAATCGTAGCCAGAGATCACGCCGCGTCGCCTCCTGAACCGTGCGCGTGGACAGCACGATCAAGAAGCTGTGAACGCCCTGCTTCTCGATCATCGCCTTGAACTCCACCTCGCTCATCCACGGCGGACGACCGAACCTCGACCGTCGGTCGCCGTCGCCTCCGCGCGAGCCGCGATTGCGATTCGTGCTGGATTGAAATTCTCCCGTCGAGTTTGTCCCGTCAGGCGGTGGTGGCCGAAACTCCCGATCCGGCGGCGGACGGTTCGTCTCGCCGTTGCGCGTGAAGTTTTCTCGCGAAACGACGATGGGCGGATTGGTGTTGTCGGTGTCAGACGAAACCGTTGAACCCAAGTCCACGAGATTCATGATCGTGACCGAGTCCGCTTCCCACAATTCCGGCAAACGCGACGTGGCTTTGACGTGCAGATCGGAATTCGTGGGCGCGGACGCCACAATCTCGCCCGCCGCATTCAGCAACGCCACCGCGCTCAACTCATTGGGTCGCACCAGTCCGGCGAGCGCGGGCTCGATGCGTTCCTTGGAGATGACGCCGAAGCGACGTTGCGAGCGCAACACGATGCCGACCGTGGTGGAGATATCTTTGGCGCGATTGCGAAGCTCTGCACGCGCCGCCTTCTCCACGCGGGAATGTTCTACCACCTGCCAGCCGAGGATCAACGTCCACGCGGCGAACAACAATCCATACACCCAGACTCTGTTGCGGCGTGATTCCATGACTACGTGGAAAAATCGAAAACTCGGAAACATCCAACGCCCAACATCCAATGCTCAACATCCAAGTCTTCCACGCCACGTTCTTTGGGTGTTGGATGTTGAATGTTCGATGTTGAGTGCTTCCCCTCCATCACTTCTTCCCCTTTTTCGTTTCCGGATTCTTCGGTAATTCGTTCAGGAACTGGTTCATGTCTTTTTCGGTAAACGCCTTTTTCGGCAGCACGGAGGCGGCGCGTTCTTTCTCGGACAACGCCACCAGTTGCGATGGCGTCTCGACGATGTGCGGCGTGAGGAAGATGAGCAGTTCGGTTTTCGCGTTGTTCTTGATCTTCCGTTTGAAAAGATTACCGAGCAACGGAATGTCTCCAAGTATCGGAATCTTGCTCTCGGACTCAGTTTTATTGTTCTGCATCAAACCGCCGATGATCACGGGCTGTCCGTTCGGCGTGACGACGACCGTGTCCGCCGAGCGCTTGGCGATGACGGGCACGCTCACGCCATTGGCAATCGTCACCGACTGATCCGTTAGCGAAGAAATTTCCGGCGCAACAATCATCTCCACCAGACCGTCGTTGGAGATGAACGGAGTGACTTTGAGAATGATTCCCACATCCGTGTAAGTCACGGAGTTGATGGCGTTGCCGAAGTTGTCATAACGCACCGAATTGATCAGCGGCACGGATTGGCCGACGGTGATCGTCGCGGGCTGATTGTTCCGCGCGAGAATGGACGGACGCGACAGCACTTCTGTTTTTCCCGCCGTAGCGATAGCGCGGAGCGTGGCTTGGTAGTCGTTGCCGAGGATTTGATAAAGACCCGCGCCCGGCGGGACGTTTCCGAATGCAGAGATGGGTAGGCCAAACGCATTCACATTCGTCGCCGCGCTTGCCAGGCCGGATACGCCGAACGCATTCGCGCCCGATAGAGTGGACTTGCTCCCGCCATTTCCAACGGAGTAACCATTGAATCCCGCATCAATCCCGATGTCAGAACCATTGTTGTAAGTCACTTCCAAGAACACGACTTTGATCAACACCTGCGGCTTTGGGATGTCGAGGTTTGAGATCACCTGGCTGATGTGAACGCTCGTGTCCTCATCGGTGATGACGATGATGCGCCCGGTTTCTGGGTCGCTGGAGATCGTGGCACTGCCGACTTGAGTGCTGTTGTTGTATTGGCGCGTGCTGGACGAACTATTGTTGCCCTGACGATTTTGCCCGCCGCCAAATCCACCGAACCCACCGAATCCGCCGCCACCGGGAAATTGCGCGGACGCCGAGAGAGCGAGACCCAGACCGACAGTCAGCGCGAGAAGGAGTTGTTTGCTTCGCATAAAATATTTCATGTTCGTGAGTCTTATCGGTTCTGCTGCTGCCGCTGTTGGTTGTTGCCCGTTCCGAAACCAGAAGTGGTGCTGGTTGTCGTCTGATTTTGATTCGCGCGATTTTGAAGCGCGTTCTGCGATGTGGAACTGCGGCTGTTGTTCCTATTGTTGCTGCTTGTCGCGAACATGTCCTCCAACACCTGCTGCACCTGCGCCACGTCGCCGGGGTTCACTTCATAGACGTAAACCTTCTGCTTCTTGGCCGGATTCGAGTCGAGCTGCTTGACCATCTCCTCGATCTGGCTCATCAACCCGGTTGTCGCCGTGACAACGACCGATGACGTCCGGGGGTCCGCCACGGCGGTCACCTTCGTGCGTTTCTTGATGCGCTGGCTTTGCGAGTTACCGCCGCTGGTATCGCCACCACCGCCGCCACCGCCACCGCCAAAAAACCGGCCGAACCCGCCACCACGGCCACCGCCGAACTGCACCGGCGTCTGGCTGCCGCCCGTGCTGCCGGTGTCTGAAAACAAACTTCCTAGCAGCGTCGCCATCTCTGTTGGATCAGCAAAATCCAGATGGAACACCTTCACCTCCGTCACGTCCTCTGCGCCTTGATCAATTGCCTTGATGATCTGGGCCACGCGATTGATGTTCGCGCGCGTGTCGGTCATGATGATGGAGTTGCCCGCCTCGTTCGCCGTCATCGTCGTCGCCGTCGCCACGAGTGGTTGCAGATCCTTGATCAACTGAGCAACCTCGATGAACCGTACCGGCATGATTTGCGTCACCATCTCGTCCGTTTTTGGAATCTTGTCGGGATCGCTCTCCAGAATCACCGGGATGTCTTTGGTTTTCGCTTCGTCCTTGCTGACGATCGTGAGTGTGCGTCCGTGACGGATTGCAGCGTAGCCGTTCCGGTTCAACACGGAGTTCAGCAAGTCCACCGCTTCGTCTTTGCTCAACGGCTGATTGCTCCACGCGTCAATCTTTCCCGTCACCTTCGTGTCCAGCACGATGATGAACCCCGCCGCCTCGCTGAGATAATTCAACACGAGATCGAGCGGCACGCCCCGGAAGTTGAGGCGTAGCCCCGGCTCGCCATTGGGCAACAACACGGGCGCATTCGTTGCGTGACTCTCGGCGACAGTTGCCGCTGCGCCCGGCGCGTTGGTGGATGTTTCATCCGCAGCCAGTGCGGAAGTGACGGCAAGGACGCCGATCAGAGTAAGAATTCGTATTGTTTTCATTGGTTCATTTGCTGCCGTCGTTGCATCAATCGTAAAAGAATTGGATCCGTCACGCCGCCGTTGTCGGCCTCGTGTTGAGGTTGAACAGCCGCCTCGCCGTTCTCCTGTGAAGGTTCGCTCGTTGAAGGCTCGCTCTCAACGACGATCACTTCTGGCTCTCCGCCGCCGCCGACCATTTCTTCACCACTACCCGTTGAGGATTCGCTTCGCGAACCGCCACGCGTCCGGGTGCGGGTGGAGACGATCCGTTTGCGTGCGGACTCGCCGCCCTCGTTCAAAAACCAAACACCCTCATCCTCACGCCGCATCTGCATGCCGACCTTGAGATCGAAAGTGTTCGTGCCGCCCGAGAGCTTCACATGATCCGGCGTCACGAGAACCACCTTGTATTCACCGATCGCGCCGTCGGCCTGCAATGCCTGCTTGTAATCGCCCTTTGTCCCATCGAAGAAGGCGAACCAGCCCTTCTCGTAAGCCATGATGCCCACGAGCGTGAACGACTCCACGCGCGACGCCGGCGTGGAACTCGCCCGCGTATTCGTGCGACCCGACCCACGAGCGTAACGGTTCGGATTAAAAATGTTCCGGTCGCTCACGGTGCGGAACGAATCGTAAGTCAACTTCGTCGGCGCATTGGTGGATTGAGCAAAACAGCTCTGCGAACAAACCGCTGCCATCGCCATCACGAGCAGTGCTCGCAGCGGTAAGGCGTTGGACGTTGGACGTTGGACGTTGGACGTTGGATGTTTCATTACCGTTTCTCCTCCGCGCCTTGATTCAGTACCAATCCACTGACCTGTAATCCTAGCGAAAGATTCTGCCCGTCCTTGTCCCGTGAAGTGATCTCGACCGATTCGATCTTTAGCGCCATCGGATCGCGTTCCACGTTGAAAAGAAACTTGGCCAGCGTGCCGACCGAGCCGGACGCATCCACGCGACATTCCAGCGTGCGATACTCATCATCCCGCTCGCTCTTCCACTGCGGGGTGATCGAGTTCACGCTGATGCGGGCATCCTGCGACCATTTGTCGAAGGCATTCAAAACCTGTTGTTCCGCGAGCGAGTTGTTGTTCGGCAACGCATTCGTCTGCATCTGCGACCAGCGCGAGGTGAGCGCGTCCGCGCGCTTCAACAGCTTCTCGCCGTCGTCCACCTGCTTGCGCAAGTCGGCGATCCGCACCGAACGCGCTTTCCACGACTTCGTCAGCGGCGAAAACACCAGCGCATCGGCGACCAACAAACCGAACGCCACCCCCGCCACGATGATCAGCAATTGTTGTCGGTTCTTAATTTGCATGTGCGCCTCCTTCCACCCAGCGGAAATCAAACGTGAACTGCATCGGCGACTTGCCTTGGATGCGATTCACCTTCAAGTCCGCCACGTTCCCCGCCTTGCGTAATTCTCCGAGCATCTTCAGCAGCGACGCATTGTCGCGCGCCGTTCCGGTGCAGCTCACGAGGTTCGCCTCGCGGATCTCAATCGTCTTCGCTGTCACCACGCCGTCCTCGGGGAAGGCCGCCGTCATCTGTTTCAAGATGCTCAAGCTGCGCGCGGATTCATCGAACCACGGACGATACTGTTTGATCTTGGCCTGCGTGGTTTCCAATTCTTTGACCTGCGTCTTGATGTCCGCCCAGCGCGATTGATAGCGCCACAAGAACAGTTGCTGGATCAAGAAGGCTCCGATCACGAGCGCCACCACGCCGCCTGCGATCAACCCGACCTTGCGCAACTTGCCCGTACCGTAACGCGCCATCAGTTGTTGATACTGCGAAACTTTCGGTGGCAGAAAATCAAACGCCGCCGCATGACCAGACAATTTTTCCGCCGCGAGACTGAACGCTGCTGACACCGGCGCATCTGCCGGAATGGCGAGGCTGAATTCTTTCGCGTCGTAGCGACTCACCACTTCCACGGACAAACCCATCGGGGAAACGCGCCGTTCCAATTCATCCGCGAGTTGCTGCGCCAGTTCACGCGGACCAAAGACACGCACGCGCCGCAGTGAAGTGCGCACTGCATCCGGCAATTGTCCCAACGTGATGCGAGTTTCGCGCGCGATGAGATCAGGATGCAACGTGTGACGTCCGCCCGTGTTTTCAATCGCGCCTTCGAGCGCACGCAGGAGCGAAATCCCGCCGCCTTGCGTGATTTGCAGGCCGACATGACTTTCGCCGATCGTGAGCGCGAGTGCCGCGTCCGCCGCCGGGCGTTGCAGCGCCGTGATACCCAGTGCAAAACCTTCCGGCTTCAAACCCGCCGCGCGCAACGTCGCTTCCAGCGCATTGATGTGACCGCGCGGCATGCCGATGAAAGTGGCTTGCTCTTCGCCCGTCGCCAATTTGCTGCGGGATGTGGCGGTGATGAGCGTGGCGATGTCGCAAGGGAAACCGCGTTCGGCTTCGAGTTGCAGAAAGCCTGCGACGTCGGCCTCGGCGAGTTGCGGCAACTTGGCTTGTGCCACGAGCGCCCACTTGAGCGGCAACGCCACTACGCAACGGCGTTCGCGGATTTCTGCGGCGTCGAGATGATTGCGGATTTCGCGTCCGACCAGCTCCGGCGCGGCGGTCAGCGGATCCAGTGCGAGCGTGACCGCGAACGAACCTGCTATTTGCAGTGAGTCGCCCGCGCGTTTCAACCACACACCTTCCAGGCGACTGCCTTCGAGCGCGAGGCCGAGTAGCGACGTGGCATTTTGCCCGCGCGAAGTTATTTTCTTCAGATCAATCATGGATCTATTTATGGCTCGTAGTCGCGGACGTTAGTCCGCGCTGACTTTGCCGTTGTTTGCGCCGACTGACGTCGGCGGCTACGTATACAAAAGGTTTCATGGTGTTGCCGTGGCCAGCCAAGTCTGGCGGGTTTCTTTGCCCAGCGCCCAACCGAGTCCGCCTAGGTTCTGGCGGTAAACGATCTTGGGCGTGCCTTCCGTGGTGTCGAAAACAAATTTTGTCCGGCGATAACCGCGTCCAAACTTCCCGATGGCCGCGATGTCCGCAGTGAATTGATAACTTTGCCCGGTGAGGAACGGCCCGGCTTCGCGAATCTGTTCCTCAGTCAAAACTTGCGTGACCCACGCGACGGAATCCACCGCGCTCGCATTGGAGAGCCGATAATTAACCAACTCCGCCGCCTTGTCTTCGCCGATGCCGGGAATGCAGGTCAGCACGGCAGCGCTGGCGGTGTTCACGTTCACGCGACCTTGAATCGTCGTGCCGGTGTCAGCGGTGATCTCGGTTTCAATGGAGGCAAAATCTGTCGCTGACATTCCGCTGCGGCGATAAAATTCCAGCAAGCTGCCGATCGGTTGGTTCGGCGGGCCAAGTCGGGCGAGGATTTGATTGGCGCTGGCGCTCAGCGTTTCTGAAAGCAAGGTGGCCAGCTCGTTTCGATTGTTGATGTTCACCCGTTGCGAACCATCTGCTCGGGTGTTCGGCTCATGGCTCGCCACCGTCAGATATTCCATGATGCCTGGATCGGCGATGCCATTGCGGTTGTCGTCGTTCTCATTCGGATCCAGCACGCCGTTGCGATTCACATCTTCGCCGAGGAGGATTTCCATCGTCGCACCGTTGACGAGGCGCAGTTCATCCAACGAATCAAACGGCGCGTTCTTGCAATAATACGGCGTGCGTAACCGGGCGTAGATGTCCGCTTCAGCGCCGCCAGCGGTCACGTCTTCGTTGGAATCGCGCCAGTCCACGATGGCGGCGGCGAGTTCTGGAGTCATGCGCGGGAGCAGTTCCAACATCTCGGCGGTGACGTTGGTGTTGTTGATGTTCAGCTTGGAGCCTTCATCCACGAGGCCGAATGTGATTTGATTCGGCGCGGCCTGACCGTCCGTGCGACCGATCAACCAGAAGTGCGCGTCTCCGATGGCCATCGCTTCATTCGCATAATCGCTGATGTAGGGCACGATGCCGTTGGTGGCCTGATCGGTCAGCACTTTGGAGATGTAACGGGCCGCGCCTTCGATGGCCTGATCGGCGGCGAGCGCCTGAACGCGATTGTCGGAAGCGCGCAGCTCGGAACTCATCGAGTTGCCAAGATAAAGCGTGATGGCCACCAGCCCGAACGCGATCCAGAGCACGATGATCAACACCGAAGCGTTGCGATTCTTTTTCACACGCAGCTTCATTGGGCACCTCCTGCGAGTGAATTGGTCAACAACACCGTCGTGATCGGCACGAGCAATTCCAGCGGCTCGCGCGACAGTTTCACGGTGGGATTCTCCGTCGCGAGTTGCACGCGAACCTTCACGGCGAGCGGTAAGCCGGTGTCGCCCGCTGTCGTATCCCACGTGCTGCGCCAGTCGTTGCCGTTGTAACAAAGAAACTCGACGCTCTCGACGCCGCTCACGAGAAGTTGTTCATCCTGTTGCTCAGTCGCGGTCGCCAAAATGTTTCGCGTGATGATGCGCACCAGTTCCTGACCCTTCGCATTCGCGCGGTCGCTCGACGCCACCAGTTCGTAGCGAACTTTTTGCAGGTCACTCCAGGCCGCGTCATCGCTGATCACGCCGGTGGTCGTGTAGAATTCCAGGCTGCCACCCGCCGCCGATCCAAAACTGCTGCGTCCGCCGCTTTTGAAATCGCGCGTGAGCAAAGTCGAGTTGGTCATCGGCGGCACCGCGCCTTGCAGATCGCGCCGGAGGATCGCCAACGCTTGATTCAGCGGCAGGCGTTCATCCACGGCCCGAGTCGTGGCGCGTTCCAGTTTCAGCGCACTGAAGAACACGGTGTTGATGGCGAACAGCACGATCGCAAAGATGCCCACCGCCAACAGCACCTCGATGAGGGTGAAGGCGCGGCCATTTTTTTGCGTTGTGCGATTTAATTTCATCACTGCGTATTCGCCAGCGTGTTCAACTCCACGGTGTGGTCTTCCCCCTGCACCGGGAACTTCACTTCCACGGACAACAACTGCATCGCGGATTCCGACCATGTCTCGGTGCGGAGCGTCCAGCGATATTCGCGATCGGCTTCCATCACCGTTCCGCTCAGCGAAGATTTGTTCCAGTTCGTCGTCACGATGCTTTCATTCAAAATCCGCTCCGCCACCCGCACGGCTTCACGTTTGCGTTCGGCCAGCGCTCCGGCGCGACTGGAAATCTGCAGGCCATGCACGGCCACCGGAATCACGATGGCCATGAACATCAGCGCCGCCAAAACTTCCGCGAGCGTGAAAGCGCTAGCGGCGTTTCGTGACGCGCTGCACTTCCTGGTTGCGAATTTCATAATTCAAACGATTGACCGTCAGCCCGACCCAAAGCGATCCGCCATCGCGATCCATCAACCGAAAACTTTCCGGACTGCTCTCGCTCACGCCGCCGTCTGGTTCAAAGCGGATGTGCGGCAACGCCGCGTGCTTGCTGCTGGAGGTGGCGTTATCGAACAAAGTGTTACTGGAGATCGCGCCCGACGCGGAATCGGTCGCACCGATTTCCGCCGTCACGTTGCCGTCCAGCGTGTATGCGACAGCTTTGGCGTCTTCATCTGTGAAACTCGAATCCGCTTCCAAGCCGTAGGTGCGTTGGTTCAAGTCCACCCACAGAATCATCGGAATCCCTTCGGACGCGGCCCGACTCTGCCCCAATCGCGTCAACGACATAAACCGCCGCGCCTCCGCGTCAACGGCGCGTCCTCGAAAAAATCCTGCGAGCGACGGCGACGCCAACGCGATGACTGTCACAAGCAACGTCATCACCACGACCAGCTCGACGAGCGTGAATCCCCGGAGCGCGGCTGTGGTCGCAGACCCAGCCGCAGCGCGTGACTTGATTGTGCGGCTTTGGCAAAATAGAGCGTGCTGCGGCTGGTGCTTTGCACACAGCCGCGCTCCGAAGTGTTGTCGCCGTAGTTTCATCGCCTTGTTGTCCGTAAACTATTTCTTACGGCCCGACACATTCGAGATGTCATCCTCGCTACCAGCTTTGCCATCCGGTCCGGGCGAAACAAGATCGTACGAAGTCACATTCATACGGCCCGGGCATTCATAAACGTATTCGTTGCCCCACGGGTCTTTGGGGATTTCTTTGAGGTACGGCCCCTTCCAGCTTTGCGCATCGCGCGGTTGCTGGACGAGATCAAGCAAGCCGCTTTTGCCTTTGGGATAATAACCGTTGTCCACCTCGAACGCATCGAGCGCAGTCGAGAAGGAGGATATCTGCGTGGCTGCTGCCGTGGTGCGCGCCTGTTCACTGCGCCCGGCCAGCTTCGGATAAACGATGGCCGCGAGCGTGGCGAGGATAACAAGCACGAGCAACATTTCCACAAGGGTGAAGGCGCTGTTCGTGCGACGAAGGTTTGATTTGGTTTGGTTCAGTTTCATAGTTCGTATTGGTTGAATTCTATTTCATGTGTTGCTGCATGGTGAAGATCGGCAAAACCATGCCGATAAAAATCGTGCCGATAAAGCCAGCGATGAGGAACAGCATCAGTGGTTCGAGCAACGCGACGCCGGTCTTGAGGTTGCGATCCAAGTCACTCTCCGTGACGATGGCGATGCGGACAAGTTCGACATCAAGTTTGCCGCTCTCTTCGGCGACCGCGATCATTTCCAGCACCGAGCCGGGGAAAAGATGGCGGCAGTTCGCAAGACTCTGACCGAGTTGACCGCCTTCGGAGACGCGCGTGATGGATTCGGAAACCGCATCCACGAGGATTTGGTTACCGATGGATTTACGCGCGACATTCAACGCTTGAACGAGCGGCACACTCGCGCCGAGCAATGTGCCGAGCATCCGGCAGAAACGCGCCATCGCAAATTGCGCCACGAGCGGCCCGACGACGGGAGCGCGGAGAATCATTCCCTCCCAGGCGCGGCGACCTTTCTCGGAGTTGAACCACGTTCGCAGCGACCATCCGATGCCGACAAGTCCGCCCAGCAAGAAAAGTCCATACGCCCGCAGCGCGTGACTCGTCGCGATGATCATTTCCGTGAGCGCGGGCAACGACGCTCCGAAGCCGGAGAAAATCACTTGAAACTTCGGGATGAAAAACACGAGCAGGAAAACCACGACCCCTAGCGCGAGCACCAACAGAATGGCCGGATAAAGCATCGCGGTCAGCACTTTGCCGCGCAGGTCTTTTTCGCGCGCTTGAAAGTCCGCGATCTGCGCGAGCACGAGGTCGAGGAAACCGCCCGTTTCCCCAGCCTGCACCATCGCGACATAGACGCGCGGGAATGTTTCCGGCGATTTCGCCATCGCATCGGCGAGCGACATGCCGTCAATGACGAGGCCGTGAATCTCTTTCCACTTCGCGCCAGCAGCGGGCGAGGAAGCTTCCTTGTGCAAAATCACCAACGCGCGGCTGAGCGGCACGCCTGCCGCGAGCAGGCTCGACAGCAAGCGTGTGAAATTTTCCAGATCGCGCGCGGAGATTTTATCGCCACCGAACTTGAGCGCAAAGCCGCCGCCTTTGGCTGGAGTAGCGGCGGAGTTGTTTTTGGCTGCCTGCGCAGCGGCACGTTCAGCGAGCGAAATCGGACGCAGGCCGAGTCCTTCCATCTGACGAAAAGCTTCGGCGCGACCAGCGGCTTCAAGCTGGCCCTGCGCGATGCCGCCATCGTGTTGCAATGCTTTGTAATCTAACACGGGCTTGGGGTTAGTTTGTAAAAACGACCGCCCTCACCCCGGCCCTCTCCCCTAGGAGAGGGTGAAACGTTCGGCTGCTGCACGTTAATATGAGCGCGGATTGCTTGTTCGCTGTTTTTTGGTGATGACCGAAAAGGCGGCGATTGCAACCGTGACGAACAAACTCACCGAGTGTGGCTATGCTTTCTCCCTCTCCCCGGGGGAGAGGGCCGGGGTGAGGGCGAGCGTCACGACTAACTAAAATAAAATCACACGGGCACATTTGATTTCCTTGGAGCTTGGACTTCGACCGTGGGCTTCGGCGCGGCTTCGGGAGTGATGTTGCTCACGGATTGATCCTTGGTGACGCGCAAAACTTCTTCCGGCGTGGTGATGCCCTCGCGCACGAGCCGCCAGCCGTCTTCACTCAGAACGCGAAGACCATTTCGTTTTGCTTGAGCGGCAATTTCGCCTGATGAAACATTCTTCAGCACCAACTGGCGAAGTTCGTTATCAATGTCCATCCACTCGAAGATCGCTCGCCGTCCATGATAGCCGGTGTTGCGACATTCGCGACAGCCGACGCCGCGATAAACCGTGGTCTCAGCCGGAATGCCGATCTGTTTTTTGATCGCAGCAGTGGTGGGTGAAGTGTCGGGCTGCTTGCAATGTTTGCAAAGCACGCGGACGAGACGTTGCGCGAGCACGGCTTCGAGCGACGACGCGACGAGGTAAGGTTCAACGCCCATGTCAATGAGGCGCGTCACTGCACCGGGCGCGTCGTTCGTGTGGAGCGTGGAGAAAACCAAGTGACCGGTGAGCGACGCTTGCACCGCGATCTGCGCGGTTTCGCGGTCGCGGATTTCGCCGACAAGAATGACGTCCGGGTCGTGACGCAGAATCGAGCGCAATCCGCGCGCGAAAGTCAGTCCAGCTTTTTCCGAGACTTGAATCTGGTTGATGCCCTTGAGTTGATACTCGATCGGGTCTTCGATGGTGATGATCTTGCGGACTTGATCGTTGATCTCGTTGAGCGCGGTGTAAAGCGTCGTGGTTTTACCACTACCAGTCGGGCCGGTGACGAGGATGATGCCGTGCGGCAAACCGAGCACACGACGGAAAGCTTTGAGTTCGCGCGCGTCCATGCCCATCTCGCCCATGCCAAGCAGGGTGGAGTTTTGGCGCAGCAAACGCAGCACGACCGCTTCACCATGCAACATCGGAATCACCGACACGCGGATGTCCACCTCGTTCGCATCGAGGCGGATCTTGATGCGCCCGTCCTGCGGCAATCGCTTCTCCGCGATGTTGAGATGGCTGAGAATTTTTAAGCGCGAAACGATGGCGGGCTGAAAGCGTTTGATCTGCGCGGGCACGGGGATGGCCTGCAAGACACCGTCCACGCGATAGCGGATTTGAAATTCGTGCTCGAACGGTTCGAGGTGAATGTCGGACGCGCGCAGCTCGATGGCATCGCGCAGAACCTGATTCACAAAGCGGATGATCGAAGCATCTTCGGCCGCTCCGTCGAGATCATTGTCGTCATCCTGCGAGTCATCCACCACCTGCAACGCCGAGTCTTCAGCGAGTTCGCCCATCGTGTCAGCGCCGACGCCGAGCCGCTTCTTGAGTTCGCGTTGGAGGACTTCGCTCGGAGCGAGAACGGGCTTGAGGTTCAAGCCGGTCAGAGTTTTCAGTGCGTCCAACCCTTGCGTGGCGAACAGGCGGCTGGTGGCGATCTCCACCGAACCGTTGACGCGGCGCAATGGAAGGAGTTCTTCCTTCAACAAAATGCGCGCGGGAAAAAGAGAGAGAAGCTGGCGATCCGGCTCGA
>JANPGI010000017.1:0-5983 GCA_031423875.1 Verrucomicrobiota bacterium | reverse complement strand
CTCCGTGCGCGCCGTCGGCTGGCTGGCGGGAAGCGGCGCGCACGGAGTGACACGCCCTACCACCGAACTCTACCGGATGGCTTTTTCAATCTTGCCCAGCACATCGCGCAACACTTTGGTGGGCGACTGTGTGGAATCAATCCGGTGCACCAACTTTGGACCGTAGAAGCTCAACAGCGGTTCGGTTTCCTGCTCATACACTTTCAACCGATGACGGATCACGTCGAGATTGGCGTCGTCGAGCCGGTTTTCTTTGAGCGCACGGCGTTGGAGGCGTTGGACGAGGGAGTTGAAATTTTTGCAGTGCAGGAAAAATATCGCCCTCACGTCCAGCACACCGTCGAGCATCTTGGCTTGGTGCAGATTGCGCGGGATGCCGTCCAAGACGAGGACATCTTCCTTGGGATGAAACCGTCCGGCATGTTCGCTGTTCTTGATGAAATTTCGCCAGAGCTTCACGGTCGGTTCGTCCGGTACAAGCTGGCCGCGTCCGGTGTATTCGATGAAAATCTTCGCGAGAGGGTTTGACGCACTGAGCGAGCGGAACACGTCGCCACAGGCGCAATGGAAGAAGTGGGGGATCGTGCCGAGAATTTTCCCCTGTGTGCCTTTGCCAGCACCGGGTGCGCCGAAGAGCAGGATGGTTTTATATTTCATGCGTCAGTTGTTCCGGGCAAAAAATCAGCGGGTTGTGTGCCAGCAGGCTGGTTGATTTACTCCAGGCAGGTCAAGCGTCCTTGTGCTTGATCTGCATCTCCAGGATCTCCACGAATGGGATCATCGTTTGTTGCGATGCGCCGCCGCTGTGGACGTCCACCTTCATGTCCGTGGCGCCGATATCCGAAATGCGGGTGACGATGAATTCGCCGCGAGCCGATTTGACGATCAACAACAGGTCTTTCTCCGCGTCTTTGCGGACCATGCCAAAGAATCCGGCGAACTTGGTCTCGATGAAGCGGCGGTTGAACGTGAACTGCCCGCGCTTGAACGCTTGAGTCTGTGGCACGGCGGCGGAGTGAGATTTGGATGCGCTGTGTGAATCGCCTTCGGACGAACTGGTGGGCGGCGCGGCCGCACCGCCGTAGGATGCGGAGTAAGTCGCGGCAGGCTCAGCCTGCTCTTGTTCTAGCTCTGCAAGTTCGTCCTCTGATGGCGGCATCTTGGTGGGCAGGCAGAGGAAAATAACCGGGCCGATGATGGGAGCGATGGCGGAAATCCCGCAAACCATCGCCGGAGAATACGCACGAACAACGGCGATCTCGTAACCCGCATAAATATTCGCTCCGTAAAGCAGCAGCAGGCAGACGATGCCCACAGAAGATGAAAACATCGCGCCGATGATCGAGCCCTTGGGAGGCCGTTCAAGACGCGGGACTTCTTTGATGGCGACCTCGGTTTTCTTGATCTTCTCGTCCAGTGGGATTTCGATGTAAGGCTCAGCGAGGGGGGCCAACTTGTTGTCCTTCTTCAACTCGCTCAACGTGGACTGGGAAAATTTGCTCCATTCCAGTTTTTCATACTTGTTCCCCTCCACGCGGATTTGCAGGCCGTCCGGTTTGGCGAGGATGATTTCGCCCTGAACCTTTGATCCATCGGTCATCTCAAGCGTGATGGCGACCGCCGAGGTCACAAACCACAGGCAGACGATGGCGAGAACGGTTGATAATTTTGAAATACGCACGGCTGGTTTCGTAACAGAAGCTCCGAGTCAAAGGAAGAAAAAAGCTGGCAACCCAGACATTCTATTGCCGAAGAGTGAGCCAGGAAGAACCGATCGAGTGAGCCGATGCTTGTTGGCAGTTCATGGTTACTGAACACAACGACACCTATGGACAGAACTTACGCGGCAGCTTCCGTTGTGGAGTGAACTTCAAAGAAGCGCATCACGCTGTCGCCGTGTTTGAGAAGTTTTACTTCCTTCCACGGAGCGGGAATCTCAAGTGTGTCGCGGCGTGCATGGCCGAGGCCAAAACGCCCGCCGGGCTTCAAAACTTTTGGCAGATTCGGATCATCCAGAAGTTTTTGCGCAAACGAAGTCGAACGCTTGCCGACGTTTTTTTCACCGTAAGGAGGGTCGGCGAGAATCACATCGAAAGTTTGACCCGCAGTGACGAGTTGAGGCAACGCAACGAACACATCCTGCGTACGGACTTCAAGCGTGCTTGGATCAAAGCCGGGAGTCGTTGCGTTGCGCCGGATGAAGTCGGAGTGCTTCGGAGAAAGTTCTACGCAAACAGCGAAAGCCGCGCCGCGACTGAGCGATTCAAGACTCAACGCACCGCTTCCGCCAAACAACTCCAGCACGCGAGCGCCAACGACGCGTTCACCGAGAGAGTTAAAGATCGCCTGTTTGACGCGATCAATCGTGGGTCGCACCGCCATGCCTTTCGGCACCTTGAGAATCCGCCCACCCGCATGACCGCCGGAGATGCGCATCAGCCTGCTCCGCCGCCGGTGACCTTTGCTTCGCCTTTGAGCAGTGCTACGCCGTAATCGCGATTCATACGGGCGATGAAGTCCAGCGAGATTTCCTTCGGACAAACGGCTTCGCAACTTCCGGTGACGGTGCAGGAGCCGAAACCTTCTTCGTCCATCTGCGTAACCATCGCCTTCACGCGCCTGTAGCGTTCCGGCTGGCCTTGGGGTAACAAACCGAGATGCGAAACCTTCGCCGCGACGAACAACATCGCGCTCGCGTTCTTGCACGCGGCCACACACGCGCCGCAACCGATGCATTGCGCCGCGTCCATCGCGAGATCGGCGTTTTCTTTCGGCACGGGAATCGAGTTCGCGTCCGGCGCAGCACCAGTGCGTACGCTGATGAACCCGCCCGCGTGTTGGATACGATCAAACGCCTTGCGATCCACGACCAGATCTTTGATGAGCGGAAACGCTGCCGCGCGGAACGGCTCGACGACGATGATGTCGCCATCCTTGAAGCTGCGCATGTAAGTCTGGCACGTTGCGATGCCCTTGTGCGGGCCGTGCGGCTTGCCGTTGATGACGCACGAGCACGTGCCACAAATGCCTTCGCGGCAATCGTGATCGAACGCGATCGGCTCTTCGCCGCTGTTCGCGAGTTGTTCGTTGATCACGTCGAGCATTTCGAGGAACGACATGTTCTCGTTCAGCTCGGGCGATTTGTAGGTTTTGAATCCGCCGTGGCTGTTCGCGTTTTTCTGCCGCCAAACTTTCAGTGTTATTTTCATGCTTCGAGAAAATTTTGGGTTGGCGCGGTTATTTGTAGGAGCGCGTGCTCATGTGGACTTCCTCATATACGAGCGGTTCTTTGTTGAGGATCGGGGCTTTATCGGGAGCGCCGCTGTATTCCCATCCGGCCACGTAAGCGAAGGCATCGTCGCGACGCTTCACGTCGCCTGGGTTCACGAGGCCTTGCTTGGTCTCGGGATCGTCCGGGGTGTATTGATATTCTTCGCGGAAATGGCCGCCGCAGCTTTCCTCGCGATGCAACGCATCCCGGCACATGAGTTCACCGAGTTCGATGAAGTCACCGATGCGACCAGCGTTCTCCAAGGATTGATTCCATTCGTTGCCTTCGCCGGAAACCATGACGTTCTTCCAATACTCTTCGCGCAACTCGCCGATGAGTTTGATGCCGCGTTCGAGACCACCCTTGGTGCGCGCCATGCCGCAGTGATCCCACATCAACGTGCCGAGTGCCTTGTGGAAGCTCGCGGGCGTGCGCTTGCCTTTGTTGCTGAGTAATTGCTTGGTCAGCGACTGCACATTTTCCTCGGCCTGCTTGAATGCCGCATTGTCCGTGTTCGGGCGCTTGCCGGGATTCTGCGACGCGAGATAACCGCTGATCGTCGCAGGTAAAACGAAGTAGCCGTCGGACAAACCTTGCATCAGTGCGCTTGCGCCGAGACGGTTGGCGCCGTGATCCGAGAAGTTCGCCTCACCCAGCACGAACAGGCCGGGAACGTTGCTCATCAAGTTGTAGTCCACCCACAGACCGCCCATCGTGTAATGCACGGCGGGATAGATGCGCATCGGGGTCTTGTAGGCGTCTTCGTTCGTGATCTCGTGATACATCGCGAACAAGTTGCCGTAGCGTTCGCGGACTTTGCTCTCGCCGAGCCGCCCGATGGCAGCGGAGAAATCCAGATAAACCCCAAGGCCGGTTTCGCCGACGCCGCGACCTTCATCGCAGACGGTTTTCGCCGCGCGGCTCGCGATGTCGCGGGGCGCGAGATTACCGAACGCGGAATACATGCGTTCGAGATAATAATCCCGGTCGCCTTCCGCGATGTCCTGCGGGGCTTTCTTGCAATCTTCCTTCTTCTTCGGCACCCAGACACGACCGTCGTTGCGCAATGATTCGCTCATCAACGTCAGCTTCGACTGATAATCGCCGCTGACCGGGATGCATGTCGGATGAATCTGCGTGTAGCACGGGTTGCCGAAGCACGCGCCGCGTTTGTAAGCGCGCCAACTGGCCGTGACGTTCGCCTGCCGCGCGTAGGTCGAGAGATTATAGACGTTGCCGTAGCCGCCCGTCGCGAGCACGACCGCATCCGCGTTGTGCTTGGTGATTTCACCAGTCTGGAGGTTGCGGACGATGATGCCCTTCGCATGGCCGTCCACGACGACGAGATCAAGCATCTCGGAGTGCGTGTAAGATTTCACCGCACCCGCGCTGATCATCTTGTTCAACGCCGAGTAAGCGCCGAGCAACAACTGTTGGCCAGTTTGACCGCGTGCGTAAAACGTGCGCGAAACCTGTGCGCCACCGAAGGAGCGATTGTCCAGCAAGCCGCCGTATTCGCGGGCGAACGGCACGCCTTGGGCCGCGCATTGGTCAATGATGTTGACCGAGACTTCGGCGAGGCGATGCACGTTGGCTTCGCGGGCGCGGAAGTCGCCGCCCTTGATCGTGTCGTAGAAGAGACGATGAACGGAGTCGCCGTCGTTCTGGTAATTCTTCGCCGCATTGATGCCGCCTTGCGCCGCAACCGAGTGCGCGCGGCGCGGAGAATCGTGGAATACGAAGTTGTGAACTTCGTAGCCGAGTTCCGAGAGCGTGGCGGAAGCTGACGAGCCGGCCAGCCCCGCACCGACGATGATGATCTTGTATTTCCGTTTGTTCGCCGGGTTGATGAGCTTGGTGTTGAACTTGTAGCTTTCCCACTTCGAGGCGAGCGGGCCGGACGGGATGTTGGAATTCAGCGTGGCCATGTTAGTGCGTCTCCTTTGCAACGGGCGCGGCGGATTCAACGATGGAATGTTTTATCTTCTCGGCGTAATCCCCGCCGACAACGCGCAGGTAAATCGTCGCGGGAATCAGAGCGTAACCGATGAAGATCGCGATGCTCGCCGCCTTGGCAAAGATTTGGATGCGTGGCCACCAGACATGATCGCGCAGGCCGAAGGATTGAAACATCGCCGCCAAACCGTGACCGAGGTGGATGAACAACAACGCTTGCGCCACGATGTAGAACAGCGCGACCCACCAGACTTGGAAGCCGAGAATCATCATCCCGTAAACGTCGCGGACTTCCTCACCGTGCAACACGGTTTTGAGTTTTGAGAAATCGCCAACGCCGTTGATGCCGGGGAGCAGCGCAGTGAAGTGTGCGAGGTGATAAACAATGAAAGCCGCGATGACCAAGCCGCTCACGAGCATGTAGCGCGATTGCCACGTCGAACCATACGGCTCGCTGTCGTGGTAACCAACCGGACGCGCGGCTCTGTTCGCCACAGAAAGCTGAACTGCCGACCAGATGTGCAATCCAACGATGGTGAGCAGGCTGAGCCGAGCGCCCCAGACCATCAACGGTTTGCTCTGGAGGAAGTGCGCGTAGTTGTTGATGAGTTCGGGCGGGCCGAAGACTTGCAGGTTGCCGACTAGATGGCCGACGACGAACAAGAACAGCAACGCGCCGGTCCCGGCCATCACGTATTTTTTGCCGAGCGACGAATTAAGGATGCCTGACACAATGCTCATGGAAACGGTTGGGTT
>JANPGI010000016.1:0-6695 GCA_031423875.1 Verrucomicrobiota bacterium | reverse complement strand
CGTGCTTGGCGCGCTCGGGCCGGATGATGAATTGGGTGTCGTGCTGTGGAACGGAACGGATGAGTGGACTTATCCGTTGCAGAAAGTTGGGAACAAAAAAGCTGCGGGTCAGACCATCGCGGGACTGAATCAGGGCGATCTCGGAAGTTTTCAGGGCGTGCTGGAAGAGGCTCATAAGGCGCTCAAGAAATCCAAGGCGAGTTTGAAACACGTCATCGTGTTCAGCGATGGCGATCCTGCGAAGCCGACGGCGGAGTTGATGGCGCAGATGGTTCAAGATCGCATCACGGTCAGCACGGTGTTGATCGCGGGACACGTCGGGCCGGAGACGATGATGGAGATCGCCGCGCAAGGGCGCGGAAGATTTTACAACGTGACGTCACCCGCGATGTTGCCGCAAATCTTCATCAAGGAGACGGCGGTGATCCTCAAGTCGGCCATCTACGAAGAACCGTTCAAGCCGCAGGTGAAAGCCGCGAGCGAACTCACGCGCGGATTTGGCGGTACAGATTATCCGCAACTGCTCGGCTACGTGGCGACATCAGTGAAACCGCGCGCGGAAACGCCGCTGTTCACGGACAAGGGCGATCCGCTGCTTGCGCACTGGCAGTATGGATTGGGGCGTGCGGTGGCATTCATGTCGGACGCGCGAGCCAAGTGGGGAAAAAACTGGGTGAGTTGGGAACGCTACAAACAATTCTGGTCGCAGATCGCGCAGTGGAGTTTGCGACGGTTGGAGAATGCGGACTTCACGAGCGAAGTCATCGTGGACAAGGGCGAAGGCGTGATCAACGTGGAGGCGCTTGATGAGAAGGGGAATTACCGCAACTTCCTGAACCTGCAGGCGACGGTGGTGAGTCCCAAAGGCGAGCGCATGACGGTGCGCGTTGAGCAAACCGGACCGGGCCATTACGAGGCGAAGTTTCCGACGAAGGAAGTAGGCGGGTATTTGGTGAATCTGATGCAGATGGAAAGTGGGCAGGCCGTGGCGGGTCAAGTTGTGGGTGCGAGTGTGAACTTCTCGCCTGAATTTTCGTCGAGCGAGCCAAACTTGAATCTGTTGAAGCGCATCGCGGAAGCGGGCAGCGGACGGATGCTTGATCCGACGAAGTCGTTGGACAATCCGTTCACGCATGACCGATTGAAGACGCATCAGCCGCGGGACTTGTGGGAATGGTTGGTGCGGCTGGCGATCATTTTGTTCGTGCTGGATGTGGGCGTGCGACGGATTGACATGGATCGCGAGCAGTGGGACAAGGCGATGGCTGTGGTGACGCGAAAAGTGTTCTTCTGGCGCGGCAAGGTGCGGCCTGTGGAAGCGGATGAATCGTTGAACACATTGTTGGCGCGACGCGAGCAAGTGCGTTCGACCAAAACATCGGCGGGCACGGAGCCGCGTGAACGGCGTGAGGATTTGTTCCAGCCACAAGAGCCGGCAAAGATGGCGGACTTTGCGTCCACCAGCGGGGGAGATGATTCTTCACCATCACAAACCGCTCTACCTGTGGAATCCAAGCCCGAAATCGCGGAAACGCCCGTTGGCACAACGAGTCGCTTGCTGGAAGCGAAACGTCGGGCGCAAAAGCGGCGGGACGGTTGAGCCGGAACGATGGAGTGGGAATTCAACGCAAAGATGCAAAGCCGCAAAGGTGGGACACTGAAACATAGAGGATGACCCACGCAACACTCACCCCCCAACTGTGATGAATTGTTTGGCCACTGTCTTGGCTGTTTTCTTTGCGCCTTCGCTCCTTTGCGCCTTTGCGTTAACAACCCACCGCATAGATTCGGTTAAGGGAATTCCCTAAAACCCGCTTCAATAAATTGTTTTCGGCCCACTTCGCGAACGAAAAACATTGCCAGTCCGCTAATGCTTTGGCTTCATTTCGTTATGGCACAAGCTGCCGGGAAACCGGGTTCAACATCCAGTGAGCGACTCCGAATGCAGGTTCTGTATTCAGGTCGTGTTCAGGGCGTAGGCTTTCGTTATGCCGTGCGCACGCTGGCAGCGGGTTATGAAGTGACCGGCGCGGTAAGGAACCTTGCCGATGGTCGTGTGGAGTTGACCGCTGAAGGAAAGAAGAAGGAACTCGAAGCGTTCCGCGAATCCATCCACGAAGCTGGCTTGGCCGCGAACATCCGGAATGAAGAGGCGATCTGGTCTGATGCCATGGGCGGGTTCAAGGGATTCGCCATCGAGAAATAAATTTTAATGAAGTTCGCCATCATAGCAGATATCCACGGCAACTTGGACGCGTTCCAAGTGGTGCTGGAGGATTGCAAGAAACAGCAGGTGACGCATTACGCCTGCTTGGGCGACGTCGTGGGCTACAACGCCAATCCCAAGGAGTGTCTCGACATCGTCCGCACGATGAACATGCCCTGTGTTAAGGGCAATCACGACGAATACTGCTCCAGCGAGGAACATCTCGAAGGGTTCAATCCCGCCGCCGCCGAAGCCGTCAATTGGACGCGCACACAACTTTCCGAGGATGATCGCCAATGGCTGCGTGACCTCAAGTACTCGCGCATGGTGACAAATTTTACAATCGTTCACGCCACGCTCGACGGCCCGCAACGCTGGGGTTACGTGTTCGACAAGCTCGCCGCCGCAGCCAGTTTCACCTATCAGAACACGTCCGTTTGTTTCTTCGGACACACGCATGTGCCTGTTGCGTTCGTGAAGGACAGCGTGGTTCGCGGCGGGACTTACTCGAAGTTCAAAACCGAAGCGGGCAAGAAATACTTCGTCAACGTCGGCGCCGTCGGCCAGCCGCGTGATAATAATCCGAAGTGCGCCTACGTGATCTACGACACGCTGGATGGCACGATTGAGATCCGCCGTTTGGATTACGACATCGCCGCCGCGCAGAAGAAGATTCTCGCCGCAGGACTGCCGGAACGTCTGGCCGAGCGGCTCGCATACGGCAGGTAAGAAGCTCCAAGCACCAACGTCCAAGCTCCAGAGAAACTTCAATAATCAAACATCAAGCGGCGAGCGTTTGCCGCGAAGATTTTGGAGCTTGGAACTTGTGATTTCTCTGGAGCTTGGATGTTCGAATTTGGAGCTTTGAAAATACTCATCCTCAAACCCAGTTCGCTTGGCGATGTCATCCACGCCATGCCCGTGCTGCGGTTGTTGAAGCGTCACCATCCGCACGCGCAAATCTTCTGGTGGATTGATTCCAGTCTCTCGCCACTGCTAGAAGGCGACCCCGATCTCACAGGCATCATACACTTTGAACGCAAACGCTGGGGCAAGCCGCGTCATTGGCCGGAAATGCTCCGCGCGATCGCAGCGTTGCGTGCGCACAAATTCGATCTCGTCATTGATCTGCAATGCCTCGCACGCACCGGCATCTTTGCGTGGCTCGCCAACGGGAAACTTCTCGCCGGACTCGACGAACCTCGCGAAGGAGCGAACGGTTTCTATGACATCATCGTCCAGCGCCCGTCCTATCATACACACGCCGTGGACTGGTATCTCTCCGTGCTACCGCCGCTCGGTGTGAAGGTGGAACACAATTTCAACTGGCTGCCAGAACGGAATGCCGTCGCCGCCAGCGTGAAAACGAAATGGAATCTCACCGGCGCACGCTGGATCGCCCTGCAACCCGGCGCGCGCTGGATGAACAAACGCTGGCCAGTGACACACTTCGCAGAACTCGTGAAGCAGGCCGCCGCTGAAATGCCTGATGCGCGCTTCGCCATCTTTGGCGGCAAAGACGATGCGGCGTTGGGCGAAGAAATTCTCCGCGCTGCACCAGAGCGTTGTTTGAATTTCGCCGGGAAAACTTCTCTGCCGGAGATGATCGAACTCCTGCGCCTGTGCGATCTGTTGGTGACGAATGATACCGGGCCGATGCACGTGGCCGTGGCGCTCGGCAAACCAGTCGTCGGTATTTTTGGTCCGACTGAACCGCGCCGCACCGGACCTTACGGTCAGCTTGTGAACTCGCTGCGCCATCCGTTGCCTTGTTCGCCCTGCATGAAATCCGAATGTGCATGGCACAACCGGATGGAATGTCTCACCGCCATCACACCAGAAGCAGTCTTGGCGAGAGTGCGATCTTTAGCCTGAACTCCGAAATAGAACCACGCGTCGCTTCGGAGCTCGGTTTTCAAAGCACAAGGTTCTGCTCTCGTGTTTAGTTGTAACCATTTTACACCGTGCGCGTCTCTCTCATCACCTGCCGCGTCATGAAGGCGCGGCCCAAAAAGAAAGAAATGACAGTTTATGAAAATGCACAAAGTCAGTCTGTTGGCCACACTCGCAGCGGGCGCGTTGATCGCCTTCACTCCTACACTTCGCGCTGAGGACAAACCCGCTCGCTCTGAGCGTCCCGAACGTCCCGGCGGTGGCCCCGGCGGACCCGGTCAACGCGGCGACATGCTCAAGAAGATGGCTGAGGAGCTGAATCTCACCGACGATCAGAAAGCCAAATTGCAGGAAGTGTTCAAAGCACAGCGCGAAGCCATGAAGGATCTCTCGCCGGAAGAACGCCGCGAGAAGATGAAAGAATCCCGCGAAGCGATGAACGCGAAGATCAAAGCGATCCTCACTGCCGAGCAATACGCCAAGTGGGAAAAGATCCGCGATGAACGTCGCCCTGGCGGACCGGGCGGCCCTGGTAACGAAGGCGGCGACGGTGAGAAGCGCGGACCGGGCGGCAAGAAGAAGAACTGAACTGTTTGTTGTTGGTTGTTGTTACGGGAAGGGGCGGCGAAAGCCGCTCCTTTTCTTTTCCCGGAGTGGGCCGTCCTTGGCCACCGTAATGCACGCTGGACAGAAATCTTAGTACACCCACCAAACTCGGTAGCGAAGCTTGCTACGCCCGAGTATGGGCGCACTTCGCTCAGAACAAATTGTTCGCTAGGATTCCCAACACACTCAACGGCCCTTGGTCTTCCAATCCTTCCGTGGCCTTGTCCACCTTTTGCAACGTGATCTTGGCGTTCTTGTAGAACTCCTGTTCGTTGATGAGCTTGCCGATCGTGCCCTGACCTTGGTTAATCTTTTGTGCGATCTCTTTGATTTGCGTCATCGCAGCGGTCGTCTCGGCGTAAAGCTTTTCATCCTTCACCAGTTTGCCGAGCGTGCCTTCGCCTGCATTCACGCCGATGAATGTCTTCTTGGCTTCGGCGATGGCCGCTTTGATCTCGTCACTCGTGGATTGAAGATTTGAAACCGTGGTGATGGCGGTGTTGTAGAGTGCTTCGTCGAAAACCAGTTTGCCGATCGTGCCTTTACCTGAAGCGATTTGTGCGCTGGTGGCTTTGATGTCGTTGACGGCTGCGGTGAGCGGGATGAGCAGGTTGTCAATCTTCTCACCGCTCAACGTCTTGGTGAGTCCTTGCATCCCGGAAGCGACGCCATCCAATTTTTTCATGATGACTGTGAAGTCCGGTTGCTCGGCGGAGTTCAGCAACGCGTCGTTGGCAACAGGCCCGCCCTTCACCGTACCGAACTCCAGCGCCACAAAGTTCTGCCCCATCAATCCCGCCATCTGGATGCTCGCCACGCTATCCGCTTTCACCGGCGCATCCGTGTGCAGCAACATGATCACGACGACCTTGTTGGAATCCAGCATGATGCTGCTGACCTTGCCAACTTCCACGCCGGCGAGTTTGACGCGGTCGCCGGGTTTGAGTTGTTGCGCGGAATCAAACAGCGCATGGACGCGGAGCTTGCTTTGAAATTTCTCGAAGCCACCGACGATGATCATGATGAACACCGCTGCGATGACGATGATAGATACGAAGTAACCGAGCCGGGTTTCGATTGTATTTTTCATAGGCTTTCAGGCTTTGGGTTGACGTTTGAAATCTGCGTGGATGAACTTTCGGATTATCGGATGCTGGCTGCGCTTCACTTCGTCGGGTGATCCCAGCGCAACAATCTCGCCCTCGTGCATCACCGCGATGCGATCTGCGATGCCGAATGCGAGATCGCGGTCATGCGAAACGACGAGCGATGTGACGCCAATGCGTTTATTGAGTTGATAAATCTCCTCGCCGATGACGACGGAGGAAACCGGATCCAACTCGCTGGTCGGTTCGTCGTACAAAATGAGTTCAGGTTCGATGACCAGAGCGCGGGCGATGGCGGCGCGTTTTCTCATGCCGCCGGAAAGTTCGCCGGGCAACTTGTCTTCCGTGCCTTTAAGTCCGACGACTTCGAGTTTGTCGAAGACGATCTTGCGGATTTCTTCGGGCGTCTTGAGCCGGTGTTCGCTGAGGTAAAGTCCGACGTTCTCGCCGACGGTGAGAGAGTTGAGCAGCGCGCCGGATTGGAACACGAGTGCCATGCGGTATTTGCTGGCGACATCGGTGGAGTGAATGGATTCGCCGTTCACGAGAATCTCTCCTGCGTCTGGAGCTTCGAGTCCGATGATGTGGCGGAGCAACACGCTCTTGCCGCTGCCGCTCGCGCCCATGATGACGAAGATTTCGCCGGGACGCACTTCCAGGTCAATGCCCTTGAGCACCTCCTGCGCGCCGTAGCTGCGCCGGATGCCGCGCACTTGCACGCTGACGCCGTGATGGGTTATGCCGTTGTCGTTCATCAGTTCAACAGGAGACGGGTGAGGACGTAGTCGAACAACACGATCAGCACGATGGAGTTCACGACAGCCTTGGTGACGGAACGTCCGATGCCGCGCGGTCCGCCGCGTGTGGTCAATCCTTGATGGCAG
>JANPGI010000015.1:0-3748 GCA_031423875.1 Verrucomicrobiota bacterium | reverse complement strand
CGCCGCTCCCGCCATTTTCAACAAATTGACCACCTGCGACAGGCAACGTCAAAACGTGACAATTCCCTTTATTTTCAGACTCGTTTTCAGTTTTTCCCCCGTCACTCGTTGCGACAGGTGAAGACACGTTTTGACCCTCCGCGCCTAAAATTTGGGAGGCTATTTGGGAGGCTCCGGCAGCATAGCTGGGTAACTTGTCAACCGCTCCCCATGTTCCAAGCAGGCTTTCGTCAGTATAAATCTTGTCAGTGAGTCGCGAATCGTTGTGACGCATAAAGGCCATCGCCGTGCGTCTGCCTACTCCACCGCGTTGCAGATTCGTCCCCAGCGTGTGTCGTAACGAGTGGAACACCGCTTTCTTTCCCAAGCTATCGGTCAGTGCAATCTTCGCTTTGATCAAGTCGCGTCGGAACCGCTCAATGCGAGGAAGCTGTTTGAATATAGGCTCATCATCCAACACCCCACACGATTTTAGCTCGCGCAGTGTCTCAACTAACTCGGGATGCAGTCGCAACTCTGCCGCTTTGCCATTCTTTGTGGTAGAAGCGCGCACCTTCACGTAAGGCGTGACTGCATCCAAATGAACATCAGCCCACTTTAGCGATGCGAGTTCGGAATGGCGCAGGCCGGTATGAACGGCCATCAAGTAAATCGGCTTTCGTTCGTCTGCTACTGCCAGCAGCCGAAGCATTTCATCGTCGCTGAAGGCGCGAATTTCTTGGGCGCGACCCGCCTTCGTTTTCACTTTCTCGATGGAGAGCAATGGATTGCTGCCGGCACGACCGAATTTCACGAGCCAGTTGAGAAAGCAGCGCATCGCTTCCAGATAATCGTTGGCGGTTTTGTCTTTCAGTTCGGTCTGCCGGCGCAGCCAGGTCTGAAACGAATCAGCGCTGACATCTTTTGCATAATGCCAAGCGCATTCCGTGATTAGCCGGCCAACACGGAATTCCAAGTTCGCCAGATACTTTTCGGATTTGCCACGCCGCCGCATGTCGCCGAGGAAATCTTGTAAGTGATCATCGAGCTTGCATCGCGCGGCCTCACGAGCGGCTTTCGGTGCGATGATGCCCGCCCGTTCGTGTTCCAGTTCGCGCAATTTTTCATCACGTATTCTACTTGCAGCCTGCTTGTCTGAAGTGCCGAGCGAGATGTCGGTGATTTTGCCGTCTTCAGGTCGCAGCCGATAACGCCAGCGATAAATGCGCGAGCCTTTTGATTTGAAGATTCTGTTAATCATATTCCCCCACTGTTGACAATTGCTTGGATTTGGCTTTCACGAAAACGCACTCCACCGCGGACTTTGACACGCGTAAGGCGACCACAACTCACTTCGCGCTCTAGCGTTCGGGTCGAGCAGGCAAGTCTTTGAGCTGCCTCCTTCTTACGAAGCAATCGGTCAGTTGCCTGTTGCGCTTGTTCATTCATTTGCGTCCGATCTTCTTCGATGGTTTCCCCTTTTTGTTTTGCTTCCGCGAGTGTCCAGCGTCTTTACTGGTTGCGGCTGGCTCGGTCGTCTCCTTTCTAGCGGAGATCACCGTCGTTACTTCGCCATTTAACATGGCCTCGCGGTAAGCTTCCTCGTTTTCCAATTTCTCATCTGCTTCAGCCTCCAAGTGCGCTTCGTAGTCAGGCACAGTCTTGGCGTATGCACGCCAGACCGCATTGTGATCCACGTTAAAGCCAAACTTTTTCAACCATTCAGCAATTTCCCGAAAGGTGAAATTCTTTTCGCGCAACTCGTGAATGGCGGCGGTGTAGTCATCCAAGATGCGTTGCGGTGACTCGTCTTTGGCCGCTTGGAGAACCATGTCAGGCGGCGGCAATTGATCTTCATTTCCCATAGCAAGAGAACAATAGCGAACAAATACGAACAAGCAAGAGAAATTTAATACAGGGTAGGTTTTGAGTTGCGTAATTGACCAAACCTCACCTCCTCCATTCCGCTTCCGACTTGGCCTCCGTTTCCGCTTCTGGGCTCGTTCAGTCGCTCGAAATGCACCCGCCCCCGCGCAAGACGTTCGGCCAACTGCCCAGCCAGTAAGCCAAACGACTTGCTTGCCCCAAGCCACCCACGCGACCGAACGGCCCACCGCTTCACTCCGCCCAAGTTGTCGCTCCATTCCGTCGGCGAGATTTGCAAAATCTCAATCCGTCTGATTCTACGATAGAACCAGACCGGAATGTTCGATCTGTCGTCAGGTCTTACTCGTTTTGGCAACGTGTTAAAAACCGTTTCGTTTTTTAACGCATTTCTTTGACGTGTTAAAATGGACGACATACTCTTCCGGCGTGGCAAGCAACCGGAAATCCTCCAAGCCGTCGCTCCTCTGGCGACCGGACCAGCCATTCAACGCGCTGCCATTGCTGCCGCCAACAGCGGACCTTGAAACGAAGGCGATTCTCAAACAGTGCATCCGGTCGCGCTCGGCATTGGCGGAATTGAAGCAAGCCGGTGAATTGATCCCGAATCAAACCGTGCTCATCAAAACTCTGCCGATGCTGGAAGCGCAGGCGAGTTCCGCCATCGAAAACATCATCACGACGACCGACCGGCTGTTTCAATTCCGTGAGATGGACGAAAGCGCCGATGCTGCGACCCGCGAAGCGTTGCGTTACGGGCAGGCGTTGCTGGAAGCATTTCAATCAATGCAAAAACGACCGTTGGCAACTCGCACAGCGGAGGAGATTTGCAGTCAGATCAAAAACCAACCGATGCGCGTGCGCACCGTGCCCGGCACGGCCTTGGCTCGCACCTCCGGCGAAATCGTCTATACGCCACCGGTCGGGGAAGATTTGTTGCGCTCCTTGCTGGCGAACTGGGAAAAATTTCTGCACGAGGCAACGGAGATTGACCCGTTGATCCGCATGGCCGTGGCCCATTATCAATTTGAAGCGATCCACCCATTCACCGACGGCAACGGACGAACGGGCCGGGTGTTGAACAGCCTCTTTTTCATCGGTGAAGGTCTGTTGACACTTCCAATCCTTTATTTGAGCCGTTACATAATCCAGCACAAAGCGGATTATTACCGCCTGCTGCGCGAGGTGACGAAAACCGACGAGTGGGAAGCGTGGGTTTTGTTCATGCTCAAAGGCGTCGAGGAGACCGCGCACTGGACGGTGGCAAAAATTGCGGCGATGCGAAAACTGCAAAAACACACGACGGATTTTGTTCGCCAGGCCGCGCCGAAGATTTACAGCCACGAATTGCTGGACCTGATTTTTGAACTGCCGTATTGCCGGATTCAAAACGTCACGGAAAAAGAAATCGCCGTCCGCCAGACCGCCTCCGGATACTTGAAAGCACTGGTGAAGCTGGGCGTGTTGGAAGAAAAGCCCGTTGGCAGGGAGAAACTTTTCATCCATCCGAAACTGATGAAATTGCTCACGCGCGACGCAAATGAATTTGAGCTATACAAATAAGCGCCAAAGATGACCGTGTCCCTCAAACATCTGGCCAAACTCGGCAATGCCCGTGAAACCACCAGTGCAATTACGAATGCATTTTCGCTTACTATAAGTATTTTGGAATTAAAGAAACGAAGGAACATTAGACCCTCACGGTTGGGTTTATTGTCTTGCGTAAGAGCGCCCAGCGACGTGTCGGTCCTGTAGCGTTGCTTCTGTAAATTCCATCCTTGATTCCATCAGTGAAGCGAAGGCGAGCGTAGCGAGCCGAGCGGAACTGATGGAATCAAGGATGCGTCCGAGGTGGTAGTGGCGGGTCAAACCAGTTCTTCTGTTG
>JANPGI010000014.1:0-11439 GCA_031423875.1 Verrucomicrobiota bacterium | reverse complement strand
GCATCGAAATGGTGGTTGCATCAAACGCTCAATGCCTTCGACGCCAGTTTGCGCGAGTTGGGTTCACGATTGATCGTCCGGCGCGGTGTGACAATGGAAACGCTACGAAGCGTTCTCAAGGAGTCGGGCGCGAGCGCGGTGTTCTGGAATCGTCGCTATGAACCAGCGGTCATCGCGCGCGACAAACACATCAAGGAATCGCTCAAGACCGAGGGGATCATCGCTGAAAGTTTCAACGCCGCATTGATTCATGAACCGTGGACGATTCAGAACAAGAGCGGCAAACCGTTCCAAGTCTTCACGCCGTTCTGGAAGCATTGCCTCGCCAAAGCCGATCCAGACGAGCCGTTACCTGCGCCCAAAACAATTCCTGCGCCTGCTCGTTTTCCCGCATCGCTCGCGATTCAGGAGCTCGCGCTTGAACCCTGGATCAATTGGGCTGGCGGATTCAAACAGGCGTGGCAGCCGGGCGAAGCGGGTGCGCGCGCAGTGTTGAAACGATTTCTCACAGACACGTTCGAGAACTATTCCGAGACGCGTAATCGTCCTGACAAGATCGGGACTTCCCGGCTGTCACCGCACCTACATTTCGGTGAGATCAGTCCACGGCAAGTCTGGCACGGACTCCGCGCTGCAGCCGAGAAACGCGGGTGGACGCAGGAGAGATGGCGTGGCTCACAATTTCTCGCCGAGGTGGGGTGGCGCGAGTTCGCCCATCATCTCCTGTATCATTTCCCTCACACGCCGACCGAACCGTTGCGTCCGGACTTCAAAAAATTTCCGTGGCGGAAAAACGCCGATTGGCTCAAGGCCTGGCAGACGGGACGCACCGGTTATCCCATCGTGGACGCCGGGATGCGCGAGTTGTGGGCGACCGGCTGGATGCACAACCGCGTGCGGATGATCGTCGCCAGTTTCCTCGTAAAGGATTTACTGCTGACGTGGCAGGAGGGTGCGCACTGGTTTTGGGATACATTGGTGGACGCTGATCTTGCGCAGAACACCCTCGGCTGGCAATGGACTGCGGGTTGTGGTGCGGACGCTGCGCCGTATTTCCGGGTGTTCAATCCGATGAGCCAGGGAGAAAAATTCGATCCGCGCGGCGATTACGTGCGTCGTTGGTGTCCTGAACTCGCGAAACTTTCTGACAAGTGGATTCATCAGCCGCACAACGCTCCACCGGAAGTTTTACGCGCGGCCGGCGTTCGATTGGGCGAAACTTACCCCGAACCTATCGTGAGCCACGCCATCGCACGCGAAGTCGCGCTCGAAGCGTTTGCAAAGATCAAGTCAAGTGCTGGCGTCTGACATCGCTTCTGATAATCTACGTCCTCTTTCGATGACCAAGATTTCAAACATCGCAGGCTACAAATTCGTGACGCTGCCGGACATCCGTGCGTTGCGGACGCGGCTGCTCTCGCTTTGCAAAGCGTGGAAGTTGAAGGGCACGATTCTTCTGAGTGTCGAGGGCATCAATCTGTTTGTCGGGGGTGAGCAGGAGAAGATTGATCTGTTGCTCGCGGAGGTTCGCAGCTTGCCGGGGTTGGCGGATTTCCAGGTGAAGGTCAGCGTCACGGATCATCAGCCATTTCGCAAGATGCTGGTGCGATTGAAAAGAGAGATCATCGCGTTCGGTGTCGAGGGTATCAATCCCGCGCTCCGCACTTCGCCCAAACTGGCGGCGCGCGAACTCAAGCAATGGTTGGATGAAGGTCGCCCGGTGACGCTGCTCGACACGCGCAATGATTACGAGGTGAAGCTGGGTACGTTCAAGAACGCGCTGGCCATTGGCGTGGATGCCTTTCGAGATTTCCCCGCTGCTGTCGCAAAGCTTTCGCCGGAGTTGAAGGAGCAACCCATCGTGATGTTCTGCACCGGCGGCATCCGATGCGAGAAAGCTGGGCCGTTCATGGAGGGACAAGGGTTCAAGCAAATCTTCCAACTCGATGGCGGCATCCTAAAATACTTCGAGGACTGCGGCGGCGCGCATTATGACGGCGAATGTTTCGTGTTCGATCAGCGCGTTGGCCTTGACCCGAGTTTGCAGGAGACGGATTCGACACAGTGTTTCCGTTGCCAAACGCCACTCACCGAAACAGAGCAAACTGACGAACGTTATGTGCGGGGACAGTCTTGTCCGTATTGCTTCAAGACGCCTGCCGAGCAGATGGCTCAGACGATCACGCGTCGCCATGAAGCTATCCGCCGCGCAGTCACGCCGCTGCCGGGCAGTGTGCCTTACGATAATTTCAAACCCGTCAACGTGCCGGAATCGTGCGATGGCAAGAGGTTGCTCGATGCGCTCTGTGCCGTGGTGAAACATCTGTCGCCTGAGTTTTGGCGTGCGGAGTGCGAGCGTGGACTGGTGATGACGAGGCAGCACGAAGTCGTAAGTGCTGACCGGATCGTTCGCACTGGAGAGCGTTATCTCCACAAATTTCCAAACGTGACTGAGCCAGACGTGAATGGTCGCGTGGAAATCATGCACGAAGACGAGTCGTTGATCGTGTTGAACAAACCCGCGCCGTTGCCGATGCACGCTGGCGGGCGGTTTTATCGCAACACGCTGCAACATATTCTCAACGAAGTTTATCATCCGCAGAGACCATTTCCCGCGCATCGGCTTGATGCGAACACCACAGGCGTGCTCCTTGTCACTCGCACGCGCCACTTCGCGGGGAAACTTCAGCCACAATTCGCGCGGGGTGAGGTGCGGAAGATTTATCTCGTCCGGGTGCAGGGTCAGCCGAAGGATGACACATTCATCTGTGATGTGCCCATCAGCGCGGAGTCTGGTGAGCTGGGTTCGCGCACGGTGGATCACGAAGGCGGCTTGGACTCGCGCACAGAGTTTCGCGTGATGCGACGCAACGAGGATGGCACAACCTTGCTTGAAGCTCGTCCGCTCACCGGGCGTACGAATCAGATACGCATCCACTGCGCACATCTGGGTTATCCGATCTGTGGTGATGGCGCATATCTCGGCGGCAGCCGACTCGGCACGACGCAGACTCTCGCGGTGGGTTCGTCGCCGCTCTGTCTTCATGCGTGGCGCGTGAAGTTCGTCCATCCGCTGACGAGGCAGATTGTGGAGTTTGTCGCACCTGCGCCTGAGTGGGCGGAAGGTAACTCGCGCGCTAGATGAAAACATCGAACACTCAACATCCAACTTCCAACATCGAATGGCCGACACGCACGGATGGCCGCTCCAATGGATGTTCAACGTTGAATGTTGGATGTTCGATGTTTTTCAGGTTGGCAACAGTGAGAATTACAATCATTGCTCTCCTCAAGCTGTCCAGCGTTTCACTGATCGCTGAAACCTCCTGCACGAACAACCCGTTCGCTGGCATAAAAACCTTCTCCGAGACGCGGACGAATCCGCCGACGCGATTATTCGTGGCAGAGATTGATCTCGCGAATCCGCGCGTGCATCTCCGCGTTTCGGCGGGCGGCGACGATCCAGACGGGCCGGGCAAATGGCAGACGACATTGATGCAGCCCACGCGCATCGCGGCGCGAGAGAAGTTTGATCTGGTTGTGAATGGAGATTTTTTTCTCGCACGCGGCGTCAATGATGGTGAAGGGACGAACTCCGCTTATCGCACAGATATCTGGAGCAAAGTAAGCGGTGCGGCTGCGACTGACGGAAAAGTCTGGTCAACTTCCACGAACGCGCGGCCATGTCTTGTTGTCCGCAAAGACGGCGCGGTGAACATCGAAATGGTTTCTGCGCCAGGCACGAACATGAGCGCGGTAATTTCTGGGAACACGATGCTGGTAAGGAATGGCGTCGTCGTGCCGCATGAGAACAAGTTGCGACATCCACGCACTGCCGTGGGACTTGATAAGAAAAACAAGCGGCTGGTGCTGCTCGTCGTGGATGGCCGCAAGCCGGGCGTGGCGCGCGGGATGAATTACGATGAACTGGCTGAGGAGATGTTGCGACTCGGTTGCCGGGACGCGTTCAATCTGGATGGCGGCGGCAGTTCCGTGATGGCAGTGCGCGATAAGTCTGCTGGCACTATGAATATTCTGAACGAACCGACCGATGGCCGCGAGCGCGCCGTGGCAAATGTGTTGGGCGTGACAGTGAAAGGCGAGTGATTCAATTCCCCGCCTTGGAACTCACCACACTCACTTCTAGCGGCAGCTTCACCACGAGCGATTCGTCCGGGCCGATCAGAAGATTTTTCACGCGATACGTGGCTTCGAGGCGGGTCGCATTCAATGTTTTGCCAGTGGGCGATTTGATCTCAAACAGGACGGTCTTGCCGCCGGGGATGATGAGCGACTTGGGCGTGGTCAGGATGTCGAGTTCGCCCACGCGTTCCAGTTCGTAGTCAATGTCCGATGTGTTGCTGATCTGGAGATTGGTTTTCTCTTTTCCATTGAGCGTGACGGCGGTTTTGTTGAATCGGATTGATCGCTCGAAGATGGGTTTGAGGAATTGTTCCTCGCCTATGAGTTTGTTGCCGGAATAAACCACGGTGCGCCGGGCGAACAACGCTTCTTTGATGGCGGCCTGACTCCGCTCGGTAGCGAATACCAGAGTGAGCGGGCGATGATCGTTTTCGTGGACGAGATATTCCATGTTCAATGGTGGATGGATGTCGGAGTTGCTCAACATGGTGAGCTTCTTCTCGATGGCCCAGCGATGCGCTTCGGGATAATACTCGCGTGCGTTGACGACTTCGATGCCTTGCAGGAAACCTTGTTCGCGCAGCCACGTGTGTTCGTCATACCACACGACGGTGTTGCTTTTGAGTTGAGCGTCCCAACCCGGATGATTCCAGAAGATGAACGCGCCCTGCTCATGCGCGATGCGGGTTTGCTCGCGCCAATCCGATGTCGCAACGGGAGCGGAATTGGTGAGGAAGATGGCGTTGAGATGGCCGGGCGGCATCTTGTGCGTGATCTCCGAACCTTTGATGACGAGCAGATCGAGGTCGTTGCCTTTGCCGCGCGCGATCTCGAAGGAGCGGTTGTGGTTCGTGTTCACATCGGCCTTGTGCGGCTGATACTCGATGTGATCGGTGATGGCGATGGCGTCCAAGCCTTCGCGCCACGCCTCCTCAGCGCGCACGGTCGGCCAGACGTAGCCATCGGAGAAAACAGTGTGGATGTGAAAGTCGCATTTCAGCGTCACATAGCCGGGCACGTCGGGAATGTTCACTGCCGTGCGGGCGCGCATGACGGGTTCATGTGCGAAAGCAGAAGTCGTGGCGACGATTGTCGAGAGGAGGAGCGCGAGCGTGGATTTCATCTTGAGGCCATCGTAGGAAGAGTTTGTGGTCGTTGCAATCACACCTTCACAAGCGAACTCATCTTAACCCCAGCCCAGCATCTTGCCACCGTGATACGTGATAAACGCCAGCACCCACGCCAGTGCGCCCATGTAGAGCCATTGGAAGAATGGCCACTTCCAAGAGTTGGTTTCACGGCGTACCACGACCACCGTGCTGACGCATTGCATCGCGAACACGTAAAAGACCATCAACGTTACCGCCGTTAGCGCGGTATAAACCTGCGTGCCGTCGGGGCGTTGCTGTTCCTGCAACGTCTGTTTTAGATTCTTCATGTCATCATCCACCTCGCCGACGTTATAGACGGTGGACATGGTGCTGACAAAAACTTCGCGCGCCGCGAACGACGCGACCACGCCGATGCCGATCTTCCAATCAAATCCAAGCGGCGCGATGATGGGTTCAATCGCACGTCCTGCCATTCCAGCGAAACTGTGGCGCAGTTTTTCGCCCGCTTCTTCCTTATCCACGGAATCAATCTGTTCCTGCAATACGACGGACTGGTTTGAAGTCTCACCTGTGCCAGTGGTGAGGCTGACGGCATTGAAGGAGTTCGTGATTTCCGCGCGCCGAGTTTCGAATTGAGCGTCGAGTTTGCTGCTCTTGGGATACGTCGCCAGGAACCACAGCAAAATGTTGATGCCAAGAATTATCGTGCCTGCGCGGGTCAGGAATTGTTTGGAGCGATCCCACATGTGACGCAGCGTGACTAGCACGACGGGGCGTTTGTAGGGTGGCAACTCCATGATGAGCATCGGCGTCTCGCCTTTCAGCAAAGTCTTCTTGAAAATCCAAGCCATCAACAACGCGACGACGATGCCGAGCAGATACATGCCGAGCATCGTCACCCCACCGAGCTTAAAGAAGCCGAACACACGTTTATCTGGGATGCACGCGGCGATGAGCAGCGTATAAACCGGCAGGCGCGCGGAACAACTCATCAGCGGCGCGACGAGGATTGTGACGAGCCGGTCTTTCCTGTTTTCAATCGTGCGCGTGGCCATGATGCCGGGAATCGCGCACGCGAACGAACTCAACATGGGAATGAAACTTTTTCCATGAAGGCCGACCTTGCTCATCAGCCGATCCATCAAGAACGCCGCGCGCGACATATAGCCTGTGTCTTCCAGCAGGCCGATGAAGAGGAACAGCATCAGGATTTGCGGCAGAAATACGACGACAGCACCGACACCTGCGATGACGCCGTTGACGAGCAGATCGCGCAAATCACCCGGCGGCATCGCTGCCGCGACGTGGTCGCCCGCCCACTTCACGCCGCTCTCCAGCCACGTCATCGGATATTCGGCGAAGGTGAAAATGCTTTGAAACATCACCGCCATGATCGCGAGGAAGATCAGCGTGCCCCAGAGTTTATGGGTGATGACACGATCCGCTTTGTCGCTGAAGGTTTCACCCGGTGGTGACAGTTCCGTGGTGGTGGCTTGCTGGATTTCCGCAACGCGGGCATAACGCCATTCAATCGGAGCGCCGCGCCAATCCACATTCGCAGCATCGAGACGTTTGCGCGCGGCGGCAACGGCGTCTTGAATCACTTGCGGATAATGCGTGGAGGAAGAGGCGAGAGCTTTTTCATTGCTGAGAATCAACAATGCTTCGGCGGTCGCTTGAAGCTGGCGCTCTTGATAAGTTTTCGCGAGCAAGTCCGCCAAGCCGGTCGCTTCGATGCGAAACAATCCGGGCAACTGGCAGAACAAACGCGGCTTCATCTCGTGTGTGGCCGTCGCCATCACCACAATTTTTTCTCGCAACTGCGGCAAACCTTCACCCGTGCTGGCGACGATGGGCAGCACCGGCACGCCGAGCAGTTCGGCGAGCTTGAAGGAATTGATCGCCTGACCGTTTGTCTCAGCCACATCCACCATGTTCAACGCGAGGATTGTGGGATGACCTAGCTCGATGACCTGCGTGGCGTAGTAAAGATTGCGTTGCAGGTTCGACGCGTCCACGACCACAACGATGAGATTGGGCGACGGCAATTCTGGCAAACGGTTCAACAACACATCGCGCGAAACCTGTTCATCAAGCGAGTTGGGGCTGAGGCTATAAGTGCCGGGCAGATCGAGCACGCGGATGTCCGCCTTCGTTTCGATACCAGTGAGTTTGCCTTCCTTGCGTTCGACAGTGACACCCGCGTAATTGCCGACCTTGGCGCGCAACCCGGTGAGCGCATTGAACAACGTCGTCTTGCCGCAATTAGGATTGCCGGTCAGGGCGACGTAGGCGGACTGCGACTTGGTGTCGCCGCTATTGTTCTCAGACTGTTTCAATACAGCTACAGGCTAGTGACGGGAAAAGAGCGGGGCAAGTTGGGATTGTAGCAACGAACTCGTTGATACAGAAAAAGCCTTGAACTTACACCGGACGAGTGGCTTGATGACACGTGAACTACGTCGAACTGCTCAGCGTTGAGGACTGCTTCCTAATTGAGGGACGAGGAGTTGTCGTCATCCCCGATTTTTCAGTGCCGGATGGCTGGAGGGATCGAACGGATACTGTCACTGTCACGAAACCCGACGGGCAGCAGTATGAGGCTACGGCTCAGTTCAGCATGTCTCACTACCGTTTGCTCGACCCGAAAGCTTCTATCGACAAGAGGTGGCGGGTTGTGACGCTATTACTGAACAGGAAGACGGAGGACTTGCCAGTTGGTAGCAAGATTTTTGTTTCGCAGCAGGTGAGAGATGCAATACTTCCAAACAGTGTAGCCTAATCGTGCGTTGAGCTTGGGTCGTTAGTTGGCGAGCCGCACGAGGATTTGTTCTGCCTCGCTTTTACGCAGCGTCAGATTGTAGCCGCGCACTTTGATTTCCACCGGGTCGCCCATCGGTGCAAAGCGCACGAGTTCAACTTTGGTGCCGACGAGCAGGCCCATTTCCATGAGGCGCGGTCGGCTGGCAGGCGGGAGATTGATTTCGGCGACGGTCACCGTTGCGCCCAAGGCGACAGAAGTCAGCGGTTGGAGGGCGGAAGACATGCGGTTAGCTGGCTTTGCGCAGCGGTTCAACGAGGATGGCTTTGGCCAGGTCTTCGCTCAGGGCGACGCGCGCATTGCAGACCTGACAGATCAAACTCGGATGGCGGCTGATGAGGCGGATGCGTTGTTCCTCGCCCAAGCCCATTTCGCGGAGGCGATTCACCACGTCAGGTTGCACGGCCAGATGCTTGATGCAAACCGTCGTGCCCGCCTCAACGGTCGAAAGAGGGCAGGTCTCCACGTCGGCGCAACAAGCGTCGGGAACTTTCTCGGCAGGAGTTGGGTTCGCCTTTTTCAACGCGGGCAGGATAACGCAGTGGCGATGTCCCGCAAGGTTGGATTTGATTCCGCGCGCGACTCCCGGCACTTTGTCGCCCATGTATCGCGGAAAAAAAGTGGTCGTTGTCATGCCAGCCTATAATGCGGCGAAAACTTTGCGCCAGACTTACGACGAAGTGCGTGATCAGCAGATCGTGGATCACATCATCCTCGTGGATGACCGGAGCCGCGATGACACGGTGAGCGTGGCGCGCGGACTCGAAGGTGTTCAGGTGCATGTCCACGAGAAGAACACTGGTTACGGCGGGAATCAAAAGACGTGTTACCGTCTCGCGTTGGAAGCGGGCGCAGACATCGTGGTGATGATTCATCCTGATTATCAGTACACGCCGCTGCTGTTGCCCGCACTGGTTTCGATGATCGCCAATGGGCTTCACCCGTGCGTGCTGGGCAGTCGCATTCTTGGTGGTTATTCGCTCAAGGGCGGAATGCCGTTGTGGAAATACGTGGCGAATCGCTGGCTGACGTTTGTGGAGAACGTGATGATCGGCGCAAAACTTTCGGAGTATCACACGGGCTATCGCGCGTTCTCGCGGGAGATTTTGGAGAAGCTCGATTTGAGCGCGAACTCGGACGACTTCGTGTTCGACAACGAGATGCTGGCGCAGATCGTCTGGCACGGATTCACCATCGGCGAGGTGAGTTGCCCGACGAAGTATTTCGCCGAGGCGTCTTCGATTAATTTTAGCCGGAGCGTTAAATACGGCTTTGGTTGTCTCTCGACGGGGTTGAAGTTTCGATTCGGGAAGATGGGGCTGATGAAATCGCGGCTATTTTTCCGGTGAAGTAAGGCCGTTACGAACAATTTTTCTATGGCAAGGTAGGGCGCGTCACTCCGTGCGCGCCGCCGTCTGTCTGTCCAAACCCGGCACGCACGGAGTGACGCGCCCTAGCAATCCAACTGATTCGCAATGCCGCAAAGAAAAAGGGCGCGACGAGCGCGCCCTTTCTTGAATGTGTTTTGCTCCGGCTTATTTCGCGCGGTTGAGCGCGATCGTCAGGCGGGATTTCTTACGGTTCGCCGTGGCGCGGGTGATGACGCCAGATTTGACGGCCTTGTCAATCGTGGAGAGCGTGTCTGACAAAGACTTGCTCGCATCAGCTTTTTTTCCAGCGATGATCGTGTCGCGGAATCCTTTTTCCACGCGGCGCAGGCGGGAATTGATGGAGCGATTGTGCAATTGTTTGCGTGCGCTGCTGCGCATTCTTTTTTCGGCTGACTTTGTATTCGGCATAAATCGTTTCTAAATCAAAATTAGGGGCGAGACGGTAGCGAAATAGCGCTCAATGTCAACGCCGAAGCCGCTGCGAAAATGGGTGTGCGAGTTTGCAACCTGTTTCATCGCGTGATCCAGCCGCCACCTACCACCAGATCGTCTTGGTAGAAGACTGATGCTTGCCCCGGCGTGACAGCGCGTTGCGGGATGTGTAGCTTCACTCTGGCGCGGCCTTGTTCCAGCGGCGTGACAGTGGCTGGTGTACCGGGATGGTTGTAGCGGATTTTCGCCGTCACCTCGATGCTCGCGGGCGGATTCTCCCACGGAATCCAGTTGCAGTTCTGCACGGTGAACTCGTCGCGATCCAACGCCGTGTCATCACCCACCACCACGCGATTATTCTCCGCGTCCAGTTCGATCACGTAGAGCGGTTGCGGCGTGGAAAGACCAAGACCTTTGCGCTGGCCGATGGTGTAAAACTCGATGCCGTCATGATGACCGAGAACATGGCCGTGGAGATTCACGATCTCGCCCCGATGTTTCTGCACGAGGTTCGCCGACTGGAGAAAGCCGCCGTAGTTATTGTCCGGCACGAAACAGATTTCCATGCTCTCCTCCTTGTCCGCAGTCTTGAGATTGCAATGCCGCGCCACTTCGCGCGTATCGCTCTTGGTCTTTTCACCGAGCGGGAACAGGGCGCGGGCGAGCTGATCCTGACGCAACGAAAAGAGGAAATAACTTTGATCCTTGCGCAAATCCTTCCCGCGTTTAAGCAAGTATCTCGTAGCAGCGGATTCAGAATGAGCCGACTCACGTCGGCTGCTACTAACTTTTTCTATGCGCGCGAAATGTCCGGTGGCGATGAAGTCCGCGCCGAGTTGATTCGCGCGATCAATGAGCCGCCCGAACTTGAGATTCTGATTGCACATCACGCACGGATTGGGCGTGCGCCCGGCCTTGTATTCGTCCGCGAAGTATTGGATGACGTGCTTCTGGAATTCCGCCGACTCGTCAATGAGGTAGTAGGGAATCCCCAGCTTATGACAAACCGAACGCGCATCCGTGACGGCTTGTGGCCCGCAGCACTTGTCCTCCGCGCGATTCACACAATCCTGCGGCCAGAGTTTCAGCGTGATGCCGACGACGTCGAAACCTTGCTCCTGTAAAAGCGCCGCTGTGGCCGAGGAATCCACTCCTCCGCTCATGCCGCAAATCACGCGTTGTTTCTTGGTCTCAACCACAGTGCGTCAGTATAGGGCGAGGCAGGCTTACGGCAAGAACGGTGTCGGGTGTGTAAAAAAGCTCCAAGCACCAAACTTCAACAATCACGCGTGTTGGCAATTTTGTTTGGATGTTGAGGTTTGGAGTTTCTCTGGAGCTTGGTGCTTGGATGTTGGTGCTTCCGTTCTAGAAATGCCTCAACCAGCCATCACTACTCCCTCGCCTTGGAATCAATGACGATCGTCACCGGGCCGTCGTTGAGCAGAGTCACTTGCATGTCTGCGCCGAACTCTCCGGTTTGAGGTGGCTTGCCGAGATCAAGTGCAACTCGGGATTTGAACGCTTCGTAAAGCGTTATCGC
>JANPGI010000013.1:0-2843 GCA_031423875.1 Verrucomicrobiota bacterium | reverse complement strand
ACATTTTTACTGGCGTAAAATGCGGCTCCCCTCCCCCCTTCGTAGGGGTTGTGGTTTTGGGGGGGTGGGCAAAGGCGTGATGGACGTGATGGCCCACGAACACGCTTTTGAACCAGCCCAGCAAGGTTCGGCAACCGGAATAGTTTCCACGGTTCTGCCCCTCACCCCGGCCCTCTCCCCTTCCGAAGGGGAGAGGGAGCACGGCACGCCATCGCTTGGTTTCTTCGCGTCTGATATTCACGCCTTCACCTCATCAAGTTTTTTCAGGGCGTTTTCGAGCCGGGGAATGATGGCCGCAAGTTCGTGGGAGGATTTGACGGGTGCGTAGCGGGCCAGATTGCACGCTTGAAACAGTTCGTGCAGTTCGGTGAGCGTCGAATCTGGAATGCCGCGCGGGCGGAGCTTTTCATCAATCACGGCTTCGGTGATGCCCGAAGCGGATGTGTCCAGCCGTTCGCCGAGCTTCTCTTGCAATAGATGCACGAGTTCGGCGAAGAACTCATCGGATTTATTTTGTGCGGCGAGTTGTCGGATGTTTCCCATGCCGGCGCGGATGGTTGCTTCAACCTGACGCTGGCGGCGGAGTCGCGGATTGTTCGCGAACGAGTCGGCTCGTTTTCTCCAGATAAATGCGGCGAGGAAGGCGAGCAGCGGCGTGGCTTGAACAGCGATGAAAACCGGCTGCGTGATCAGTGGGGCGAATGTTTTCGAGAGCGCGCCGAGTCGTTGCTTGATGGGCACGATGTCTTGTTGCGGAGGAGGAGTCTCGGTGGAATTGCCGTTGCTTCTCGCCGTGATGACAGGTGCGGCGGAAGTTCCACCGGGGCGCACGATGAGTTTGGTGGCCGGATGTGTGAGTGTGCGGAACTGTTTCACGTCGGGATCAAAATAGGAGAACGAGAATGCAGGCAGTTCGCGGACATCTGAGTTTTCCGGCGAGAGGATTTGTTCGAATGTTTTCGTGCCTTGAAATCCGAACTGATCGGAAATCTCGACGGAAGATGTGGGCGGATACGCTTTGAAGCCGTCCCATGTTTTATCCTGCGGCAGAGTGATGGCGTCCAGTGCGCCGCGCCCGGAAATCTGCACGCGCACCGTGATGGGATCGCCGGTGGCGACATTGGTGGGGCCGACGGATGCGGTCATAGTGTAATTGCCGACGGCACCGGTGAACAACGGCGGAATATTTTCCACGGGCAACGGGAGTGATTGGAATGTTTGCGCTTCGACGTTGAGCGTTGCTTGGGCGCGCTGCGAATAGTTGCCGAAGAAATCCGGTCGCCCGCCGAGCAATATCACGCTGCCGTTCACCGGACCGATGGTGAGTGGGCCCGTTTTGATGGCCGTGGCGGCGAACGGCATCGGGATGACGGTAAAGGAGGCGTTGCCTACGTTACGTTTGAATTGCTGGCCTTGATTGAATTTGCCAAGAATGAATCCGTCGCCTGTCAGCGGTGGAATCTGTGGGTTACTGATGTTGCCGACTTCCTGGCGCAGATACAGACGCAATTCACCTACGACCGCCTCGCCGACGTAGAGTTCCTTTTTAGGAAGCACGAGCCAGAGGAAAGCCATGTTGGTGGCAAGCGAGGGCGGAGGAGAAGCGGGGTCTTCGCGGAGGACTTTCAACTTCACGGGCGCGCTAGATACGCGTTGGCCGTTCAGATTCATCTGCAATGCAGGAATGGTGATGTCACCGGGTTGATTGGCAGCGAGCGTGAAAATGAAGGATTGGACGGTGTTCATCTTGCCATTCACGAGTGTGCTCTGCTGGCTGGAAGTTGTGCCGACAACTTGCAATCCGGGGATCGCAGGAAGATTGGGCGTGCCGGAAAGTTGCGCGTCGTCGAACGTGAGCGTGAGCGTGACGTTCTCTCCAACGATGACGGAATCCCTGTCCAGTGAGGCTTTGAATCCGGCGGCGTGAGCAACGGCGATCCCGACGAAGAACAAAACAGCCGCCCACCGGAGCAGCTTCAAACTGCGCCGGGTGCGTGGCGGAGAACTGATTTCATACGACAAGCTTTCCATTCTGCCCGGTCATTGTTGTTTTTCAGATAGCCGTGCGCAAGCATCGGTTGAAGCTTGCGCCCCTGAATCTATGGACAGACGGGGTGGGAAAATGTTCGTAGAAAGTTTTCAGAGGCGTGCCTTCAAGATGCGTAATCGGGCCAGTAAGCGGAGCGCGGCTGTGTCGGAGACCAGCCGCAGCAGCTTGGCAACGAGTGGTATTGTAGGAAAACTCATCCGCCTGCTTCCCGCGTGCTGCGGCTGGTCGAGGGCGACACAGCCGCGCTCCGTCAGAACAGTTTTCGGGCGGCGGTGATGTCTCGTTGGATTTGCTCGCGCAGCGCATCGAGGGAGGAAAATTTTTGTTCATCGCGCAGTTTTCCAGCGAAGACGATCTCCAATTCCTGACCATAGATGTCGCCCGAGAAATCCAGCAGATGAACTTCCACACGAATGTGAGGTGTGGGATTCGCCACAGTTGGGCGGCAGCCGATATTCAGCACGGCGCGGTGTGTGTGTCCGCTGACGGTGGCTTGTGCTGCATAGACGCCGTTCGTCGGAAGAATCATCCCGGTGGTGTCGAGGTTCGCGGTGGGGAAGCCGAGTTTATGGCCGAGTTGATCGCCGTGGATTATTTTCCCAGCAACGGAATAGGCGCGGCCAAGCATCTGGCTGGCGGCATCAAAATCATCCGCGCGGATGGCTTCGCGGATGCGCGTGCTGCTGACGGTCTGACCATCAAGCGCGACGGCGGCATGACCGTGAACTTTGAATCCAAGTTCCGCGCCGAGTGTTTTCAGCAGAGCGACATTGCCGCTGCGTTTGTGGCCGAA
>JANPGI010000012.1:0-1682 GCA_031423875.1 Verrucomicrobiota bacterium | reverse complement strand
TTGTCCTTGAAGAGGTGATACAGCGCGGGGATGAGCTTGCGCGCGGTGAGATCGCCGCTTGCGCCAAAGATGACGATGGAGCAAGGCTCGATGACTTTGCGTTGGGTGTCGAGGCGGCAAACCGTGGTTTCGTCGAAGTTGATAGGAGCGTTCACGAGCGGAAGAGTGGACAAGGTAAAAAGAAAAAACAATCCCCCCGGGGGAATAAGTTTTCGTCACTATATCCCTCTGTCGTGAAACACGAAAAACGCAATCGCAATTTGTGACCACCTTTGATAAACCCCCCGCATGTCCACCATCGGAAATGTTGTTCCCATCGAGAGGATTGAGCGTTCCATTCTGCTGCTTCGTGGCGAGAAAGTGATGCTCGACAGTGATCTGGCTGAAATTTACGGCGTCGAAACAAAGGCGTTGAATCAGGCGGTCAAACGCAATACCACGCGATTTCCAACCGATTTCATGTTTCAGCTTACCGAAGCTGAGAAATCTGAGGTGGTCACAAATTGTGACCACCTCATACGACTCAAGTTCTCCCCGCATCTACCCTACGCCTTCACCGAGCACGGCGCGTTGATGCTGGCGAACGTCTTGAACAGCGAACGCGCGGCGCAGACCAGCGTGCTAGTGGTGCGGGCCTTTGTGCGATTGCGCCAGTTGCTCTCGTCCAACGCGGAACTCGCCCGCAAGCTGGAATCCTTGGAGCAGAAATACGATGCCCAGTTCAAAGTTGTGTTCGACGCCATCCGCCAGCTAATGTCGCCGCCAGCCAGGCCGAAACGCGAGATCGGCTTCCATGTGAAATATGACGATGCCAAGCCCAAAGCCCGAAAGCGCTGAGTGCAATGAAAAGAACTGCTCTCAACTTTTTGGCGTAAGATTTGGCAATGACGAACAACTTAATTTGTGACTTTAGCTGAAGCAGTTGAAAAATTCCGACGCGCACTTGGAGGAAAAGGTGTTCCTGATACTGCTACACTTCAGAACGTCGTGCAGGTTCTAGAACTGAACGATGCCGAATGGCAGAAATATCCAGAGAACGACTCCGCAAGCCAACAGTGGGCGGAATACCTTTTGAAAGCGGCAAAGCAACGAGGCTGGATACGAATGTGTGTGACGAGCGGGTTGCTGCCCAAGTCATATCTTGATTGGCCCCAGCACAACTGGGCTTTTAAGCCAAAATTGAAAGAGACAAAGAACAGCAGTCAAAGCGTCCGATCAATTTCAGGCGGAGCATTCGAGCAAAAGCGACGGAAGCATTAACTAATGCTTCCCGGCTTGAATCGCCGCACCTTGCCCACCGTCCCCCCTCGTCCGTTTGTTCTAGTGCGCCACCGCACATTCCATTTGCCAGCAACTTGAACACGAACAACACTCGCAACGTCAAAACCGTTTTTGTAGGATTGCCATTATTGCCATGAAGAATCTCTTTGCTGTCAGTGCCGCCGGTTGCCTGCTTCTCAGCGCGGCCCTTGCGCCGCTTGCTTCCGCCGCGCCCGTCACCGGCTGGCTCAGTTGGCGCGGGCCGGATCAGGTCGGCATGTCGCGCGAGACCGGTCTGCCTGACAAGGTTGATCCCAAGAATCCGCTCTGGCGCACGGACTTCCCCGGCCAATCCACGCCCGTCATCGCCAACGGCAAGCTCTACATCATGGGCTATCTCGGCGAAGGCGCGGATTTGCAGG
>JANPGI010000011.1:0-2788 GCA_031423875.1 Verrucomicrobiota bacterium | reverse complement strand
CTCCGCATTTTTCTGCAAGACGGCCTGAATGACAATCGCGGACGCCGACGCGGCACGAACACCTACGATTTGAAACGGGACTGGCACGCGCAGAACCGGCTCATGGTCGCCGCACTCACCGACAAGGGCTACGACGTGAATTATTGCTGGGGCATCGGCACCCACTCGAACAAGCAAGGCGGCGCGATGCTCCCCGAAATGCTCCGCTGGCTCTGGCGCGATTATCCCCGCCCTGACGACCCGCAGAACGACAGCAACCGCAAACTCTTCGTGCCAGTGGAAAACTAGCCTGCTAGGAATCGTCGTCGCGCGAACCCGTGTCGGATGGATCGTTTGCCTGTCCTCGTTTCGTTTTTTTTCAGGCTGGCTCGACGGCGTGGACGATTTTGGACGCGTTACATTTCAGACATGGGTCGTGAAATGCGTGTTGGCATCAAAGCGAACTTTTCCATTGCAGCGGGAACGCGCACGGCGTTAAGTTCAAGCCAACGGCAACCCCAACAATCCAACAACAAACCTGACCTATGTATTTCGGCGTTGATTATCATCCTGAACAGTGGGTCTTCCCTTACGCTGGAACTCCCGAGAACCCTGAAGCCCAATGGCAAATTGACGCGGAACTCATGGCCGCAGCCGGGTTCAACGTCGTCCGCATCGCAGAATTTTCCTGGAGTCTTTGCGAGCCGGAGGATGGGAAGTTTGACTTCGCGTGGTTGCGCCGCGTGATGGATGTGATGGGCAAAGCGGGATTGCAGGTGGTTCTCGCCACGCCCACCGCCTCACCGCCGCTTTGGTTAGCCAAGAAGCATCCCGAAATTTTACCGGTTGATGATCGTGGGTTGTTGAAACACGAAGGCACGCGCCGCGCGGTTTGCTTGAACAGCGATGTGTATTGGAATCATTCCAAGCGTGTCGTCGAAGCGATGGCCAAGGCACTTGGTGATCATCCGCAATTGATCGCATGGCAGATTGATAACGGCATCGGCAGCCACTTCACGGAAGCGTCGTTCAACGAAGGGTCGCGTCTCGAATGGCAGAACTGGCTCAAATTAAAATACAAAGCCATCCAAAATCTCAACGACAAGCTAGGTCTGCGGCATTGGGGTCAAACAGTCACGGACTGGAGCCATGTTCCCATGCCGATGGCCGCGCCGACGCAACACAATCCCGCACTCGTCGTGGATTGGTGCCGCTTTTGCAGCGACACCATCGTGGCGTTCGTGCGGATGCAGGCGGACATCTTGCGTGAAACGACGCCGAACGCGCCCGTCACCACGAATCTCCGCGCGCTGCGGCATCGCTTCGATCACTTCGACCTCGCGGACGTCATAGATTTCGTCTCCATCGAAAGCACCTCCGCCATCAAGCCCAAGTCTGCCGAGATCGCGTGTGAGATTGATATGCTGCGCTCGCTGAAGAAGACGGACGTCCGCACCCCGGACGGCGACAACGGCTTCTGGGTGATGGAACAAAAGGCGGGCAATGTCTCGTGGCAGGAAGTGAACTCCATCATTCGTCCGGGACAGTTGCGGCTGTTCACGTATCAACTCTTCTCGCGCGGTGCATCGGCTGTGTTGTTCTTCCGTTGGCGTCAACCGCGCATCGGCTCGGAGAAATTCCACGGCGCAGTCATGCCGCATCATCTCCGCAAGGACTCCCGCGTCTATAAAGAGATTTCCCAGATCGGCGAAGAGTTGAAGATGCTCGCGCCCGCGCTGAAAAACTCAAAAGTCTCGCCGGAAGTCTGCATCCTTTACACGCACGACAACGATTGGGCATTGCAACAGCCGAACCAGCCGAACAAACATTTCAGCCTGCGCGAACACGTCCAACTCATCTACAACGCGCTGCATGATAAAAATATCCCGGTGGACTTCGCGCGGCCCACGGAAGACTTGTCCAAGTATCGCCTCGTGTTCGCGCCGTCGCTGCACATGCTTTCAGCGGGCGACACGGATCGGTTGAAACTGTTCGTGCAGAACGGCGGCACGCTCGTCAGCACGTTCAACACGGGACTCGTGGACGAACATCACATCGCGCCGGACACGGGCTACCCGCACAACATGACCGACCTATTCGGCATGGAGGTGCTGGAGTTCGATGCGTTGCCGCCGGGCGAGGATAATCATCTCACGTTCAAAGGTTCGTTCCCCACCACACATCTCCATTCTGCGCGGCTGTGGTGCGACATCATCGAGGCGAAGGGTTGCCAGATACTCGCCACGTATGCGAAGGATTTTTACGCGGGCAAACCGGCGATGACGCTGAACACGTTCGGTCTCGGCAAGGCGATCTACATCGGCACGATGAGCCAGCAGAATTTCTACAACGATCTCGCCGTATGGCTGCGGCAGTTGTGCAATCTGCATCCGCTGCTCAAAGTGCCGGACAACGTGGAGGTAAGCATGCGCCAGACGGACGACGGGAAGATTTTCTTCCTGCTCAACCATCAGGCCACGCCGGTTCGCATCCAGTTTTACAAACCGATGCACGATTTCCTCACGGCGCGAACTTTCACCGGCACATACGATCTGCCGCCGCACGGTGTTCTTGTGCTGGATGAACATCCCAAGACGTGATTCAATGTTTCGGGAAGTTGATCGAACCGATTCGTGCAACCCAATTTTACCAATTACAAACGCGGTCCGCGCAAGGCGACCGCGCGCCAGAATGTCCTCGCCGAGTGGCGCGGAATTGACCTGGCCCCGGTCGAGGTCGCGCGGGCGAAAACCGCCAGGCGCGCCGGCGACGTGATGCCGCGCATCTTGTCGGATCTCCGCATCGATCG
>JANPGI010000010.1:0-2021 GCA_031423875.1 Verrucomicrobiota bacterium | reverse complement strand
CGGTGGTGCGGAGCTTCAGAAAGTCTTTGGTGCCCTTGGTTTCCCTCACGAGGTAGAGTGTGTGGTCATCATGCTTCACAATTGCCCAGTCGGGATTGTACGTGCCCAGCGGCGTTTCAATTTTGAACCAATCGGGCAACTTGAAGAACAATTTGATTTCCGGCCGTCCGTCCAACGCCTTGGCAAATTCATACTCTACCTTCGACTCGTATTCGACCACATCGTAAATACTGTGCTGCACTTCCAACAGCCGTGAGACGTAGCTTTCGAGTTCCTCGCTTTCCAACCGGTGCATCTCCCACTCGGCGTCGGCGATGCGCTCATACTCGATGCCCTGGACCATCAAGTCATGCAGTGACTTCTGAACAGCGGCGACGGCGTGCTCCAGGAATTGTTGCGGGTTACGCGTCACTTCGTCGAGCCGGTTGGACTTCTGCAAAATCTCGGCCAGCGTCGGGCGGGTCAGTTCCGTCTCGCGTTGGAGGTAGCCGAGCAGGTCGGGAATCGGCGCGCTGTATTCTGGTGCGCGAATGGTTTGGGCGGAACGCTCCTCACCGAATACACCTTCCGCCCGCGTCATGAAAACCTCGTGCTTCTCCCGGCGGATGAACGGCGCTTTGATTTCCGGCATCCCGGCTAGTTCTCCGGCGGAACGCGCGATCAACTCGGCCGTGTTGAACTTCACCGCATAGCGCGTCTTGAGTTTGATCTTGTCCCAAAGCACCTGAAAGTCCGGGTCGAGCAACCGCTGCTTCTTCAAGACGCCCTTGCGCCGTTCACGTTTGTTCAAGATGCGATTCTCGAAATTGACACCGCACTCCTTCTGCATCTCGTCCTGCAAATTCTTGGCGAACTCCTTGAAGCTCTCGCTCGCCACCACTGTCAGCTTGTTGATTAGTGGGTCAAAACACCGCTCGCCATTCTCCCGCACGGGCAGCCGCAGGCCGCGCCCGATGGTCTGCCGTCGCTCGCGCTCGGTGCTGATCTCGCGCAGCGTGCAAATCTGGAAGACGTTGGGATTATCCCAGCCTTCGCGCAGCGCCGAGTGGCTGAAGATGAATCGCAACGGTTCGGTGATCGAAAGCAACCGCTCCTTGTCGCGCATGATGAGATTGTAAGCCTCGTCATCCGCCTTCGTTGAACCCGTGGTGTCCTTCGCCTTGCCTTTATCTTCCGCGAAGTAGCCATTGTGAACCGTCTCGACCGGTAGCGGATTCAGCGCAGCATAGCGCGGCTGTTTGGAAAGCTCCCCATACAACTCCACAAACCATCGCCGGAACTTTCCATCCGCCTCCGCGTAGTGCGCCACGCGATCCACGAAGAACAGTGACAGCACCTTCATGCGCTGATCCGGCGGCAACTGCGCGATGCGCAATTCCTTCTCGAAGTGTTCACGGATGGTTTCGCGCACCTGAATCTTCAACACCTCATCCGTCCGCCCGCCGTGCGTAATGCCTGCCGCCAGACTCACGCCGTTCTTGAACTGAAGGTATTGGTTGCCCGCATCAATCAAGTCCACCTCGTAGCCGCGATAATTCTCGCGTTCGCCGGACAGCACAAACAAGTCACTCTCCTGCGTCACCGTCACCGTCTTGCGTTTGCAACCGCTCGCGCCCTCGACATCAATCTCCAGCTTGGCCGAGATGCGGGTCTTCGTCGCGGTGATGGACTTCACCGCGATGTACGGCTGGTTGAAATCGCCGCCGTCCACGACGGAATCCACTTCGATGCGTTTCACCAGCCGAAGGTCGTACGCTTTCACCGGATCGAGCCGATAGACCAGGTTGAAGTAATCCTTGTGCGTCGCCGAATAACGCAACGTGCAAAGCGGGTTCAAACTCTCGATGGCTTTCGTCCGCAACTCCGTCGCCAGATTCTGCGGCTCGTCCACGACCACCACGGGCCGCGCGTGCTGGATAAACTCAATCGGCCTGCGCCCGTTCATCTGGTCTTTCGTGTTCTGGATGACGGTGCTGCTTTTGTCGAACGCCTGGATGTTCATCACCATCAACTGCATCTGG
>JANPGI010000009.1:0-11882 GCA_031423875.1 Verrucomicrobiota bacterium | reverse complement strand
CAGCGACAGAGTGCCCGTGCCGTCGTCTTACCAGTCCTTGACGTAGAACACTGCCGGACTCACGCTGCTGGCGCTTAAATCTTCCAAGCCCCATTCCCATGACGACCACGGCCACGCTCACGACGACCACGGCGACCACGACGCGCCCGCCGCCGAAGCCGCCAAAGGGCCACACGGTGGACGCCTCTTGAACGACGGCGATTTTGCCACGGAGGTCACGATCTTCGAGCGCGGCGTGCCGCCGGAGTTCCGCGTGTTCCTTTACGAGAAGGGCAAGCTCATTGATCCCAGCGCGGCGAAGGTGACGATTGAACTGCACCGCTTCGGCGGGCGCGTGGACAAGATCGGTTTTACGAAGCGCGAGGATTATTTGCTGGGCGACATGGAAGTTGTCGAACCGCACTCGTTCGATGTGAAGGTCAGCGCCGGGCGCGGTGGGAAAACATCGCGCTGGGAATACGATTCGTATGAAGGCCGCACGACGATGTCGCCCGAAGCCGTGAAGAATTCCGGCATCGTCATCGAAACCTCCGGCCCGGCCAAAATCAAGACTGCGCTCAAGGTCAATGGTCGCGTCGTGCCCAATGAAGACCACATGACCCACGTCATCCCCCGCTATCCGGGCGTCGTGAAGCAAGTTCGCAAACGTCTGGGTGATGCGGTGGCCAAGGATGAGGTGTTAGCTGTCGTTGAGAGCAACGAGAGTTTGCAGACCTATGAAGTGAAATCATCCATCGCCGGAACGGTCATTCAAAAACACGTCACGACCGGCGAGTTCGTGAAGGAAGGCGAGTTGATCTACACCGTGGCCGACCTCGGCACGGTCTGGGTGGATTTGAACGTTTACCGGAAAGATTTCGATAAGCTCAAGATCGGCGAGGCCGTGACCATCTTTGCAAGTGAAGGCCTGACCAACGCAACGGGCGCGGTAAGCTACATCTCGCCGTTTGGCGCGGAAGATACGCAAACGATGCTGGCGCGCGTGGAGTTGCCGAATCCGACGGGAGCGTGGCGTCCGGGATTGTTCGTCACCGGCGAAATCATCGCGGAGGAAGCGGAAGTGCCGGTGGCGGTGAAGGCTAGCGCGCTCCAAACCTTCCGCGATTGGGAAGTGGTCTTCATGCAGGACGGCGGCATGTTCGAGATCGCGATTTTGGAACTGGGCCGCCGCGACAGCGAATGGGTGGAAGTGTTGTCCGGTTTGAAGCCGGGCCAGAAATACGCCACCGAAAACAGTTTCATCATCAAAGCCGACATCCTGAAATCCGGCGCGTCCCACGACCATTGAAGGAGAAATCGCGTATGACCTACACCATCATCAAATTTGCCCTGTCAGCGGCGTTGCTCGTCGCCGTTTCGGAAATCGGCAAACGCAGTTCATTCCTCGGCGGGCTGCTGGCCTCGTTGCCGCTGGTGTCGCTGCTGGCGATGGTCTGGCTTTACCACGACACGCGGGACACGCAGAAAATTGCCGCGCTCTCGATGAGCATTTTCTGGTTCGTGCTTCCGTCGCTCGTGTTGTTCGTCGTGCTGCCCGTCCTGCTGAAGCGCGGCGTGAACTTTTATCCGGCACTGGCGGCGTCCGTCGTCGCCATGCTGGCCTGCTACGGCGCGACCGTGTTCGCCCTCGGAAAATTCGGCGTCAAACTTTAACTGAAAACCAATCATGCTCGAAAGAATCATCAACTTCTCCATCCGCCAACGCTGGCTAATTCTCACCGCCACGCTCGGCATCGCCGCTCTGGGCATGTTTAATTACCAGCGGCTCACGATTGATGCCGTGCCGGACATCACCAACGTCCAGGTGCAGATCAACACCGAAGCGCCTGGTTATTCGCCGCTCGAAGCCGAGCAACGCGTCACGTTTCCCATCGAGACCGCGCTGGGCGGATTGCCGCATCTCGAATACACCCGCTCGCTCTCGCGCTACGGCTTGTCGCAGGTGACCGTCGTGTTCAAGGACGGCACAGACATTTACTTCGCACGCCAGCTCATCAACGAACGCATTCAGGAAGTCAAAAGCAAGTTGCCGCCGGGCATCGAGCCGTCGCCCGGCCCGATCACCACGGGCCTCGGGGAAATTTATATGTTCGATGTGGAATCCGAGCCGGGCGCACGCAATGCCGACGGCACTGAAATCACGCCCACCGACCTGCGCACCGTGCAGGATTGGATCATCAAGCCGCAACTCCGCAACGTGCCCGGCGTGATTGATGTCAATTCCATCGGCGGCTTCGTGAAGCAATATCACGTCACGCCGCATCCCGACAAACTGCGCGCTTATGGTCTGACCTTTCACGACCTGATGAAGGCGCTGGCGGACAACAACGCCAGCATCGGTGCGGGCTACATCGAACGGAACGGCGAGCAATACCTCATCCGCAGCCCCGGCCAGGTTGCGGGCATTGCGGACATCGAGAAAATTGTCGTCGGCAATCGCGCGGGCGTTCCGGTTCACATGGATGATGTCGCGGATATTTTTCTCGGCAAAGAACTCCGCAACGGCGCAGCGACGCAGGACGGACGCGAAGCCGTGTTGGGAACGGTCTTCATGCTCATCGGCGAAAACAGCCGCACCGTTTCCGAGCGCGTCCACGCGAAGATGGCGGAGATCAACAAGACGCTGCCGGAGGGAATCGTCGCCAAGACCGTCTATAACCGCACCGATCTCGTCAACGCGACCATCGAGACAGTGAAGCTGAATCTCTTTGAAGGCGCAGTGCTGGTGGTGGTGATCTTGTTTCTTCTGCTCGGCAACCTGCGCGCCGCGCTCATCACCGCGCTCGTCATTCCGCTTTCGATGCTGTTCACCATCACGGGAATGGTCGGTTCAAAAATCAGCGGCAACCTGATGAGCCTCGGTGCGCTCGACTTCGGCCTCATCGTGGACGGCGCGGTCATCATTGTGGAAAACTGCATCCGTCGGCTCGGCGACGAACAGCACAAACTCAAACGCCTGCTGACGCGCCCGGAGCGATTCGAGGTTGTGCGCGACGCCACCAAGGAAGTCGTCCGCCCCAGCTTCTTCGGCGCGTTAATCATCATGGTCGTCTATCTGCCGATCCTCACGTTGAGCGGCGTCGAGGGCAAAATGTTTCACCCGATGGCCTACACCGTCATCCTGGCGCTGGCGGGCGCGATGATTTTCTCGGCCACGTTCATCCCGGCTGCCATCGCGTTGTTTCTCACGGGAAAAATCACGGAGAAGGAAAACATCCTGATGCGCGCGGCCAAGGCGGTTTATCTGCCGGCGTTGAAATTCCACCTTTCGCATCGCGTCGCTACGGCCCTGGCCACCGTCTTTCTAGTGGTCATCAGCGGCATCGTCGCCTCGCGCATGGGCACGGAATTCATTCCCAGCCTGGACGAAGGCGACGTGGCGATGCACGCCTTGCGCATCCCCGGCACGAGTCTCACGCAGGCAATCGAGATGCAACACGCGCTCGAACGGCGGCTCAAGGAGTTCCCGGAAGTGAAGGTCGTGTTCGCCAAAATGGGCACGGCGGAAATTGCGACTGATCCGATGCCTCCCAGCGTGGCCGACGGATTCATCATCATGAAGCCGCGCCCGGAGTGGCCCGACCCGAGAAAGTCGAAAGCGGAACTTGTCAGTGAACTCGAAGCCGCAGTGAAGGAAGTCCCGGGCAACAATTATGAGTTCACCCAGCCGATCCAGATGCGCTTCAACGAACTCATCGCCGGCGTGCGCAGCGACGTGGCCGTGAAGTTGTTCGGCGAGGACATGGACGTGCTGCAGCAGACCGGCAAGCAGATAGAGAAGGAGATGAAGACCATCCCCGGTGCGTCCGACGTAAAACTGGAACAGACCACCGGCCTGCCGTTGATGAGCATCACACCCAAACGCGACGCCCTCGCGCGCTACGGTTTGAGCATCGCGGATTTGCAGGAGGTCATCGAGATCGCGCTCGGCGGCAAGGCGGCGGGCGAAGTGTTTGAAGGCGACCGGCGTTTTGAAATCGTCGTGCGCCTGCCGGAAAATCTCCGCACGGACATCGCCGCGCTGGAACATTTGCCCGTGCCGTTGCCCAAGCGCGATGGAAACGGCGACGCCCCAACGCGCCTTACGCGGCTTTCCGGTTTAGTAACGCACAGTTCGCAGGCATTCATCCCGTTGAGCGAGGTTGCGGAAATCTCCATCGCGCCCGGTCCGAACATGATCAACCGCGAGAACGGCAAACGCCGCATCGTCGTCAGCGCGAACGTGCGCGGGCGCGACCTCGGCTCGTTCGTGGCGGAAGCGCAACAAGTGATTGACGCCAAGATCAAAGTCCCGGCGGGTTACTGGATTGCGTGGGGCGGCCAGTTCGAGCAATTGATTTCCGCAACCAAGCGATTGCAGATCGTCGTTCCTGTTTCGCTGCTGCTGATCTTCCTGCTGCTCTTCGCCACGTTCGGAACGGTCAAAGACACACTGCTCGTCTTCTCCGGCGTGCCGCTGGCATTGACCGGCGGCGTGGCTGCGCTCTGGCTGCGCGGCATTCCGCTTTCAATTTCGGCGGGCGTCGGCTTCATCGCGCTCTCCGGCGTCGCGGTGCTCAACGGCATGGTGATGATTTCCTTCATCAACAAACTGCGGGAGGAAGGCAAACCGCTCGACGACGCCATCACCGAAGGTTCGCTTACGCGCCTGCGGCCTGTTTTGATGACCGCGCTAGTCGCCTCACTTGGTTTCGTCCCGATGGCGCTCGCAACCGGCACGGGCGCGGAAGTGCAACGCCCGCTCGCGACCGTGGTCATCGGCGGCATCCTGTCTTCGACTGCGCTCACGCTGCTCGTGTTGCCCGGCCTGTATCGGATGTTCCATGGCAAAACCGCCGCGAACGATTTGCGCGAAGATTGATGAGTCAAGGTGCGTCAGCCGGGGTGATTCCGTCGCCCGTGAGCCGATAAACCGAAACCACGTTGCCAGTTCCCAGCAATTCACCCACTTGAAGAACGCCCGAAACCGTGAACTGGCGTTCATGCGCGAACGGAATGCTCCGCCCCGTCATCCGAACGTGAACCCATTCATTGATCTGTGGAATGTTTGTCTGACAGCAGAGGGCATGGTCGCGCATGAGAAGAAAATCCGTCACCCCATCGGCGTCCTGTTTCAACGGCTTGATGTAGCCTTGCACAGAAACCTTTTTCCCGTTGAGTGCTTTGACGAGCGCTGGGATTTCCCCTTTCCTGTTGACCGTATCTAGGGCTGAGTTGGTGGGATTGATCAACCAATCCACTTTGATTGGGAATGCTGCCAGCGTCTCAAAACTGATCCGCTCATAACTATTAGTCGCCGTTCCTCGTTCCGTTTGCGCCGAGATATTCTCATCCAGAAAAAGCAGCCCAAGCCAGAGAGCGATCATCCAAAACATTGTTTTCAAGGTTATCATAAAACTATCGGTATTAAGCGGGCGTTGCCGTGATCATACATGAATGTGATTCAATTGGTATTTCACGCCCGACGGAACCGGGAAATCACTCCAGCCACCAGCAACGCGATTCCCAACGCACATACAATCGCCGCGCCGGTGGGCAAATCCTTGTGGAACGACCAATACAATCCACCGATGCTGCCGAGCGTAGCCACGATCCAACCGACGAGTAGCTGCATTGGCAACGACTTCACCAAAAACGCCGCGCTCGCCGCTGGCACGATGAGGTAAGAGAACACCATCAGCACCCCGCCGACCTGCACGAAGCTCGTCACGATCAATCCGAACAGCGCGTAGAATAGAAAGTCCCAGAGCCGCAGATTCAACCCGCCTTGCTCCGCATGGGCGTGGTCGAATGACAGCTTGATGAATTGTTTGCGGAAGATGAAATGCACGAGGCCAATGACCGCGTAGAGCGCGGCGGTTTTCCAGATTTGTTGTGGTGTCACGGTCAGCAGATCGCCGACGAGCGTACGTTGCAATTCTTCTTTGCCGTGCGGACTCTTGCTCATCAACAAAATTCCCGCCGCCGCCGCGACCACGTAGATGATGCCGATCAACGCTTCCTGCGGCACGCGCGCCTTCTTGCTGGGCCGCGTGAAAGTGAACAATAACGCCCCCGCCAACGTGAAACCAAGCGACCAGAAAAAATTGTGCGGGTCGTCAGCCTCGTGACCGAGCCAGAGACAAACGCACGTCCCAAGTGTGGCAACCTGTGCCAGCGCAAGGTCCACGAAGATGACTTCGCGCTTGATGATGTGCAGGCCGTAATAGACGAGGATGCCGGGCAAAAACAAGCACGCCACGAGCGGCCATTTCATCACGGCCATCACTTGTGACCAAGTTAAGGTGTCAACGGTTTCCATACCCTCCTTCTATTCGTAGCAGCCGACGTGAGTCGGCTCTAAATTCCTCCGCGTTTAGATGGAGCGGACTCACGTCCGCTGCTACATGGATTAAAGCTGGCTGAAGGCGAGCGTTCATCACTTCTTTTCTCCTAACGCCGTCGCCAGCGAGTTCACCAGATAATCCATCATTGCGATGTAACCGCCTTCCGTTCCTTTCACGCCGCCAGGAAATTGCGTCACATCCACGACCTTCGCGCCCGTGCTGCGTGCCACTGTCTCGGCTGTCTTGCGATTCAGATACGGATCCACAATCACCACGAGCGCATTTTGCTCCTTCATCTTCGCCATCACGGTGGCGAGGTGCGACGGCGACGGTGGAATGCCCGGTTTGGGTTCGAGGAAGATTTCGATCTTCAAGCCGAACCGTTCCGCGAAGTAGAGCCACGAATTGTGATACGCCACCAGATGCTGTCCCTTGAATGGCGCGAGCTTGGATTGCCATTCCGCCAGCTTCGCGTCGAGAGTTGCGATGAACTTTTTCGCGTTCGCTTCGTAAGTCTCACGATTGGCTGCATCAAGACTGACGAACGCATCCGCGATGTGATGCGCGACGATCTTCGCATTCTCCGGATCCACGAGGAAATGCGGATTGCCCGCCGCATGAATGTCACCACCGGAGCGGTCCAATTTCTCCGGCACTTCGAGCATCTTCACGCCATCGCAACACCGCACCTCGCCCTTCGCCGCACCGACAATCTTCGCGTTACGAGCTTGTTCAATCAGTTTCGGCAACCAACCCACTTCCAGTTCCGCGCCCCCGTGGATCAGCACGTCAGCCTTGTTCAGCTTCAAGATGAAGCTTGGTTTCGCGTCCACAAAATGTGGGTCATCCGTAGGCCGCGCCATCGTGGTGAGTTCGATCTTGTCACCACCGATTTCCTTCGCGATGGCCGCAATGTCTGGGGTGGTGGCCACGACATTCAACCTGGCGTAGGCGGTGGAAAGCACCAAGCACCAAGCACCAAGCACCAGAGAAGTGCCAAGCATAAATCTCCAAACACCCCGTTGTACCCCACGTCTCCTTTGAAACTTGAGGCTTGGGATTTCTCTGGATGTTGGAGCTTGGAATTTGGAGCTTCCTGCTGTCCCGTTTGCGGTATCTAAATATGTTCGCGTAATCATATCGGCGTCCCTTCGTGGTTAAAACTTGTGCGCCGCGTGCGCGCCCATCAGGAACTCAAATTGCAACCACACGGAGTGATCTTCGCCAAAGCCCCGGCGGTCATCGTAGTTGTATTGCAACCGCAACTTCGAGAACTCCGTCGGATACCAAGTGAGGTTCGGCGAGATGCGCCAACGTTGGTCGCGCAACGGGTCGCGCTCCAAGAGCGTTCCTCCGCCCGCATTGTCTGCGAGCAACAGACCGGCTTTCTCGTAATCAGCGCGTTTGCCGGCGACATAATCGTATCGCAATCCCGCGACCCAGCCCTTCTTGAAACCATAGAGCAGTTGGGAATAAAAGCCGTAGTCCGTCACAGTTTCGGACTTCAGTACGGCTGGCGTGAGTCCCGTCGTATCCGTGACTACGCCTTCGTCCACGAATGTATTGCCATCGCCGTCACCAAGATTGCCGTCCTCGTCCCAATCGAACGTGCCGAGTTCGTAGCGCCGCAGCATTGCTTCCGTTTGGAAACTCACGAACGGAAAACCAGCGTTCGCGTTGGCGGGTTTCCATTTCCAATACAAGTCCACGCCGTAAATCTGCGTCATCGTATCGCCAGCACTGCCGCTGGCATTTGGACCGAATGCGCCGGATGCACCAACGAGGAGCGTTTGCGAATCAGTGAGATCAAACGACATCGCATAACGCGGCGTGAACAGCATATCGGTGACGTGCCGCACGCCGCGATCATTGTCGGGATGCCGATAACCGAACGGCAGCCCTTCCGGTTCTTCGCCGCCGTGACCGCCTCCCCCACTGCGAAAGTTGGCAGCGGTTTCGCCCTGGCTATTTTGCACGCCAAAGAACAGTTCCGAATAAAACGGCGTAGGCACGAGCCAGGAAATCCGCGCGCCCGGATTGCGCAAACCATCTCCACCAAGGAAACGACCATTGACCAGCGGCTGATCCACGAAGGCCCACGCGTGCGGATGCTGAGTATTCAGGCGGCCAAAGTCCGAGAAGAACTGCCCCGCCTTGATTTGCAAATTCCCGGGCAATGAAGTGGTTTCCGCAAACGCCTCCTCCAGTTCCAAAAGCGATTCGCCAGCGGAATCAATCTGGAGGACGACATTCGCTTGACCGCGAAAATAAGGATCAACGGCCCCGCTGAAAGTCAGTTCGGTATTCTGCACGGTGAAGCCACGCTGATTCGGATCGTGCCCGCCGAGTTGCGTCCCGCCCTCAACATCCTTCGCCGTTGAACCGCCAACCGCGAACAGGCCATCAAAGGCGATGTCCATGTATGCCCCACCCTTCACAACGCGCACTGGATCACTCAAGCGTAATGATTTGGGATCAACCGCTGGTGGAGTCGATGCTTCAACTGGCGCGACCGCGACCTGTTTTTGCTCTATGCTGCCAAGCTTTTGTTCGAGTGATTGCATCCGCTCACGCATCTCGCGCAACTCCTTTCGCAATTGCTCGACTTCATTCGTTTCCTGCGCGCTGACTGTGCTCACAGCCAGAACCGACGCGATCCATACACCACTCCATTTCAAAAAATTCTGCTTCATAAAAAGTTTCTTCCAAAGATTTTCGGGCACGCCTCAACGAGAACGCACCACATCCAAAAGGGTTAAAAATAATCCTGCCCACACGGGCCGGACTTACGACGAATTACGACTGGCAAGAAACGGAAACAGGCGGGCCGCGAGTTGGCGCAAGCGAGAGTTCGATGGCGCGTGGCGGGATGGGTTGAAGAGACGGAACTGTCCACTCCACGGACAGCGAAACAAAAACTTCTGACACTGCAACGACAGGCGCATCCAGTTGACCTTTGGCGACAGAGCAAACCGCGCAGGGACTTTGATCGTGATCAGACTTTGTATGCAAATGGTCATGCAACCAATTGCTTGAAGACGCGAGCGTCACCAGCAACATCAGCAACGCGAGCAACCCTGCCAAAGCAGGCTTGAACGATCTGGGTTTCAGTTGGGCCAACGGACGCATCTGTGCGGATTTGAGCAAAGCTGATGCCGGGGCACAAGGTTTTTACAAGCCAGTCCCGTGCGCAGAGTGCAAAGCCAGCGGTCGCCTACTTTTTTCTCTCCACCACGCAGTCCACCAGTTTCACATCCGCTTCCTTCACCACATCAACACCCGTGATACCGCTGAACTTCGAGTTGTGAATCCTCACGCCGCTGATCTCCGAACCCGGAAAGCCCTGCACATCCAGCACGCGCTTCGCATTCGTGACCGTCATGTTTTCGATGACAAGATTTCGCACCACAGGTTTGTGCGGGCCGTTCGCGCCTTCCTCATAAACGAAATCAATCTGCAACGCCGCGTCGCCCACCGTGCCTACGGCCACGTTGCGAACGAAGATGTTTTCCACCACGCCGCCACGAATTGCGTTTGACTTGAACCGGATCGCGCGATCCAGATTCGGACTGTCCATCGTGCAATCCTCCACGAAGACATTCCGGCAACCACCGGAGATTTCGCTGCCGATGGTCACGCCGCCGTGCCCGTCCTTCATCGTGCAACGCCGCACCACGACATTTTCCGTCGGGATGCCGATGCGCCGACCATCGTTGTTCCGTCCTGATTTGATGGCGATGCAATCATCGCCCGTGTCGAACACTGTGTCCTCGATCAGCACGTCGCGACACGCTTCAGGATCGCAACCATCGTTGTTCGGGCCATGACTCTCGATGTGAACACCACGCACGATGACGTTCGTGCAAAGCACCGGATGCAATTCCCACATCGGCGAACGACGTACGCGCACGCCTTCGATCAAAACATTTTTGCAACGGAACGGTTCGATGAAGCTCGCCCTCAGATAATCGCCCGCGCCGAAACGCCGTTCTTCCACGGGCGTCCCTTGCTCCACCATTTTCATCAGACGCTTGCGAGCCGCGTCCTGCTTGGGCATTCCTTCCTTCCAGCCGTGTTCCTTCTTTCCTTTCCACGACCACCAATTCTCGTCCGCAGCCTGTCCATCCAGCACGCCTTCGCCGGTGATGGCGATGTTCTCCGCTTCGTAAGCGTAGATGAGCGGCGAATAGTTGTAACACTCCATGCCCTCAAACCACGACCGCACTGCGGGCAGATACGCGTTCGGATCGGTCTTGAATTTCAATGTCGCGCCGTGGTCGAGATGGAGTTCGATCTTGCTCTTCAACTCAATCGGCCCGGTGAGATATTCGCCTGCTGGAACGATCACTCGCCCACCACCCGCTTTGGACGCGGCATCAATCGCCTTCGCAATCGCCGCGCTCGAATCCGTCTTCGCATCCGCTGCTGCACCGAAGTCCACGATAGAAAATTCACGTCCCGGAATGATCGGCGCGTAGATGCGCGAAAGGATTTCCGGCAACTGCGCCCACTCCTTCGCCACGGATGGTTTCACGGCAGCGGTCTTCTTCGTTTCTTTCCGCACGGTCATCGGCAAGTCGAGCAGCTTCTGCACTTCGATGCCCGCAAGCACGAACGGCCCGACACCTTTGAGATCGTTATCAATCACCGGCTCGCGCAGATAATACTCATACGAACCGTCGCGCCCGTAACCCAGCCCCGCCACAGAACAACAACGCGTGAGAGAAATCTTTCCGTCGCCCGCTGTCTTGATGAACTTGTTGATGATGCCGTCGTAACCTTTGAGGATCGCCGGAACATAATCCTGCGAGAGATAGCCGTTGTTCACCGCCTTCGCCATCGAGTACACGAACATCGCCGAGGCCGTGGCTTCAAGGTAATTACCCGGCTTGCCGCCCTTGTCCATCACCTGCCACCACACACCGCTCGTCGCATCCTGATGCTTCACGATGCCGTCGGAAGTTTTCTTGATGAGCGCGATGATCTCCGCGCGGCCTTTGTGATCCTTCGGCAAGAAATCCAGCACATCCACCTGCGCCATCGCGAACCAACCAAGACCGCGTCCCCAGAAATTTGATGACGTGCCGGTGTTCGGATTTGCCCATTCCTGAACGCGCTTCTCATCCCATCCGTGATAATAAAGCTTGCTCGCCGGATCGTAGAGATGTTCGTCCACGAGACGGAACTGCTTCACCACGTCGTCAAGATCAGCAGCCGCACCACCGCTGAAATCCACCGCATACTCCGCATAGAACGGCGCGCCCATGAACAATCCATCCAGCCACATCTGCGAGGGATAACGCTCCTTGTGCCAAAAGCCGCCCTGCGTGGTGCGCGGATGCGTTTCGAGTTGTTTGCGCAGCAGGTCAGCGCACTTCTTGTAGCGCGCTTCCTTCGTCAGTTCGTAAAGCGCGATGACTGTCTTGCCCGGCGCGACATTATCAATGTTGTATTCCGCCATCTTGTAACCTTGGATGCCGCCGTCTTCCATGACGAACGACCCGATCGTGTCCTTGGAAAACTCCACATACGCAGGCGTCGGAATCTTCTCGTTCA
>JANPGI010000008.1:0-8880 GCA_031423875.1 Verrucomicrobiota bacterium | reverse complement strand
CGCGCGAGGCACGACAACGCGCTTTTCCGATCAAGATTGGGAAGGCTGAGAAAAACCTCAGACGATGAGTGCGCTATTTCCCTGCAAATAGCATTATGGAAACTGAGACTCGAATCTGCACATCCGCATGAGCGCAGAGTACATTTCATTTTTTAGTGCTGGCAAAACTCAGAGTTGGCTATCACTCGCCGGACATTTACCCTTCGCCCGATGAGCATTTTGGAAGAACTCAACTGGCGCGGCCTCGTCGCCGATTGCACGGACACTGTCGAGCTGACGAAAAAACTCGCTGCGCCCACCACGCTTTACGCAGGCTTCGATCCCACGGCGGATTCGCTGCACGTCGGTAATCTCGTGCCATTGCTCGCGTTGCGCCGATTCCAATTGCTCGGTCATCATCCCATCCCTCTCGCTGGTGGCGCGACCGGCAGCATCGGCGATCCCAGCGGCAAGACCGCCGAGCGCCAACTTCTCACGAAGGAGATTCTCGACCACAACATCGCCAGCGTGAAGGTGCAGTTGGCGAAGCTGCTCGACTTCGAGACGAAGCAAAATCCAGCGCGCCTGCTCGACAACGCCAGTTGGACTGCGCCCGTCAGCTTCCTCGATTTCCTGCGCGACATCGGAAAACATTTTTCCGTCAACCAGATGATCGCTAAGGAATCCGTGCGCGCCCGCATGGAAGATCGCGACGTCGGCATCAGCTACACGGAATTCAGCTACATGCTCCTTCAAGCGTTCGATTTCATGGTGTTGAAACGCGATCATAACTGCGAACTCCAGATCGGCGGCAGCGATCAATGGGGCAACATCACCGCAGGCATCGAACTCACGCGCAAGAAGCTCGGCAAACAAGTCTTCGGTCTCACGCTCCCGCTCATCACGAACGCCGACGGCTCGAAGTTCGGCAAGAGCGTCAGCGGCGCCATCTGGCTCGATCCGAAGCGCACGAGCGTCTATCGCTTCTACCAATTCTGGATCAACACCGATGACCGCGATGTGATTCGTTATCTGAAATACTTCACGTTCCTGACGCGCGAGGAGATTGAGTCGCTGGAAAAGCAACACGCTGAAAATCCCGGCGCACGCGTGGCGCATAAGGCATTGGCAAAAGCGGCGACGGATTTGATCCACGGCGCGAACGCCACCGCAGAAGCCATCCGCGCAAGTGAGATTCTTTTCGGCGGCGAACTGGCAGGCGTGAGTGAATCCACGTTCAACGACATTGTGGGTGAAGTGCCCACGAAAGAGATCGAGAAAGTGAAGTTGGATGGCGCGGGCATTCTGCTTGTTGAATTGCTCGTCCACGCCGGACTCAGCCAATCAAAAGGTCAGGCGCGCAAAGACATCGAAGGTGGCGGCGTGAACATCAACAACATCCGCGAAGCCAACGCCGCCCGCGCCGTGACGATGAGCGATCTACTCTTCGGCAAACACGTCCTGCTGCGGAAGGGGAAAAAGAACTACGTGGTGGTGACTGCGAAGTGATGGAGCCGAAACTTTTGACACGGATTCCACGGATTGACACAGATCGAATTCCTATCCGTGGCACTCTGTGAAATCTGTGTCTGCCGCTTTCCTTGTTTCGCCTCGTTTGAAGATTGAAACTGCGCGTCTGCTTTCCTAGCCTCACAGCGTTCTCGGACGCAATCCCCGCCCGCTGGCGGACAACTCAAACACATTTATGACACGACGCTGCTTTCAATTCATCGCACTGGCTCTCACGCCGGTTCTTCTTCTGCTCAACGGTTGCTCCAAGCAAAGCAGCGACACGATCAAGATCGGTGAGTTCGCGTCGCTCACCGGCAAGGAAGCCACGTTCGGCATCTCGTCGCATGAAGGCACGTTGATGGCCATCGAAGAAATCAACGCGGCAGGCGGCGTCCTCGGCAAGAAGCTGGAATTGCTCACCGAAGACACGCAATCCAAGCCCGGCGAACCCGCGACCGTCGTCAACAAGCTCATCTCTCGCGATGGCGTGGTGGGAATCCTCGGCGAAGTCGCCTCCAGTCGTTCGCTCGAAGCCGCGCCGATCTGTCAGCAGAACAAAATCCCGATGGTTTCCCCGTCCTCGACCAATCCCAAAGTCACCGAGGTTGGCGATTATATCTTCCGTGTCTGCTTCATTGATCCGTTTCAAGGGACGGTCATGGCGAACTTCGCCACCAAATCGCTCAAGGCGACCAAGGTCGCCGTGTTCACCGACGTGAAAAGCGATTACAGCAAAGGGCTCGCGAAATTCTTCAAAGAGCAATTCGTCAAGAACGGCGGAAAGATCGTGACCGAACTCGACTTCAACGGTGGCGACAAAGATTTCAAGGCGCAGCTCACCGCCATCAAGGGTGCGAACCCCGATGGCGTGTTCATCCCCGGCTATTACACCGACGCCGCGCTCATCGCGATCCAAGCGAAGCAACTCGGCCTAAACATCCCGCTCTTCGGCGGCGACGGTTGGGAATCTGAGAAGCTCACCGAGATCGGCAAGGAATCCGTCGAAGGCCATTATTTCTCGACGCATTATTCTCCGGAAGTCGGCAGCGACATGAGCAAACGATTCGTCGAGAACTATCGCAGGCGTTGGAATGGGAAAAATCCCGATGCGCTCGCCGCGTGTGCTTACGATTCCGCCATCGTGCTGGTGGATGCCATCAAGCGCGCCGGCACCACCGACGGATCGAAAGTTCGCGATGCCCTCGCCGCGACCAAGGACTTCAAGGCCGTCACCGGCAACATCACCATCAACGAGCAGCGTGACGCCACCAAGTCCGCCGTCATCCTTCAAATCAAGGACGGCAAGTTCAAATACCTTGAAACGGTGTCGCCGTAAGCGGAGTTGATAGTCTTTTGTTGATAGTTGATAGCCCGCCCGGCAATTATTCCGCGTGTTCAATTTCGAGAAACTTGAGACTTGGCAGAAATCCATATCATTTGCGGATTTGGTGTACGAGTTGACCCGCAATTTTCCGGTGGATGAAAGATTCGGGCTGACTAACCAAATGCGGCGGGCGGCGGTTTCTGTTTCATCGAACATCGCCGAAGGCGCGGCACGGAATTCAAAGAATGATGACGCGCGGTTTCTGGAGATTGCCACCGGCTCGCTGTTTGAAGTCGTGTCTCAATCTTTCATAGGTCGGCGGCAAGGATTTTTGGCGGAAGCAGATTTTAAGCGGCTTTATGCCGCCGCAGAGGAACAGGGCAAGATGTTAAGCGGCTTGCGCCGCTCCGTTCTCGAAGGTTCGTGACGCGTCGCCGTCCGGCTATCAACTATCAACTAAAAGCTATCAACGAATTTCTTCAACAACTCATCAACGGGCTGGCGCTTGGTGCCATTTACGGGCTCATCGCCTTGGGCTACACGATGGTCTATGGCGTTCTGCGATTCATCAACTTTGCCCACGGCGATGTCTTCATGCTCGGAGCGTTCGCCGGATATTTTCTCGCGCCGCTGGTCGGACGACTTCTCCCGGCTCAATCTTACGGGAACGGGATACTTGTGTTGGTTTTGGCGATGGCGGTATGCGCCGTCATCGGGATGTTGATTGAAATCCTCGCCTACCGTCCGTTGCGCAAACGCCCCAAGCTCACCGTTCTCATCACCGCCATCGGCGTCTCGCTGTTCATCGAATACACCTGCCAACACGACAAGATTTTCGGCGCCGCGCCGCGCAAGTTCCCCGATCTGATTCCCATAACCACGTGGCATCTGGGCAGTGTGGTTATCAGTTCCACCCAAGTCATCGTCTTTGTCACAACTATCCTGCTGCTGCTCGCGTTGCGGTTTATCGTCCAGAAAACCCGCGTCGGCACGGCCATGCGCGCTGTTTCATTTAATGAACAAGCCGCCGCTTTGATGGGCGTGAACATCAATTCCATCATCTCGTTCACGTTCGGACTCGGCTCGGCGCTGGCGGCGGCGGGTGGAATTTTGTTCGCGATGAACTACGCCAGCATTGATCCGCTCATGGGCGTGCAAACCGGTTTGAAAGCCTTCGTTGCAGCAGTCTTTGGCGGCATCGGCAATCTTCCGGGCGCAGCACTCGGCGGTTTGTTGCTCGGCATCATCGAAACGTTCGCCGGTGGTATTCCCGGCCTCTCGAATTATCGCGATGGCATCGCGTTCGCCATTCTCATCGGCGTGCTGATCTTTCGCCCGGCAGGGTTGTTGGGGAAAGTGCAAACGGAAAAGGTATGAAAACATCCAAGCATCAATACAAGCCGCTGCTCCGGCGGAGCGCGGACGGTCCCCGTCCGCAGCGCGTGGATCAAGCGAGCCGATTGAATATTATTCCGCGTCTAGCTGACTGGCGAAACACTGCGGGCGAGGGACCGCCCGCGCTCCGGGGACGCCGCACTTTGCGATCTTGCCGAGTCAAATTGGATGTTGGTGTTTGGAATTTCTCTGGAGCTTGGAGCTTGGAATTTGGAGCTTTTGTCTTCGCATGAACTCCGGCGCAAAAAGATGGCTACTGCTCGCGATTGCCGTCGCGATGGGGCTGTCCTTTTTCTCCGCGCATTTCAATCGCTACTACCTCGGCCTCGCGATTGATGTCGGCATCAACATCATCCTCGCAGTCAGTCTCAATCTCATCAACGGCCACACAGGCCAATTCAGTCTTGGCCACGCGGGTTTCATGGCGGTGGGCGGTTACACGGCGGCGAAACTCAGTCTCACGCTGCAACCACTGCTGCCGCCCTGGGCACAACCACTTCTCTTTCTGGCGGGCTTGCTGCTCGGTGGATTGATCGCTGCCGCGACCGGGCTGGCCGTCGGAGTTCCCACGCTCCGCTTACGCGGCGACTATCTCGCTATCGTGACTCTTGGCTTCGGCGAGATCATCCGCGTCGTGTTCCAAACCACTGAAGCCTTCGGCGCGGCGACCGGACTGACTGGCATTCCCAATTGGACCAATTTCGGCTGGGCGTGGGCTGGTGCGGCTTGGTGCGTTTTTGTCATCACTTGTCTCGTGAACTCCACCTATGGGCGCGGCTTCATTGCCGTTCACGATGACGAAGTTGCTGCCAGCGCCAGCGGTATCAACCCCGTGCGCTACAAAGTCACCGCGTTTGTCATCGGTGCGTTTTTTGCGGGAATCGCTGGCGGACTTTACGCGCATCACAAATCATTTCTCTCTCCAACGGGCTTCGACTTCATGAAGTCCATCGACATCGTGGTAATGGTGATTCTTGGCGGCATGGGGCGGACGGCGGGCGTTATCATTGCTGCCGTGTTGCTGACGTTGTTGCCTGAAGTTCTGCGCGGCTTTGCCGACTACCGCATGATCATCTACTCACTGCTCATCATCATTTTGATGATCGCGCGCCCGCAGGGGTTGTTCACCTTCGGCAAAACGACGAACAAGGCATGAGTTCACCTCTGCTCAAACTGGATAAAGTCACCATCCGTTTCGGCGGGTTGACGGCGGTGTCGGAAGTGGATTTGCAGATCGGCGCGCAGGAACTCGTAGGTCTCATCGGTCCGAACGGTGCGGGCAAGACGACGCTGTTCAATCTCATCACTGGAGTTTACCAACCAACCAGCGGGGGGATTGCTTTCAATGGCCAGTCCACGGCGCAGTTGAAGCCATTTGAACTCACGAAGCTCGGCATCGCGCGGACGTTCCAAAATATCCGCCTCTTCGCGAGCATGAGTGTCTTCGACAACGTGCGCACCGCTGTGCAGGTGCATCGCTCCCACGGCGTCACCAATGCACTTTGGCGGGGACGCGCCTTTCGCGAAGGGGAAGCCGAGGTGACCGCCAAGGTGATGGAACTGCTGGAGATTTTTCAATTGGGCAAACATCGCGATGAATCGGCGAAGTGTTTGTCCTACGGCGATCAACGTCGGCTCGAAATCGTCCGAGCGCTGGCAACGAAACCCAAGTTGCTCCTACTCGATGAACCCGCCGCCGGCATGAACCCGACCGAGAAAGCTGAACTCACCAAGCTCATCCGTTTCATCAAAGAGAAATTCCAGATCGCGGTCTTGTTGGTCGAACATGACATGCAAGTGGTCATGGGCATCTGTGAGCGCATCGCGGTGTTGGATTACGGGGTGAAGATCGCCGAAGGCACGCCGGTCGAGGTGCGTACGAATCCGAAAGTCATCGCTGCGTATCTGGGCGACGACCATTTGAAAAATGCTTGAGGTAAAAAATCTGCACGTCAGCTACGGCGCGATCAATGCGCTGCATGGCGTTTCGTTGTCCGTGAAACAAGGCAGCATCGTCACGCTCATCGGCTCAAACGGCGCGGGCAAGAGCACAACACTTCGCGCTATCTCAGGTTTAGTGAAGCTGCGCAGTGGGGAGATTCTGTTCGAGGGGAAAGACATTTCTGGCCTGCCCGCGCATCAGATCGTGAAGCTGGGCCTCTCGCACGTGCCGGAAGGGCGGATGATTTTTGCAAACCTGACCGTCCAAGAAAACCTGATGATGGGTGCGTATCTCCAACACGACAAGGTGGTCATTCAGGGCGAACTGGAATTGGTATTCAAAACCTTTCCGCGTTTAAAAGAGCGGGAGAAGCAAGTCGCCGGAACTTTGAGCGGCGGTGAACAACAGATGCTGGCCATCGGTCGTGCGCTGATGAGCAAGCCGAAGTTCTTGATGATGGATGAGCCGTCGCTCGGCATCGCGCCGCTATTGGTGAAGACCATCTTCGAGAAGATCGTGGAGATCAACCGCACCCATGGCATCACCATCCTGCTCGTCGAGCAGAACGCCAACCTCGCGCTGGAGATTTCCCACTACGGCTATGTGCTGGAGACGGGGAAGATCATTTTGCAGAACGAATCGGCGGCATTGCGCCAAGACCCGAAAGTGCGGAGTGCCTACCTCGGCGGTTAAAACATTCTTTGTTCGCCTTGTCCAAGGGGAGTAAACCTGTAGCCAAAACTCAGAAACTCAAAAATTGATTTCTGAGTTTTTGAGTTTCGGCTGATGCTGTTTCCTTTACGTTCTGACCATGCAAAGCACGCACACCATCCGCCGCCATTTCGCCAGTGACAATTACTCCGGCATCTGCCCCGAGGCGTGGGCCGCGATGGCCGAAGCCAATGCCGATCACGAAGTCAGTTACGGCAACGATACTTGGACACAGCGCGCTTCCGATCTGCTCCGCGACATCTTCGAGAAGGACTGTGAAGTGTTCTTTGTATTCAATGGCACGGCGGCCAACTCGCTCGCGCTCGCGTCACTTTGTCAGTCGTATCACAGCTTTCTTTGTCACGAGATCGCGCATATCGAAACCTCCGAGTGCGGCGCGCCGGAGTTCTTCGCCAATGGCAGCAAGATACTTTTGCTGCGCGGCGCGAATGGAAAGATTGATCCCAAAGACATTGATCGCGCAGTCAACAAGCGTAAGGACATCCATTATCCCAAGCCGCGCGCGTTGAGCATCACACAGGCGACGGAAGTGGGCACGGTGTATTCATTAGCGGAGCTGCGCACGCTGACTGAAGAGGCGCGGCGATGCGGCTTGCGCGTTCACATGGACGGCGCGCGGTTCGCCAATGCAGTTGCCTCGCTCAATGTTTCCCCTGCCGAAACGACGTGGAAATCCGGCGTAGATGTGCTGTGCTTCGGCGGAACGAAGAACGGCATCGCCATCGGTGAGGCGGTCGTGTTCTTTGATCGCGAGCTGGCGAAGGAGTTTGATTATCGTTGCAAACAAGGCGGGCAACTTGCCTCGAAGATGCGTTTCCTCTCCGCACCGTGGACGGGAATGTTGAAGGATGGCGCGTGGCTCAAGCACGCGCGACATGCCAACGCGATGGCGAAGCGGCTCGACATCGGATTGCGTGCGCTACCGCAGATCAGCATCGCCTACTCGGTGGATTCCAATTCAGTCTTCGCCAAGATTCCTGAGCCGCTGGTCAAAGCCATGCACGCGCGCGGCTGGAAGTTTTACACCCACGTCGGCGGCTGGCAAGAAGCGCGATTGATGTGCAGTTGGGATACGACCCCGGAGGATGTGGACGCGTTTCTCGCCGACTTGCGCGGCAGTTTGGTGACTACTGAAACACTTGCTGAACACTGAACATGATCCAGAAGGACATGTTTGCACGGACCACTTCCTCCAATATACGGCCTGACAAAAAACACGAAGGCGACCCGGAGGTCGCCTTCGCTTGAATCAATTATTGTCTGCGATCAGAACTTCGGTTCGCTGCCGTCTAGCATCTTCACCTTGTTGTGCGCGAAGTATTCCTTGGTCAACGCCTTCATCATCTTGGGCAGTTGATCGTAGAGTCGTTTCAACTTGCGCGGCTTACGTTTTGCAAGCGCGTAGTGCGTGAGCAGCGGCATCGCGATGGTCGTGTCCGTGTAGCAAACAACGGCATCGGGGAGCTTTGTGGGATCAACCTTCCCCCAACTCACAGCTTCGCCGGGCGTCGCACCCGAAAGACCGCCGGTGTCAGGACGCGCGTCGGTGACTTGGATGAAGAAATCTTGGCCGACTTCTTTCATGCGCAGGACTTCCTGAATCTGCGGTTCGGTTTGGAGGGTGAAGTTCTTCGGACTGCCGCCGCCCCAGAGGACAACACCGCTGCGACCGCCGTTGCGTTTCGCCGCGAGCACGATGGCGGTGGATTCATTCACGTCAATCGAGGGATTCACGCGGAGCTTGTTGCCACGCAATTCCACACCCGCCACGTTCATGCCGATGGTGGAGTCGCCGGGCGAACTCGTGAAACACGGCACGCCCGCACGATATGCGGCAGCCATCACGGACACGTCTTTGAGTTTGTGTTTACGTTCCCACTCGGCGGCGTATTTACCGATCTTGTAGTGCAGCTCGGTCGTGCCCATTTCCTTTTGGAACTCTGGCCCGCAGAGGATTTCGCGGAGCAATTCATCCGTGGCCATCAAGCCGTCGGAG
>JANPGI010000007.1:0-11031 GCA_031423875.1 Verrucomicrobiota bacterium | reverse complement strand
CATCACAGCGGGCAGCTTGTGTTTGAGGAGCGTCGCTTCTGCATCAGCGATGCTGGCGGCGTCGTAATTGGTTCGCGCGCGTCCCCCGCGCAAGACGGCGTGACCATTGGGATTGCCCGTCGTGCGGACGATGCTGATGGCACCTTCCTCGTCGAGGCCGAGAAAGCTATGCCGATGCCGCGCCGCGCCCATGGCATCAATCGCGACCTGCAAGCTGCCATCGGTGGCGTTCTTGAAGCCGACCGGCATGGAGAGTCCGCTGGCCATCTCGCGATGCGTTTGGGATTCGGTGGTGCGTGCGCCAACAGCCGCCCAACTGATCAGGTCGGCGATGTACTGAGGGACGATCGGATCGAGAAATTCGGTGGCCGTAGGCAAACCCATGCCAGCGATCTGCACGAGCAAGCGACGCGCAATCTTCAATCCAGCCTCAATATCCTGGGTGTCGTCAAGGTGCGGGTCGTTGATCAGACCTTTCCAGCCGATGGTGGTGCGGGGTTTTTCAAAATAGACGCGCATGACGATCTCCATGCGGTCCGCGAGTTCTTTGCGGAGTACGTTGAGGCGAGTGGCGTATTCCATGGCGCCCCGATCGTCATGAATGGAGCACGGGCCGACGACGACAAGCAATCGTTGATCTTCCTGATTGAGGATGCGGATGATGCGTTCGCGGCTCATGGCCACGGTGGCGGTGGCTTCCGGTGTGGGTGGAAACGCAGACTTCACCGCGCGCGGTGACGAGAGGCGGACGATTTCACGGACATGCAAATTTTGCGTCTTGAACATCGCCGGGAGTATAGCGGCAAGCTGGGCGTGCAAAAGAAATTTAAGAGCGCAGGAAAACTCCCCTGGATTTACGGTCTAGCTGCGGGCGATTGAGGCTTGCAAGGCGAGCGCGCTTTCTGGCAGAGGCTCAGGTTTTTTCCGGGCGTTCAAGGCGACGCTCAATCCTAGGATGCCCGTGAAGACGTAAAGGTCCGAGGAAATCGCGCCGAAGATGATAAAGAAGAAGATGACTCTGGCTGTGAAACAGGCGAACAAGAAGGCATTGATCGTTCTCAATTCCGGATCACCGAACTGGTAGTTCTTGTAGAGATAAAACGAGCCAGCAATCACGAGCCAGATGAATGCTATCAGCCCGTAGATGCCAAACGGGATCAGCAGCGAGAGCGGGCCGTTGTGATAATCCCCCGCCACAGCCGCGCCCTGAGCCGAACCCGCTGCGCCCATGTTGTTCTGGTTGAAGAGTGCCATATACATGTCGTCAGACGAAAAGCTGTAACCTTTACCCTTGAAGAGATAGACTGGTACTTCTTCGATGACTTGCGTCCAAAGGTCAATGCGCCATTGGGAAGAGGATTCCGCCTGCATCTTGATGACAGGGTCTATTCCTATTGGCAGGAAACTGAAACATCGCTGGACGGTGGGCGGCAATTTATCGGCAGAAGTTAGAAGTGTGATGCCGAGCAATGTCCCCATAACGGTGACGATCAACATGACTTGCGTCCGCCACAGTCGCTCCACAAAGAATAGAATCCCGAACGTGAGTACAACCATGATGAGATGGGAGCGGAATCCGCCAAGAAAGCCCAATGATATGGCACCAAGAAATAGGATCAGCCTAAATGGTTTGGCCAGATCAAACACCCCGCGAACACCGTACCTGGCCAGCATCCAACTGAATATGGCAAACGAAGGCGCCATCATTTCGCCAATTCGTCTCTCTCCAATAACCTCGCTTTGTGTCTGAACAAACGGGTCGGATATCTCTCCAGGGAAAATATAGTAGATGAAGTCTCCCGCCGGGCCGATCCATGCTGGCAAAAGATTCAACATAGTCGTCAGCCCGGAAAGATAGAATACCATGACATACAAGTACGCCTTGTTCTTTGAGATGGACATGCTCGTAAGCCCAAAGAATCCGACGATCGCTGCCAGAACATAAAAATATTTTCGCCCTCCCTGGCTGGCGGTTGCTCCAAAAGTCGAGATGTTGATGCCGCCGGTGATTTCAGCCGTCACAAGGATCACACCCGCAAAAAAAGTGAGAGGCAGCGTCAAAGACGGCACAAGCGACAGCTTATTGTCTGGATTGAGCGAGCGGTTGAGGATCGCAAAGAACATCCCCACTAACGAGAGGAATGACCACAGAAGCGGAGCACCCGGCAAGAAGGCGACCTGTGCCGTCATGTTCCAGCTCAAGACGAGGAGAGGATGATACCAACGGATAAGCAACGGCGAACACAAACCTGCTATCGCAGCGGCGAACACAAACTTGCTCACTGGATCGTTGATGTCCGCAAGATGGTAACCAAGGAGTATGGCAAACGGAAGACACACCCCGAAAATCAGGTAGTTCCTTTTATCTGAAAAAAATCCAAGGCCGGACATGTGGAGTCAGAATAAAGGATGGAGTCATCATTTCCGCAACCGGTATTTTTGATTCTTCAGGTAGGGAAAACTACTGATTCACAGTCGGCGCAGAGCATATCTATGAGTGTTGAGCGGCAAGGTCGTTCTCCACATCCCGTGAGGTCTGTTTCGATGTGTTCAAGGCCACGCTTAATCCAAGGATGCCTGTGTAGACGTAAAGTTCATTGGCCACAGCGCCAAAGATTGAGAAGAAAAAAATGGCTTTCCCCAAAAAGCTCGCGAAGAGAAAGGCGTTGATCGTCCTCAACTCGGGGAGTCCCTGCTTGTATGACTTATACAGATATACCAGAGCTGCCGCCACAAGCCACATGAACGCCAACAAGCCGTAGATGCCGAACGGAATCAGAAGTGAAAGTGGGCCATTGTGATAATCACCCGCCACAGCCGCACCTTGAGCCGCACCCACTGCGCCTAGATAAACCTGACCGTAAAGTGCCATATACATGTCGTCTGAAGAGAATGTGTAGCCTTTGCCTCTGAAGAAATAGACCGGAACTTCCTCCACGACCTGTTTCCAAAGGTCAATCCTCCACTGCGAAGAAGACTCCGCCTGCACCTTGATTATGGGGTCGATATCAAATGGCAGAAAGCTGATGGTTCTCTGGATTGTTGACGGCAACTTATCCGCGAACGTTGCCAGAAAAACCGTAGATAACATCGCCATCACGATGAGGATCAACATCACCCTCGTGCGCCACAAGCGCTCCAAAATAAAAAGGATACCAAACACGAGCGCAATCATGATCAGGTGTGACCGGAATCCACCAAGAAAACCTGATGCGATCCCGATCAGGAAAATCGCAAGTCGCCAAGGGCGACCAAGGTCAAAAACTCCCCGTATGCCATATCGGACGAGCATCCAACTGAATATCGCTAATGAAACCGCCATCATTCCCCCGAGCCTGACCTCCCCAAAGCCGTCAGCCTGTGGCTGGCTGGCGAGGTCGGCTAGATCGGTTACTATTTCACCCGGAAACAGGAAAGCTATGAATCTAGCCGCCGCCCCAGCTTTGGCCGCCAGATGGGGCAACATGGCAGCGATACCCGGCAAATAAAACAGCGCCGCAAATACATACGCGTGTTTCGGTGAGATTGTCCGACTTGATAGAGCAAAGAACCCAATGATGGCAGTAAGGATGTAAAAATAGTTTTTACCACCGCCCGACGTGCTGCCAAGGATCTGAAGTCCGATACCACCAGTCATCGCAGCGGTCACGACTATCACAGCGGCAAACGCCAGCAGTGGGGCTGTCAGCAATGGAACATGGGCGAATTTGTTCTCGGAATTTATCGAGCGGTTTAGAACCGCAAAAAATATTCCCAGAAGCGAAAAGAACGCCCACATGAAGGGTGCGCCTGGCAAAAAAGTCGCCTGTGCGGTCAAGTTCCAACTGAAGATCAAGATCGGATGATACCAGCGCATGAACAGTGGGAAACTCAGCCCCGCTATCGCCGTCGCGATCACGACCAAGCTCACAGGATCACGAACGTCTGCAAGCAAGTAGCCAAGCAGCACCGCAAACGGGAGGCACACCCCGAATATCAGATGATTCCTTGATACAGCAAACGTACTAGCCATGTGAACGAGGATTAAAGGCTGTCGTCATCGTTTCTGCAATCCGATTCTTGCGTTTTGAGCGAAATCAACAGCCTCAAAGCGAAACAATCCTAACCTCGCCTGCATTGCCGGGAATTTTTGCTCGCATTCGTCACCCGTTGAAATCAAAACTCCCACTCGGATGATTCAACACCTTGGGGAAATTTTCGCCGAACTGATCCGCACGCCGTTCCAACATCTGGAACTGGTCTGGGGCATCGTGCCGCTGTATTTCGGGCTACTGCTCAGTGAGATGACTTCGTCCAAGGCCAGCTATCGCACCGCGATCCAGACTGGCTTCAGCTTTCTTTGGGCGGGCGCGCAATGGCTTTATCCCTACGTGAAATTTCACGGCATAACTGACGTGAAACTCAATTCCATGTCGCCAATCAACCTGGCGGTGACTTCACTTGTGATCGTGTTCGGCCTCATCGCCTTCGTCAGTGGCGTGATGAAACGCTTCCCGCGATACGGTCGTTTCCTCGGCTACACACGCTTCGCGAATTATTTCATGATCGCCATCTTTCCGATGCAAAGCCCGATCCAGGCGTATCAACTGCCGTGGACATGGGATCGGCTCATCGCCATCGCGCTGTTTGCCGTGCCGATCTGGCTGGTGCTGCATTACGGACTGATGCCGTTGCGGAATCAGAAGTGACTAAAACATTTTGCGGTGGTCAGGCAGATTCAGTCATACTTTGCCCATGCAAAAAATCTTTCGCCCACTGCTCGCGTTGGCTTTGACTTTGTTCGGCCAGACAACTTCCTCGTTTGCCGCCGAGACTCCTGCGGCCAAACAAAAAATTGCCGTCGTCGTCTCCACACTGAACAACCCGTGGTTCGTCGTCCTCGGCGAAACCGCCAAGGCTCGCGCTATTGAACTCGGCTATGACGCCACGATCTTTGATTCGCAGAATGACACGGCGAAGGAAGCTTCACATTTTGAAAACCTCATCGCTGGCGGTTACAAGGCGGTGTTATTCAACCCGACAGATGCGAATGGCTCCGTCGCCAACGTGCAAAAGGCGAAGGCAGCGGGCGTGCCGGTGTTCTGCATTGATCGTGAAATCAATTCCACCAACGCCGCCACCGCGCAGATGCTGTCCGACAGCTACTCCGGCTGCGTGGCGCTGGGACAATACTTCGTCAAGATCGTAGGCAAGGAAGGCAAATACGCCGAACTGCTCGGCATCGTGGGCGACAACAACACTTGGAATCGCTCTAAAGGTTTTCACAGCGTGGTGGATCGTTTCCCCGGTTTGAAGATGGTGGCGCAGCAGAGCGCGGACTTTGATCGCGCAAAAGGTTTAGAAGTTTTTGAATCCATCCTGCAAAAGAATCCCGACATCGCCGCCGTGTTCTGCGGCAACGACGCGATGGCGATGGGCGCGTATCAGGCTCTTGTCGCAGCGGGCAAAGCTGACAAAGTAAAAGTGTTCGGCTTCGACGGCGCAGATGACGTGGTGAAGTTGATCGCCGAGAAGAAGATCGCCGCCACTGGAATGCAATTCCCGAAAGTGATGGCGCAAAAGGCTGCTGAGTTCGCCGACGAATACATCAAGGGCAAACGCGATTTCCAACAGAAGATCCCCGTGAAAGTGGAACTCGTGACGCCGGAAAACGTCGGCAAGTATGGCGATTACGGGAAGAAGTAAGGGTGAAAAATTCCAAGCTCCAACATTCAGAGAAGCACCAATGACCAAGCTCCAAATCAACGCACTGCCGCCTGTTTGGTGGTTGGAGCTTGAGGTTTCTCTGGAGCTTGGATGTTGGAATCTGGTGCTTTTACCTTCTAAATGAAACGAGGTGCGCTCATCACAATCGCGCTGCTCGTTTTAGCTGGCCTCTGCTGGCTCTTCCCGCTTTTCCATGTCGTGCCGCTGGAGAGAGCTGCAAAGGAAAAAGCTGCGGCAACATTTGACCCGAAGACGTTCGCCGAAAAATTCTGGAACGATCAGTTGCTCACCTCGCTCGACAAGGCAGTGAAGGCGGAAGTGCTGTTGCCTGCGATTCAATCGAACGCTGCCGAAGCGAAGCGGAAATATTCTCGCAGCGTCGGCGTCAGCGAGAGCTACACCTACTTCATTTCCGGGGCGGGGCGCGTGCTGGCGGTAAGCGACGATGAGATTTCACTGGCCGTGACAGAAGGCACAGCGAACACCCAAGTTTCACTGCAAGTCGGTTTGTTGTTTAGTAACGCCGTGCGTGACGGCACAGGGTTATTGAGCGTGAACGATTATCCGAACTCGCAGGATTTCAACGCCATCTCCGAGTCTTTGAACCGCATCATCGAGGAACGCGTGTTGCCGAAGTTGCGCGAGACAGTGAAGGTCGGTGCAATCATCAGCTTCGTCGGCTGTGCGGAAGTGAATGATGAATCCACCGATCTGAAGCCGCTAAAAGTGATTCCCGTGAAGGCTGAAGCGAAATGAAACCGATCTCGAAAGAAACATTCACCCGCTTCCAGTCGCTGCTCGCGCTGGTGGTGATGGTCGTGGCGTTGAGCTTCGCATCGGAACAATTCCTCACCGTCCCGAACCTGCGAAACATCCTGCTGCAAATCTCGGTGAACCTCTGCCTCTCCATCGGCATGACGCTCATTATTCTGACGGGCGGAATTGATCTGTCTGTCGGCGCGATTCTTGGCCTGTCGGGCGCAGTCGCCGCAGGATTGCTGAAGAACGGCCTCGCGCTGAACTTCGCAGGCGTGCAGATACAATTCACGCCGTTCGGCGCAATCATCGCGGGAATGTGCGTCGGCCTCGCGCTCGGCTGGTTCAATGGCATGGCCATCACGCGATTCAAATTGCCACCGTTCGTCGCCACGCTCGGCATGTTGAGCATCGGACGCGGCCTCACGATGTTGTGGACGAATGGATTTCCAGTCACCGCGCTCGGTCCGACGTTCGGTTTCATCGGCGCAGGTTTCTGGTTGGGCGTGCCGACTGCGATCTGGATTTCCGCCGCGCTTGTGACGTTGTTCTATTTCGTCTCCATTCACACCACGCTTGGACGCTACATCTATGCTGTTGGCGGCAGTGAAAAGGCAGCCGCATTCGCGGGACTGAACGTCAACAACATCAAAGTCTGGGTCTATACGCTCGGCGGTGGACTCGCTGCGGTGGCGGGTCTGATTCTCACCGCTCGGCTCGACGCCGCCGATCCGAAAGCCGGACTCGGTTACGAACTGGATTCCATCGCCGCCGTCGTCATCGGGGGAACTTCTTTGAGCGGCGGACGCGGCTCGATACTTGGCACAGTTCTCGGTTGCCTCATCATCGGCGTGTTGAACAACGGCCTCGTGTTGATGGAAGTCTCACCCTTCTGGCAGCAAGTCATCAAAGGCTTCGTCATCCTTGCCGCAGTCGCGATGGACAAGCTCGGCAGCAAGAAAGATTAAACCCTGTCACTACAGTTCACCGTGGTTTCTTTGCGTTGAACAAAGCAGACATAGATCAGCAACACCAGGCCAAGGACTACCCCTCCGAGACTGATATACAATCCCCGCAGCGACGTCTCAAACTTGAACTCCACGCGATGCTCTCCCGCTGTCGGCAGATGCACAGCGCGCACGATGTGATTCGCGCGAAGCAGTTTTGCAGGCTGACCATCCACGGTGACTTTCCACCCGGCGTCATACTTGTCGTTCAGCACGAGTACAGATGGCGATTTGGCATTTGCGCTCAGCACAATATGCTTTGGCGCGTAGCTGACATATTTCACCTCGCCGGCGATTTGATTCGTCGTCGGATTCGCAGGTAAAGATTCGGAAAGCAGCACGGTTTGTTCGGGATTGAACCCTGGCTGCGACAACTCGTGCAAGGTGGCAAGGTCGAGGGGAGTTTGCGCCGCGAGTGCTTCCGCCCACACGCCAGGCATCTGAGCCTGAAGTGCCTCCGCCCATTTCTTGATCTCGGTGGCGTCGTTCGTTGCAGTCTGCCATTGCGTGTAGAGTTTCGCGCGCGGCAATGCTCCAGTGAACTCGAACAGCGCAAGCGCTCCATTCGTGTTCAATACGGCTGTGGTTTGATCCAGTCGCGGCGCTTTGGAAACCACGCCCGGCTTGAGCACGATGTCGAATTGTAGAACGCTGCGGAATCGTTTCTGCACGGGATCCATCTGCTTGTTCAAAAACTCCAGCAATGCGTAAGGCGCGAGCAGATAACGCGTGTTGGTCAGTTCCCATCGGCGCAAAGGCGCAAACATCATCACAGCTTCGTAAGCTGCCTTGTCCGTGGCCATGCGCGGCTCCTGGATGATGTCGAGGCTCTGGATGTTGTAGTAGTGGAACAGATGTTGTGACCACTCGATGCCATAGACCTGTTGTAATTCTTGCACCTGACGCACCAGCGGCGCGGCCTCGCGCGGGAGACGTCTCAAATCAACAAACCGTTCCACGGGAAGCCGGATGACCCGATGTTCGTGTGGGTTTTGCCGGAGGAAATCAATGACGGGATTGGATGTGTACTTTTCCTTCGCGTTCTGAAATAGAATCCACGGAAGATTTGCGCGGGACAGATCTAGCGTCAGTAACAAGCCAAGAAAGATACCGCCTGCACGGGCACGCTTACCGCCAAACCAACCGCTGGTCACAGCCCACAACGCAAAGACAGATAACGCAAGCACGGCGACAAAGATGCCGACTTCCCGGATGCTGAATGCCGCCATGCTTGCTGCGGTTGATTCATCAAACTCCACATAAACAATGCGCTCGATCAGCGCCTTTTTGTTCGTCGCGTAGAACAACCAACCCAGTGCTGCGACCGCAAGGATTGCAGCCAGCACTCGCGACCAGAGCCGGTCAAAACCGCCCACTTTGCTCCACCAGTTTTTAAGATGAGCGATCAATCCGTCCGCAACCGTAGTCGTCGTTTCGAGATACCGCTTCGAGATGCCATGCACGCCGTAGGCGAAGATGATCAGCAACGCCCAGTTGAACATGTGCATGAACTTGGCGGGATTGCGAATCGTGGACATGTAAGGCAACGCATAGAAAAATTGATAAAACGGCGCATACCGGCCAAACGCCAGCAACATCGCCACAACCGCCGCCCCAGACCAAAACCAAACCCAACGCCGTTGATGAAGCGAGAATACCGAATCATTGGATCGGAAAGATTGCCAGATTGACCAGAAGGCTATCAAAGCCACCAGCACGCCCAGATAAGTTCCGCCTCCGGAAAAACGCGGGAAAGCCCCCTGATGATTGCGACTCCACTCTTGGTCTTTATGATTCTCAAACCACCCGGGAGTTTCACCCGCACGCCCCCAGTAAGCCCCGCCTTCAAAAAAGTTCTGCTGCCACTCCGGCAGATTGTTGGGCGTATCCATGCGATAACCGAACAGCCCCGGGATCACAGTGCGAAGCATTTCAGTCGGCGGCATACTCCATTGAGTCGCCTCATTCCAGCGCCGCGCCTTGGTTTCCGCATCCTGCCCCATGCCCACCACGCCCTGAACCTGAGTTCCGATCAAAGTGCCGAGTGTATGCGTTGCCATCAACGCTGCAAAAACCGCCACCAACACAACACGCCATCCGCCGCCAAAAGCTTTCTTCGCCACCGAACCTTCGCCAGTCAAAGCCTGAAACATGACAAACGCTGCAACGAACAAACTGAACAGCGCGCCAACATCGTAACCCTCCATTAAAGCGATGCCCACCGCCAAGCCAGCGAGAATGATTTGAGGCAGACGCGGTTGCCCCTTGGAATCGTACGCAGCTGCAACTGCCAAAAACGCCATGCCACCGCAGATTGTGTGAGCGCAAACGCCCCAGCAAGACACGCCAAAGAAATCCGTGTTCAACGCCGCCGCAATCGCCCCCAAGACACACGCCAATGGAGAAAGCCCGAACCTACGGAAAGCAATCCAAGCGCACAGACCAAAGATCAGCAATGAGGCTGGGGCATAGAATTTTGAAAATAAAAAAGGCGTAGTAACCAATCGCAAAGCAGTTGATACGTTGGGCGATGGGGCGGGAGAGCTTCCGCCAATCCAATTTGCGTCCATCCAAAGGCCTGTTAAGATTGCAGGCATTCTATTAAATTCGACCGTCATACCGCCAAAATTTCCGTCATTCGAGAAGACCACGTCGCTAGGGAAAAAACTGCGATAGAACAGCAGGCTGAGAAGGATGGCTAGGCTAGATGCCACAAGTAGAAAGGCTTTGGTTCTAGTCTGCTTTGTTGGAATGTTTGATTTCATACTTGTCCAAGTTTCATTTGAATCAGAAGGCAGAGTGTAGTGAAGGTAAAGGTGTTTTCAATCGCATTGTCTCCTCATAAAACATCGTTCAACACCAAACCACTCCGAACCTCAAGGGCACATCCTGAAATCTTACAATTGCTTGCGTTTGCCGTGTGTTTTCCCCAATCATTTCGAGCGTTGGTAAAAAAGGTTGCCGACATGACGAAAGAAGAACTCAATGCCAACACAGGAAAAACAATTCAGAACCATAGCTCGCTCGCGTTGTATTTTTTGTGATAGTGAAGGGGAAGTTCTGTATCGAGATATGATTGATGGCCTTTTTGGTGCGCCGGGAACTTGGAGCATACGCAGATGCCCTAAAAAAAGTTGTGGCATCCTCTGGCTTGACCCCGCCCCGGTGGAAGCAGACCTACACATCGCGTACGAGACTTATTTCACCCACGTTCCGGAAGGCGCATCAGCTTTCATCCCGCGCTTGCGTGCATTACTTTATAGCTATTACAAGGCACTCAATTCAGGTCTAGCTTCAATCGTCGGCTTGCGCAAATCACAGGAACAAATCCGGATGATGTTTCTTGGAGACATAAAGCGTGGAAAAGTCTTAGACGTCGGCTGCGGCGACGGGGGCTTTCTGAACCTTATGAGCAAGGCTGGCTGGTCGGTTGACGGTCTCGATTTTGACGCGAAAGCAATTGAGAGCGCGAAGATACAATATGGATTGCAACTCCGACATGGTGATTTGCATGGCGCGAAATATCCTGATAACACTTTTGATGCAGTGACCATGAGCCATG
>JANPGI010000006.1:0-6456 GCA_031423875.1 Verrucomicrobiota bacterium | reverse complement strand
GGCTGGGTTGGATTTCATCCGCGCGGAGGGTTTTGCATTCGCGCATGTGGCGGATGAAGGCATCATCGAATCTTCCGCCGCTGAACTGTTGCGTTACCGGCGCAACATCGGTGCGGACGCTGTTCAAGTCTGGACGGACATCAAAAAGAAACACAGTTCGCACGCCATCACTGCGGATGTGGACATCGGCGAGACGGCTCACGCAGTGGAATTCATGCGCGGCGATGCCGTGATCGTGACCGGTCTGGTGACGGGCGATGCTCCACAAAGCTCCGACGTCTCGGTGGTGAAAAAGAAAACGCACCTGCCAGTCTATCTCGGATCAGGCGTGACGGCAGCGAATCTGAAATCGTTCTACAAAGCGGCGGATGGATTCATCGTTGGCTCGGAGTTCAAGCAGGGCGGTCACTGGTCACGCCCGGTTGATCCAGCGCGGGTGAAACGATTTATGGCTGTGTATCGGCAGTTGGTTTAGGGGCTGTGATTAAAGTCAGGTAAGCCCGCACTGCGGAACGATTGGCAACGTGCCTCACCCGGTTGTAAGCACGCCGGTGAACATCCCCGCGAATTTTTCTGAGTTGATTTGAGGTTCGCCAACCCGTCTCCTGCTCGGCGGAAATGGACGAGCAATCGAGAATCAAGTCGCAGCACACGGATGCGTGGGTTTCAAAGTTTTTCACGCATCTTGCCACGGATCGCGGCGCGTCCATCTACACTCAGCGGAATTATCAGCAAGCCATCTCCGAGTTTTTCCACTGGCAGAAGAATGAGCGAAAGCAGCCGCCAGTCTGGGACAAGTTGCAGCGCGATGACTTTCGGGCTTACCTGCGCTTCCTCGGTCGGCAGAAGTTGGGGCGTGCGGCCATCGCGTTGCGTTTCTCGGCGTTGCGGACGTTTTACAAGTATCTCATCCGGCACGGCGCGGTGGAGGTGTCGCCCATCAAAAACATTTCGCTGCCAAAGATGCCACAGCGGTTGCCGCAGTTTCTCACGGTGCAGCAGATGGTGGATTTGCTAAAAGCACCGTTGGAAGTTCTGAACCTGCCGAAGCAGAAGTCCGCCGGGCGACCGATCTCCGTGGCGGCGTGTTATCGGGATGTGGCCATCCTTGAAACGATTTACTCCTGCGGTCTGCGTATCAGCGAGATGGTGGGGATGCGGGTGGAAGACGTGGACTGGGCGGAACAGATCATCCGTGTGCGCGGCAAAGGTAAAAAAGAGAGACTGCTGCCCATAAGCAAGACAGCGTTGGACGCGATCAAACACTACTGGACGCATCTGGCCGAACGTCCGACGGGGACTTCGTGGGTATTTCTATCGGAGACGAAGAAGCGTTCACCGATGAGTGGCGTGATGTTGCAACGGCGATTGAAACGCTATCTCGTGCGTGCCGGGCTTGATCCTTCTATCACGCCGCATAAGCTGCGGCACAGCTATGCCACGCATCTTTTGGATGCGGGCGCGGATTTGCGGAGTGTGCAGGAACTGCTGGGACACGCGCATCTGGTGACGACCCAGGTGTACACGCATGTCTCTACGGAGCGGTTGAAGAAGGCTTACGAGAAAGCGCATCCTAGGGCGTGAGTGGGTTGGCTGGCACCAACCTTGCACATGCAGCGACGACCGGAGGTTAGTTCACCATATTGCGATGATGAAGGATCCCGGTTGCCTCGTAAGGAGGACAGGTTTCTCTGCGTTATTGCGACACAGCGTTTTCTGCCTCTGATGTGATGTATCGGCGGGGCGTCATAAAAGTTAAGGAGAAATATTATGTCGACCCTGCCAGTCGTCAAAGTCCCCACCCTCGATGCGTCTTGCCTGCAAGTTCACCGGTTCACGCGGAGAAAAACTGCCAGCCTGTTGGCGATGCTCGCCGCTGCCGTGCTGCCTGCCACGGTTGCGTCTGCTGCTGTGACAAATTATGTCTGGGATGGAAACGGTCCTGGAAACGCGCGTTGGAGCCGCGTTGCCAACTGGTCGGCTACAAACACCGCGCCTCCCGCCAACTACCTCGGCGGGCTTGCCAACACGGACATCACCTTCGGGGGAAATCTCAAGACGACTCCGCAGATGGATGATGAGTATTACATTCGCACGCTCAACTTCGCATCAGGTGCTGCGGCTTTTTCTCTTTCGTCACAAAATACCGAGATTCTCCACATCGGCGCAGGAGGTATCAATAATTTCAGCACCAATCGCCAGAGCATTTTTAGTTCACTCAGCGTCAGCAATTCACAGGCGTGGAATGCCGCCAACGGAGATCTCGCTATTCTCGGATTGGTCAACTTGGGCGCGACGAACAAGCTCACAATCACCGGCGCATTCAACACTGGCGTCTCAAACGTGATCCAAGGCACGGGCAGTCTCGACAAGCAGGGCTCGGGCACGCTCACGTTGGCTGGAACTTTCGCGAATCTGTTTTCCGGCGGAGTCACGGTTCAAGCCGGGACGCTCATCGCCGCCAAGGCGAACGCGCTCGGCAGCGGACCGCTCACATTGCAGGGCGGCACATTGAACATCGGCGCGTTCAATCAGAACGTCAGCTCATTCTTACTCCTCGGCGGCACTCTTCAGGGCACTTCAGGTTTATTGTCGTCGAGTTCCGCATTTCAGATTCAGGCTGGAGACATCAACAGCCGATTAGGGGGCACGGGTGGGTTGGTAAAAACCACCGCCGGAGTCGCGACGTTGACCTCAGCCAACACCTACACCGGTGGAACATGGATCACCGGTGGAACGTTGTTGGTGAACAACACCGCAGGTAGCGGCACCGGCATTGGGGCCGTGTCCGTCAGCAATGGGGGATTGCTGGCGGGCACGGGTTCCATCAGTGGAATCGTGACCAATGGTCTGGGGGGGACGATCTCGGCGGGCGACGTGGTTGGCATTCTCAATCTCGGCTCAAGTTTCTGGCTCGGTGGTTCGACGAATCGTTGGGATATCAGCGACGCCACGGGTACAGAGGGCACTGGCTGGGATTTATTGAACCTCTCCGGCTCGCTGACCATCAACGCTACGACCAACAACAAAGCCTACATTGACATCACCTCGTTCACGCTGGGTGGACTTCCTGGGTTGGCGTCCAACTTCAACCCTACGAACAGTTATCTTTGGACGATTCTGACCGCTAGTGGCGGCATCAACTTTGCCTCCGGCGAAAGCGAGTTGACCGTCCTCGACTTGATGGTCGGCAATTTTATCAATCCCCAAACCGGCGGACGCTTCGGCATCTTCGTTTCAACGGACGGAAGAAATCTGAATCTCACGTTCACGCCGTTCGTGCCCGTGCCAGAACCGGGGGCTTTCGCCATCACCGCGTTGACTGTGTGCGGGATCATCTATGGTCGCCGCATGAAACGGAACTGGGGCTCATCAGGTCGTTGATCGTATCCACTCTTTTCGATTATGAGCCAATCATTCACAATCGGTATTCGTACGAAACCATCGGTGCGAAAATTCCGACGCCGTTATGAGCGCAAGAGCCACCAAAGGGTCTGTCGTGTCATCGAGATGCTTGCGGTCATACTTGGGCTATTTTTCTTCTCTCACTTGATCGAGATTTCCAAGAAGGTCCCAGCTGTTCCGAGGCATAAACACGAAGCCCGCAGCGAACCTGTCATGGAGGATCAACTTCGTTCCGGGGTCGTCGTCACTCAACAAGTGACACTCGTGCCTGAACCGAGCGCAGCGATGTTCGTATTGTTGGGGCTGGCTACGATCTGCTATTCGCGCCGCCAAAAAAACGGTGCCGACAGTGTGAGTGTTCCTGCAACAAGCTTTCAGCCTTCCAAGATAGCGACAGCTGCGGCGTAGTTTCCGGTGTGTGTCAGCGTGATGTGCAAACTCTTTGCACCTCGCGCTTCAAAAAGTTTCTTCCCGCCGCCATGCAACACCACGAACGGCTCGCCGGTTTCCTTTCGTCGGATTTCCATGTCGCACCAACCGAGTTCCGCGCCCACGCCTGTGCCGAACGCTTTTGAGATCGCCTCTTTTGCAGCAAACCTTGCCGCCACATACAACGCCGGTTCTTTGTGAGCCATGCAATAGGCGATCTCCTCCGGCAACAGGATGCGTTTGAGAAAATCGTCTCCAAAGCGTTCGATTGAACCCTTGATTCGCGCCGTCTCTGCGATGTCTATTCCGATGCCGAGTATCATTGTGATGCCGCAAGTCTGGGAAACATCCACTACCAGCGCCAGCAAACTCAGCAGGCACACGCATCAAAATGTTCGCGTTCCCCAAGTTCCCCGCTTGCAACTGCTGTGGCTGGTTCTCTACTCTCGCGATCAATCACTATGAACAATTCACCTCGCAACAAACTTTTCATCATGATGGTGCTCCAGTTCTTCATCTGGGGCGCGTGGTTGCCGCTCATCTTCGGTTATCTGCCGAGTCTTGGTTTCACGCCCGGTGAACAAGCTTGGATTCTCAATGCTTTTCCCATCGCCGCCATCGTCGGCATGTTTTTCAGCAATCAATTCGCTGACCGCAGTTTCGCGGCGGAAAAGTTTCTCGCGTTCAGCCATCTGGTCGGCGGCCTCGCGATGGTTGGGTTGGCCTTCACGAAAACATTTTGGCCGTTCTTTGGCCTGATGATGATCCACTGTTTGCTTTACGTGCCGACCATTTCCATCACCAACTCCATCGCGTTCGCCAACATGAAGGACGCGCAAAAGGAGTTCGGCATCGTTCGCATGGGCGGAACGATTGGTTGGATTCTCGCCGCGTGGCCATTCACGTTTATCCTCGTGGACTGGGATAAGGTTCACGCCGCCAACACTACAGGCTTCACTTCATGGCTCGGCGCGGTGTTGGGGTCGGGATTGACGGGCGACGCGCTCAAGTCTGCGACCAAATGGACGTTCGTCGTCGCGGGCGTTGCGTCGCTGGTATTGGCCGCGTTCAGCTTGGTGTTGCCGCATACGCCGCCGAAAAAGAAAACAGAGGGCGCGGGCGAAAGTCTCGCATGGCTCGAAGCCATGAAGCTACTCAAACATCCGTTCGTTCTCGTGTTGTGGGTGGTCACTCTCGCGGATTCGTTCGTCCATAATTGTTATTTCAACTGGACGGGTTCGTTCCTCGGTGCTGCTGCGAAAGAGGGTGGCGTTGGGATTCCCGGTAACTGGATCATGCCCGTGATGAGCGTCGGCCAGATCGCTGAGATCCTCACCATGTTCATCCTCGGCGCGACATTGAAAAAACTCGGCTGGCGAACCACGATGATCGTCGGAATCCTCGGTCACGCGGCGAGGTTCGCCGTCTATGCGTTCCTGCCTGAACACAAAGAGGTCATCATTCTCGTCCAGGTTCTCCACGGCATCTGTTACGCATTTTTCTTTGCCACGGTTTACATCTTTGTGGATGCCTACTTCCCAAAGGATGCCAGAGCCAGCGCTCAAGGATTATTCAACGTGATGATTCTCGGCGTGGGTGCGTTGCTGGCGAATTCGATCTGCCCGTGGTTGATGCAGGAAAAGTTCACCGATGCGGCGACCAAGGCGATCAACTTCAAAGGATTGTTCCTCGTGCCGATGTTTGTGGCCACGCTGGCATCAGTGGCGCTTGCGCTCTTCTTCCATCCGCCGAAGTCAGCGGATGCTTCCGGCGGAAACGCAGCAACACCGCACTGAACTCACGCATTCAATCGCACCGTGATCTCCTTGCTCACCAAAGCGGCGAGCAGTTGTGAGACGTTTCGTCGGAGGCCGGGCAATTGAAGATCAGGCGCGATTTCGTTCAGCGGCTGCAACACGAATCGCCGTTCATGCGCGCGCGGATGGGGGAGAATCAATTCAGGACGCGTGGAGATTTCATTGCCGAATGCGATCAGGTCCAAGTCCAAGCGCCGTGGTTCATTGAGAACTTTTTTTGGGCGACGACCAAACTCCTTCTCCATCTCCAACAGCTTCGACAAAAGTGTGGAGGAGTTTTCACCGGGCTGAACTGTAAGACTCACGACGGCGTTCACGAACGTCGGTGAACCCGGCGGGCAATCCACGGGCGTGGTCTGCCAGAGTGATGAACGCACGAGGGGTTTGATGGAAAGCTTTTCCAATTGATCCATCGCCCTGCGCAGGATGCTGGGCGAATCCCCGACGTTTGAACCAAGAGCGATGTAGGCGATTTTTGTGTTCATACAAATCTTCCGCCCACAAGTTCGGACGGCAATTTGATTGCGAACATCCTACGTAAAAAAGTTTCCGACGCGAGGGATTCTTTGCGAGGGAAACTACCCACTACTCAACGCAGTCGCCAAGTGATGCGCGCCTTGTCCAAGTCGTAGGGCGACATCTCCATCTTCACACGATCACCGATGGTCAGGCGCACCCAACGCTTGCGTCAAATTTTCCTGCCTTGGAAGCAACGGTCGGCAGGTTGTCGTTTGTAGGCATCAGTACGGAGTCGATCACGTGAATCACGCCATTACTGCATTCAATGTCGGTAGTGACGACATTG
>JANPGI010000005.1:0-1603 GCA_031423875.1 Verrucomicrobiota bacterium | reverse complement strand
CTTCAGGCGGCAGCGCGTGGCTGGTCACTCACTCTGCCGCCTGAAGGCGGCGTTCCTTAGCCTCACCCGTCTCTAATCACACCCGCTGAAGTGCAACGTTGGAATTTCCGCTTGCGCAACCAAACCTTGTGGTGACAATCCAGACCGCATGTTTTCTCACGTTGTCATCTTCTGGACGGATCCGGCGCAAACCAATGCGGCGGATGAATTGATCGCCGGCGCCAACCAATATCTCAAGCCCATCCCCGGCGTGTTGAGTTTCCACGTCGGTAAAATGGTCGGCAGCCATCGCCCCGTGGTGGATCAAACTTACCAAGTCGCGCTGAATCTCGTGTTCCCCACCAAGCAGGCACAGGACGATTACCAGGTGCATCCGCTGCATGTGGAGTTCATCGAGAAATGTTTCAAGCGCGTCTGCACAAAAGTGCTCGTGTACGATTTCGAGTAATTGCAGCGCGGCCACGCACCGATGCAAGTCGTCCGCTCCATTTCCGTCATGCAGCGTCTCGCCCGCCGATGGCAGCAGCACGGCGTGCGAACTGGCTTTGTCCCGACGATGGGTTATTTGCACGAGGGACATCTCAGCCTCGTGCGCGAGGCCCGGAAACGCGTCGGCAACTCCGGCAAAGTCATCGTCAGCATCTACGTCAACCCCACGCAATTCGCGCCCACGGAAGATTTGTCCCGCTACCCGCGCGATCTGAAGGGCGACCTCGCACAGTGTCGCAAGCTCGGTGTGGACGCCGTGTTCGTGCCGTCGGATGCGGAGATGTATCCAGGCAAAGCCGAGGAGCATTACAGCACTTACATCGTCGAAGAAGCACTCGCGAGCCGCATGGAAGGTGCGTCGCGCCCGACGCATTTTCGCGGCGTGACGACGGTTGTGGCCAAGCTGTTCAACATCGTGCTGCCGAGCGTGGCCGTGTTCGGCGCAAAAGATTGGCAACAAGCCGCCATCATCAAGCGCATGGTGAGCGACTTAAATTTCCCGTTGAAGATCATCGTCGCACCGACCGTGCGCGAAGCCGACGGCGTAGCCATGAGTTCGCGCAACAAATATCTCGTCGGCAGTCTGCGTCAGCAGGCAGTCGTGCTCTCACGCTCCATCAAACAGGTGCGTGCGCTCGTGAAGGCTGCGACAAGACCGATTCCAGCAACGCGACTGGACGCGGTGGTTACCAAGATCGTGAGTGCCGCACCAGACGCGCGACTGGACTACGTCGGGTTCTTTGATCCCGAAACATTGTTGCCACAAAAACAAGTGACGCGCGGCTCTCATATGGCGCTGGCGGTCTTCGTCGGCAAAACGCGGTTGATAGATAACGGTCCGCTCTGAGCGCGAAACGGTAGCCGTATTTTTGTTCGATAACAAAAAAGCGCGGTCAGTTTCCTGACCGCGCTTTCTGAATTTATTTAATCAACGACTTAGTAGCCGCCCATGCCGCCCATGTCACCGCCGCCGTGGCCGCCATGGCCGCCGGGTGCGGGCTTTTCCTTGTCCGGAATCTCAGTGATGAGACATTCCGTGGTCAGGAGCAGGCCGGAGATCGAGGCCGCGTGCTGGAGCGCGCTGCGGGTGACCTTCTTCGGATCAACCACACCG
>JANPGI010000004.1:0-4962 GCA_031423875.1 Verrucomicrobiota bacterium | reverse complement strand
CTTCAGGCGGCAGTATTAGCGACGAGCCACGCGCTGCCGCCTGAAGGCGGCGTTCCGAGATTCACCATGCCCGGCTTTGCCCTCACCCGTCTTTAATCACACCCCATTGGTTGCCCTTCTTGGTCTGGTGCATTTCCGGGTCGCATTGCTTGTCCTGGTTCTGGGTGGAGGAGGGCGCGGCGATCAGCGCGCCCTCAGGTCAGCGTTGATGGGGCACTGAAGTGGCCTTCGCACAAATCATGCGTTTCGAGCAGGCGGCGCAATTTCAACAGCGTGGTGGCGGCGGGCACACCGTCCACGGAATGAGTTCCTCCATGCGCGCCAGAAACTTCTCCCCACGGGTGATCTTCTTCTTATCAGCACACTCAACTCGTGAAAAACTCGTCTGGTGGGTCATGCCTTCAATCTTTCGGAACTAACACCTCTCCTTGGAATCTAAGAACTCCAAATCTAAGAACCCCAAAATTATATCAGTGTTTCCCTAATCACACACCACTACGGAAGTGAGGAAAGTTTGACCTTGCACCACCCCATGCCTAAACTCGCCGTCTTGTTTTATGAAGATTTTGGTTTGTGATCCGATTTCGCCGAAAGGCATCGCCCTGCTGCAACAACGACCCGAATTCGAGGTCGTGGTTCTCCCGAAACGTCTCGCTGAGGCGGAATTGCTCCCCATCGTCGCTGATGCGGTCGCAATGGTTGTCCGCTCTGAAACCAAGGTGAGCAAGAAGGTTCTCGAAGCCGCGCCAAAGCTCCGCGTGGTCGGTCGCGCCGGGGTGGGCGTGGACAACGTAGATGTGGAAGCGGCCACGCAACGCGGTGTGGTCGTGATGAACACGCCTGCTGGCAATACCATCACCACGGCAGAACTTACTTTCACCATGCTCCTCAGCCTCGCGCGCAAAGTGCCGCAAGCGCACGGCACCATGGTCGCGGGCAAGTGGGATCGGAAACAATTTCAAGGCGTCGAACTCTCTGGAAAAACTCTTGGCGTGCTCGGCATGGGCCGCATCGGGACGGAAGTCGCCAAACGCGCCATCGCCTTCGGGATGCGCGTGGTCGGTTATGATCCGTTCCTGACAGACGCCCGCGCCAAAGCGCTCGGCATTGAACTCGCCTCGGAACTGGACGTCGTTTATCGCGAGGCTGACTTCATCACCGTCCACATGCCTGTGACGGAGCAGACCAAGGGCATGTTGAACACGGCTGCGTTCTCCAAGATGAAACCCGGCGTGCGCATCGTGAATTGTGCGCGCGGCGAGATCATCGTGGAGAACGATCTGCTAGCCGCGCTGGATTCCGGCAAAGTCGCCGCAGCAGGCTTGGACGTTTTCATCGTCGAACCGCTCGCGGCGGATCATCCGTTCCGCAAGCATCCCAATCTCATCCTCACGCCGCATCTCGGCGCGAGTTCCGAGGAAGCGCAGGAAAAGTGCGGCATCGAAGTCGCCGAAGTCATCACGGGCTATTTACTCACGGGGGAAGTTCGCAACGCGGTGAACATGCCTTACCTCGACGCGGAGACATACGAGAAGGTTAAGCCGTATCTCCTGCTCGGCGAGAAACTCGGCAAGTTGCTCGCGCAACTCGCGCCTGCTCAAGTGGACCGTTTGCACGTCACCTACGGCGGCAAGGCCCAAGAGTTGCCGAACATTGATCCCGTCACGCGCGCCGTGGTGCAGGGCTTCCTCTCCCGCGCGTCGGTGAAGGACTTGAACAACATCAACGTTCGCAGTATCGCCTCCACGCTCGGCCTCACGGTCGAAGAAAAGCGTTCCAGCGAACCTGTCACGTTCAATGAATGGCTGCATGTGCAGGCGTTCAACGGCAACGAGAAGGTTATTTCTGCTGGGGGAACATTCTTCGGTTCGCCGAACAATCCGCGCATTGTCCGTCTTTACAGCTTGCCCGTGGAAATCCCGATAAGCGGCGTCATGCTACTTTTATCGAACAAAGACCGTCCCGGAATTGTCGGTTATCTCGGCACGTTGCTCGGCAAACACAAGGTGAACATCGCGAGCATGAGCCTGAGCCGTGATACAGCAGGGGGCGATGCGTTCACCGTATTGAATCTCGACAGTGAACCGCCCGCAGCGGTGATCGCTGAGTTGGAAAAGGACGATTGCATCCGCAACGTCAAAGTCGTGAAGTTGTAATTCAACCCAAACATAAATATGAATCGTATCCAGAAAGTTTTAGCCGCCGCACTCGCTACGTCGCTTGTCGCTGTATCCACAGGTAATGCCGCCACTGCAGGCACGAACAACTCAAGCGGCGTAAGCAAGATTGAAGCACTGCTGGGCGACCAGGTCATCGCCAAAGGCAAGGGCGTGGAGATCAAGCGCAGCCAGTTGGACACCGAAATGTTGAACGTCCAAGCCATGGCCAACGCGCGTCGCCAACAGATCCCCGCTGATCAGATGATCCTCATCGAACGCGAGAAGCTCAATGATCTCATCGGATTCCAGTTGCTACTCAAAAAAGCGAACGATGCCGACAAAGCCAAAGGCAAAGAGCAGTTTGAAAAAGCGCTCGCGCGCCTAAAGAAAGACAACAAACTCACGGACGAAGAGTTTGCAGAAAAACTTGGCACACAGTTGAAGATTCAAAACATCACGCGCGCCGAATGGGACAAGCAACGCATGGATCAGATCACTGTGGCCGCAGTGTTAGAACGTGAGCTAAAAGTCAACATCACCGACGCTGACGCCAAGAAATATTACGACGAAAACGCCGCGAAGTTTGAACAACCGGAACAAGTCCGTGCCAGCCACGTCCTCATCAGCACACGCGACATGGAAACGGGAGTTGAATTCACCGAAGACCAAAAGAAGGCCAAGCGCAAAGTGGCCGACGATATTCGCAAACGCGCTGGGGCAGGCGAAGACTTCGCCAAGCTCGCCAAGGAATTCTCCGAAGACCCCGGCTCGAAGGAAAACGGCGGGGAATACACGTTCAGTCGTGGCAAGATGGTCGCAGAGTTTGAAGCCGCCGCCTTCTCGCTCAACACCAATCAAGTCAGCGACGTCGTCACCACGCAGTTCGGCTATCACATCATCAAACTAAGTGAGAAGATGCCCGCTAAAATGATGACGCTCGCCGAAGTTTCCGACGATCTCAAGGAAGCACTCAAGTCTCAGGAGCTTCAAAAGCAACTACGCGAAACTGATTTCATGGAAAAACTCATGAAGGAAGCAGGCGTGGAAATCCTCGATGAGAAGATGAAGAAGCTCGACGAACTCATGCCCAAGGCTGAAAAGCCAGAAGCAAAGACTGAGATCAAGAAGTAAGGAAGTGACTTTCGATCAAACCGCGCCCACTGAAAAGCTGGCGCGGTTTTTTGTTTAATCGCTAATCTCCGCAAAGCATCAATTATAAAAATAGGATGGAGCGATGGATGAGGCAAACTCTGGCCACAGAGCAAGCGCACTGGAACAGTTATCAGTAGAGATGAGCGCAAATCAGCAGCTAAAAGCTTCATCCGCCCCGCTTCTTGCGTTTGGGATGCGTCTGGATGTCCCGCAACAAAAACTGCGCGAGCTGACGCAACCGCGCTTCAACATCCAGTGTTTCAAGTATCGTTTGCCGATCTTCCGCACCCGCCAATACTGCGCACGACACTAGGTCTGCGGCTTGATCCGGATCGTTGATCGAATCAAGATAGCCGATCACTTCTTTAGCTGAGAACGCAGGCGGCGGTTGTCCTGGCGTGCCAGGCTTGGCTTGCGACACGAACGGAAACGGAAACGGCATGCCGAGCAACACACGCTCTTTGAGCAGTTCACGCACAGTCACCAGCAACGCACCCGTCTTCATGTCATTACTTGGCGGCGTCGGCAGCGGCTCGATCTGCTGTACGCGATACGGACGATACTTCACCACTTTGCCCAACTTTACACGCGTCAACCCTTGTAAGATGAGATGCGACGTGCTGTCCTTGTGCGCCACGGACACGCGGATCAAACCTACACCAGCGATCTCCGCTGGAGTCTCGCGCGATGAATTTGGCTTGCGCATCGCCACGGATAATATCCGGTTGCCGTGCAGCGCGTCTGCGAGCATCTGCCGATAACGCGTCTCAAAGATGTAGAGCGGCAACAACGCCTGAGGAAACAACGTCGCATTCGGCAATGTCATCACAGGCACTTCATCAGGCAACTTCATGCGAGCAATTTAAGGCAACAACAGTTCCCGGCAAGCAAACACGCATCAATGGAGTCAAAGAACTTCCACCGCCATGACCACCGCGACTTCAGCGATTCCCATTGAATTCAAGTAATGTAGTCACCTGAGTTTCGGGTAAGAAGAAATCGTACCTCGACAGGATAGCTAGAGAGAATTACCAGCCACCCACTGAAAAAGAGAAACGTGCGGCCAAGCAACAAATTTTCTGTAAATTTATTTTTCATCTGAGGAGGAGTGGGGAGATTAGTTCTTCATGTTGAGAAAAAAGTTACCTGATTCCCATTCATCGCTGGTCTCAGCGAGGAGGGCGGAGACAAGGCGTTCGAGGGATTTCTCGTTTGGGAAGAGAGTGGCGACGCGTGTGCGGCGTTTGATTTCTTTGTTGAGTCTTTCTAGGCTGTTGGAGGTGCGGAGTTTTTTGCGTTGGGGTTCTGGCAGGGCAAAGACGGTGAGGCTTTCTGGGACGTTGGATTCGAGCCAGTCGGCGAGGCTTGGGACGGACTCTTTGTATTTGGCGGTGACGGTTTTGAGGCGGCCTTGAGCTTCGGACAGATCGGCGGCGTGGAGGATAGTGCGGAGGTCGGCGGCGACTTCTTCCCGCATGTGGATTTTGGGGACGAAGGCCAAGGCGTTTTGTTGGAGATGGAACTGGCAACGCTGCCAGGGGACACCGGCAAAGCGAGTGGTGAGGGCGGCACGGAGACCTGCGTGGTCGTCACTGACGATCAGGGGCAGGCCGTGGAGACCCCGGGACTGGAGACTGGCGAGGAACTCGCG
>JANPGI010000003.1:0-2112 GCA_031423875.1 Verrucomicrobiota bacterium | reverse complement strand
ACGCCGATGCGTCGCGCGCCGAGAATGGCGAGCGTGGCCGGGGCGGGAATGGGAAACCTTCCGTGCGCGCAGCGAATCCAGCCTGTGCCTTCCACCGCCGGAGATGCGATAACACGCGGCTTGCCCAACATTTCCAACGCGATGCAACCGCCCACGATGTCCACGATGGAATCCACCGCGCCGACTTCGTGGAAGTGAACCTCGTTCGCGGGCTTGCCGTGAATCTTTCCTTCCGCATCCGCGATGCGCTGGAAGACCGCGATGGATTTCTTCTTCACCCACGGCGACAGCTTGCTCTTGGTGATGAGCTTCTTGATCGCGGAAAAGTTGCGGCTGTCATCGTGCGAATGATCGTGATCGTGCGCGTCATGGCTGTGTTCGTGATCATGAGCCTCGTGCTGATGGTGACCGTGATCGGCTTTATGCCCGTGTGGATGGTCGTGCTTGTCATGCTCATGATCGCAACCTTCTCCGTGGTGATGATCGTGGTCATGGTCATGCGCAAGGTGGACATCGAACTTAATTCCGGCAATTCCCTGACGCTCATCCTGCGCGACGTGCAGATGGAAACCGTCGAGTTTAAGTTTTTCAATCTGGTGCGCGAGCTTGTGTGCGTCCACGCCGAGATCAAGCATCGCGCCGATGAACATGTCGCCGCTGATGCCGCTGAAGATATCGAGATAAAGTGTTTTCATTCGTTTTACAATTTTAGCCACAGATGGAACACGGATTGAACACAGATTTGAAAACTAAATTCTCTCATAAGCTACAAGTCCTTCTTTGCCATCACTGAATCTTTGTTGTCGGCATCGAACGGTAACTCCTGTTAAAAACTGCCACCTTTCAGTATCATCAGGGGGCGATCCCGTAATTTGATATAGGTCATCACGAATATGTAATGCTTGCGACGGACGCCAAACATCAGTGCCCTCATTGAGCAAATAAATAAAAATCGTAGTGCTCACAACTAATTCGGGTTCAATCTGCGGCTAAAGAATTTATCTGGCTCGCCGCGTAACCAGCGCCGAAGCCGTTATCAATGTTCACCACGGTCACGCCGCTGCCGCAACTGTTCAACATGCCCAGCAACGCCGCCACGCCGCCAAAGCTTGCGCCGTAACCCACACTCGTCGGCACGGCGATGACGGGCTTGCTAACGAGTCCTGCGACGACGCTTGGCAACGCGCCTTCCATTCCCGCAACAACGACGAGCACGTTTGCCTTCTGCAAATCTTCAAGCCTCGCGAGAATCCGATGCAATCCCGCCACACCCACATCGTTCATGCGGACGACGGTGTTGCCCATAATCTCGGCGGTGACGGCAGCTTCCTCGGCCACGGGAAGATCGCTCGTGCCTGCACAGATGACGGCGATGTTGCCGTTGCGTTTGGGCAACGGTTTCTTCTCGATGGTCACGCAGCGGGCGAGTTCGTGATGGACAGCGCGCTTGAATTTTTTACGCAATGCCTTCGCATGTTCGAGCGTGAGTCGCGTGACAAGGACGTTCTGCTCATGCTCGATGAGCTTGGCCGCAATCTTCACCACCTGTTCCGGCGTTTTACCGGCACCGAAGATGACTTCGGGGAAACCCTTTCGTAGCGCGCGATGCGTGTCCACCTGCGCGAAGCCAAGATCGGCCACGGGCGCAGCTTGAAACGCGCGCAGCACTTCATCGCGCCCAGCTTTTCCGGCGCGGAAATTTTCCAGCAATGTTGTGGCTTCAACAGTCGTCACCCGATCAGCATGTCAGAAGGGAGAGTCGTGGTCACGCCGGAAAACCCTTGCGAACGGAGTAGAGTTTGAATACTTTTTCGCCCCTCGCTTCAACCGGGCGAGTGCCGTTTCTGGCTTCGGCTCTTGATTCCCGTCAGGACAGTAAGTGCAGTTTTGTGGGTTGGTAGCTCAGTTGGTAGAGCAGTGCCCTTTTAAGGCATTGGTCCGGGGTTCGAGTCCCCGCCAACCCACCACTTTTTTTCGAACTAAAACACCGTGTGTCAAATCTGGAAGCTCGTGTCCAAGCCCGTAGCAGCCAGACGCGGGTGTTGCAGGCTGCGTCCGACAAGTGAGACCAGCAGCCGAGGATCCATGCGTTTGTGGAAAAATGCGCTCGCT
>JANPGI010000002.1:0-9388 GCA_031423875.1 Verrucomicrobiota bacterium | reverse complement strand
TTCGCGCTCGATTCCATCCCGGCGATCTTTGCGATCACCACCAAGCCCTTCATCGTTTTCACCTCGAATGTTTTCGCCATCCTCGGCCTGCGCTCGCTCTACTTCGTGCTGGCTGGCGCGATTGATTATTTCCGTTATCTCAAAGTCGGGCTGTCGTTGGTACTCGTGTTCATCGGCGTGAAGATGCTCATTGATCCGCACGGCCATGATCCAAAATGGTTCCAAGTGAAGATCGAAAGCAGCATGTCGTTGATTATTGTCGGCGCGATCATTGCCACGTCCATGGCGATGTCCGTCATGGCTGGGCGGCGCGAGAAACGCGCTCGCAACAATGGGAAAAATTCCTGATACTGATCGGGAAGTGATTTTGATTGGATCAACGACCGCCCTCACCCCGGCCCTCTCCCCCAGGAGAGGGAGTCAACATAGTCGTCGCAGATTCATTGGTCGGGCGCGTGTTACATCCGACCGCTGCGTATTTATCAAAACGCGGAAACAATTTCTCCCTCTCCCCGGGGGAGAGGGCAGGGGTGAGGGCGAGCGTCAAACCATTCTTGCCTTTTACCCGTCGCAACCGTCTGGGAACTTTTTTGTCGCACCATGAAATGCCGCTGGACGCCCGCCACGCCTCAACCTCTCCTCACCGGGCCGCTCGCGAGTCGTCTCAAGATTTCCCCGTTGCTCGCGCAATGCCTCGTCAATCGCGGCCTTAGTGAACCGTCCGCCATCGAAACTTTTCTCCGCCCACGCCTCAAACAACTTGCTGATCCGTTTCTGTTGCCCGACATGGACAAAGCCGTGGCGCGATTGCTTCGCGCGCGTGAGCTTGGCGAATCGCTCGTCATCTTCGGCGACTACGATGTGGATGGCGTCACCTCCACGACGCTGCTTCAGCAGGTTCTCCGCGCGTTCGGCCTGCAAGCCAACGTCTATCTGCCGCATCGCATGGACGAAGGCTACGGACTCAGTCGCGACGGCGTAGAGAATTGTCTCAAGAAATATCCGACGAATCTCCTGCTCGCCGTGGACTGCGGTTCGACCGCTGTTGAAACCATCGCGTGGCTGCGCGAACGCGGCGTGGATGTCATCGTCCTCGATCACCATCAAATCTCATCGCCACCGCCCGCAGCCGTGGCATTGGTGAATCCACAAGCAACAACCCCTGACCTCCCACCTCTGACCTCTGACTTCCGCGAACTTTGCTCCGTCGGCCTCGCGTTCAAACTCGCTCACGCGCTCGTCAAACGCGGACGCGAGATGAATCTTCCCGGCGCGGCGGATTACGATTTGCGTCCACTGCTCGACCTCGTCGCGCTGGGGACGATTGCCGATCTCGTCCCGCTCACCGGCGAGAACCGCATCCTCGTCACCGCTGGATTGGAACGGCTGAACGCCACCGAACGCCCCGGCCTCATTGCGCTGAAACAAGTCGCGCAATCACCCGCGTCGCTCACCACCTTCGATGTCGGCTTTCAACTTGCGCCACGCCTCAATGCCTCCGGGCGATTGGAAACCGCCGAGGAATCGTTGCACCTCTTGCTCGCCGAGGACATGGACGACGCCATGCCGCTCGCGCAACGACTCGATTCGCAAAATCGCGAACGGCAGAAGATCGAGCGCAGCATCGCCGAGGAAGTCAGCGGCGCGATCCGCGCGCGATTCAACCCGGAGACTGATTACGTCATCGTTGAGGGACAACTGCTCTGGCACATCGGCGTGGTGGGAATTGTTTCGTCGCGCGTGTTGAATGAATTTTACCGGCCTACGTTCATCATCGGTGGCGAGGGCGGGAACTGGCGTGGGTCGGGCCGCAGCATCGTGGGGTTTGATCTCGCGGCGGCGTTGCGCGAGTGCGACGACCTGCTCGTGCGCCACGGCGGACACGCCATGGCCGCCGGACTCACCATCCATCCCGACAACCTCGACGCGTTCCGCACGCGGTTGAACGGTATCGCCAAGCGCACGCTCAAGCGCGAGGATCTGCAACCGCCGCTCCGACTCGATGCCGAGGTGAATCTTGGCGACATCACGCTGGACACGCTTGCCGAACTGGATCAACTCAGGCCGATGGGGCAAGGGAATCCTGCGGTGCAATTCTACGTGCGGAACATCACGCACCAACGTCCGCTTCAACGCATGGGCGCGGAGAAGCAACATGTGAAACTCTGGCTGACGGATGGTAAGACCAGCCACGAAGCCGTGTGGTGGAACGCCGGAAAAGAAAGCCTGCCGGTGGGAAGATTCGATCTGGCATTCGCGCCGCAGGTCAACGACTACAACGGTCGCCGCACCGTGCAACTCAAGGTTCTGGACTGGCGTGCGGTGAGTTGTTGAAGTTCTTTTTGCGCCGTTGACGCCGTTGACTGCCTGTGCATACATTATGTGTGCTTGCGGATCATCAAAGAAAAATTCCTGCGCGACTCAGCAGAGCAATACCCGAAGGCAGCCAAGTATCTGGCGGCATGGGTCAAAACAGTGCGCTCGGCAACATGGCGCAGTCTGAACGAACTGCGTGCGGCCTATCCGAGCGCGGATTTGGTGCAGGTGGCCAGCAAGAACCGGGTGGTTGTTTTCAACGTGTGCGGCAATTCTTATCGGATGATTGTAGCGATGCACTTTGATCGTCAGACCGCCTACACGCTCCGTTTCCTGACGCACGCGGATTACAGCAAAGACAAATGGAAAGACGAATTATGAAGACCAAGACAAAGCTGCGTTTTCAAGACCTGCCCAAGGATTACGGCAGCCTGTGCCGTGATGTGCTATTGCCACGCCCCATTCGCGATGCGGCGGATTATGACAACACTGTGGAGGTGTCTGACGCGATGGCTTTGTCCGTGGATAGTTTCACCGCTGACCAGCGCGACTATTTTGATCTGCTTTGTAATCTCATTGAAGATTACGACACAGAGCATGTGAAATGGCCCAAGCTGAAAGGCAGGGACATTGTTCAACACCTGCTGGAAGAGCATGGCCTCGCGGCTGCGGACTTGTCGCGCATCCTGGGCGGAAGCCGAAATCTCGGTGCGATGATTTTGCGTGGGGATCGCAACTTGACTCTGGCTCATATCCGCAAGCTTGCCGCTCATTTCAAAGTGGGCGCAGAAGTTTTTTTGTGAGTGCCTGACAAACTCCGCCGCAGGTCAACGACTACAACGGACGTCGCACCGTGCAACTCAAGGTGCTGGACTGGCGGACGGTGGGGTGACCCTCCACAGTGAAAATCCCCACGCCCTATAGATAAAATGCAGAAACGACGCCTTTACTGTCTATTGTCATGATCGAAGCGTTTCTCAAAAGCCTTCCGTAACTCAGTTTGGTTCGGATCATTCAACTTATTGATATAATGTTCAAAGTGGCTTTTTAGTGCGCGAGCAAGCTCATGAGGGTCTATTAAAATTTGCGGAGGATTAATTGTGTATTGGATTGCTACGCCTGACTTACCAATGGCTACTCCACTTCCGGGAGCGGACATGTGGTAAAGTCCACACCTGACATCGCCGTAAAGAAGATTCAAAAACTTGCGTGTCGGTGCGTAAGGGAATTCTTTGACCTGTGGAAAAACAGATTGGACGCCTTCAATAAACATCTCACGTGATTGATCTTTGCCTGTGTTGCCAGTTTCATATCGGGCAATCATCTCAAAATAACTCAACAGTATGTGAAGCGTGGCAAATCCGGCATGTGGAATTTCCTTAAAATTCTCGGTGCCGTCGTGACCTTTGCCGCCGTTAATAACCAAGTCCGCAATGTGAAGCTGCCATCCCAAAACGCGGTGATGAAACACCTCAATTTTCTCGATGATCTTACTTCTAGCATCCAGCTTGGTGTGTTCGTGTTTCCAAGTGATCCACATATTTTAAGGTGTTGGCTTGGCGGGTAGTAGAGAGGAATTATTGCGCGTAGAACCGTCTCCAATTTCGCGGTTTACGTGTTGATATGGAGCAAGGACGTAGGCTGAAACCTCATTCTGAGTAATCATTGTGCCGTCAAGGAGTCTAACGTTAATTCCGGTGCGTCTTTGAACAATGGTGTAACCTGCTCGACAAACTCGGAACCGCCGCAAAAATGCTCGAATACCAGCACCTAAACCCTCATGCGACGTGACGCGGTAAACATGTTGCGAACAGCTCTCACGGAAAAGGCACGAACGCCTCCGCATCTGGGGGCAGATGCGCCAGTAAAACTGGATGATGATAATCAGAATGATTTTCATCTCCTGAAAACCGCCATTGAATAAACCGTCGCGCGCGGAGGCGTCGAACCTATGCCGAAACACCCGTTTGTGCCTTCTATGTGAGTTTCGACACTCTCTAATCGTACGTACTCCCAGCCGTTGCGGGCATAGCTGTGAATCATCTGCTCAAGTTGTGCCGCTGCTGCTTCAGAACCTTTACCGTGGGCAATCACGGCTACGAACGGAACAACCGCATACTCGATAGACGCAATCGGCTTATCCTGTGGACGGACTGGCACGGGTGGCTGCGATGGGCGGTTTTGAGTTGGAACTTTAATCGTCTCTTTGCAAGTCGGGCATTCAATCAACTGGCTCGCCAACTCTCCTGCTGCGTCAATTGATTGGCTGCATTTCGGGCATTCAAAGTGGATTTCAGGCATAATTTTTGACGAACCAGAGTAACGGATGATCAAGCGCTGGATTGCATTCAATCAGGTTCATTGATGGCGACGTTAAAACCGTGTCTTTGGGTTGTCGAGCCGTGAGTTGTTGAAAGTCTGCGGGCGGATGCATTCGGGTTTTGCCTCGGCGCGCGGACGGTCCCGCGTCCGCAGCGGGTGGATGAGAAGAGACGCGTGCGGATTCTCCGTCGTCTCGCTGTCTGGCGGAACGCTGCGAGCGAGGGACCGCTCGCACTCCGAAGCCAAACACTTCACCGGCTCACACTCTCGAACCGCGCCTTGCCTGCTTTCCGATCCACCACCAGCACCACTGGCACAACCGTGCCGTTCGTGGAGAAACGGTATTTCCAAATCTGACCTTCGCCGAGTTCTGAAACGATCTCTGCCTGTGGATAGCGATTGAGCAGCACATGCATCCCGACTCGTCGCGTCTCCTCGGTGGAAATCAATTTTGACTCATCGGCGATGCTTGACTGCGGAGAAGGCGTTCGTGAACACGAACAGAGCAGCGCGCAAATCAATGATGACAGGATGTTCGTAACGCTCGATGCAGCCCGGCGCGCAGATGCGGGAGGAGTGTTGTCCAACGCTTTCATTTGTGGCGACGGTAAAATTGGGGGACGAGGTTGTCGAGCCGCGAGTTGTTGAAAGTCTGTTGTTGTGCGATTCCCGGGGTAACTCGTTTGCCGCGCCGAAGTAATGCGAAGGCGGGTGAACGCAATCCCGGCTGGATGATTTAGCCCCGTTGGGATTATGGAATGCGGGAAAAACTTCCGTCTGTGTAGTGATCCGCATCCTTCATCGCCACGCTCTGTGTTGTTCGTGTTTGGTCGCGGACTTTTTCGGCCAGTTCGCTGAATGTCAGGAAGACGCAATTTTGACGGCGGAGTTCGGCGAGGATCGCGGGTAACTGCTCACGCGTCTCTTCCCGCCATTCATGGAAGACGATGACGGATCCATCCTCAACATTGCGCGTGGCATGACGTTTGATTGATCCTCCGCTCACAGAGCTGTTGTGATCCTTAGAGTCTATCACTTTGTCGAGGGAATAGATTTCTAGACCTGCCTTGGTCGCCAAGGCGTGCATCCGGTTGTCCATTTCAAGAAAGGGCGGCCAGTACCATTTGGCTGAATAGCCTGTCGTCTCGATGATCAATTTCTGTGCGCCCACGATTTCTCTTTCCAGCTCGGCATCCGTCAAACCGTTGGGGTGGCAGTGCGTGCAGGAATGGTTCACAACCTCGTGACCGCTGGCGATGATTGCCTTGGCCGTGCTTTCAAAGCGGTGAACGTTCGATGCTACGAGTGAAAACGTCACGCGAACTTGTTCTTTGGCGAGCAACTCCAGCAGTATCGGGGCGTGATTTGGGAACGGCCCGTCATCAAATACCAGCGCGATGTGTTTTGGAGTTGGGCTGACGGCAGCTTCATCGGGGAGTTCAAGCCAAAGGCCGAACAACACGAGCAAGAGCGCGATGGCGGCTGACCTTCGGAATACTTTGTTTTTCACGGGTGACGGAATTTGACTGCGGAAGAATAGTAGCGCGTGAACTTGGTTGTTCAAACATGAGTTGTTCACATTTTTATCCACACCCCGCCCGATGTGCGGCGTAAATCAAAACTTGGAACTCGCCATGGCGGACTTTAGTTTGTGGCGTGTTTCGTCCCTGCATTGATCTTCGCGATGGCAAGGTTGTCCAGATAGTCGGCGGCACGCTGGGTGATAACCCCGCCGCCGTGCGCACCAACTTTGTTTCCGAACGACCCGCCTCATGGTTCGCTAAACTTTATTTACGCGATCAGCTCACAGGCGGTCACGTCATCATGCTCGGTGCTGGCAATGAAACGCCGGCGCGCGAGGCGTTGGCAGCGTATCCCGGTGGATTGCAGATCGGTGGTGGCGTGAATGCTTCCAATGCCCGTGAGTGGCTTGAAGCGGGCGCATCGCATGTCATCGTCACGAGTTGGGTCTTTCGTGAGGGGCGCGTGGACGAGCAGCGGCTGGCTGAATTGGTCAAGCTCGTGGGGCGTGAACGGCTTGTGCTGGACTTGAGCTGCCGCAAGCGGGACGGAAATTATTTTGTGGTGACCGATCGCTGGCAGAAGTTCACTGACTTAACGCTCTCAGCGGAGACTTTGAAACGGTTTTCAGACTCGTGCGCGGAGTTTTTGATCCACGCCGTGGACGTCGAAGGGTTGTGTCGTGGCATTGATGGCGAGCTCGTAGAGAAGCTGGCTGCGTGGTCGCCGATTCCTACGACGTATGCAGGCGGCGCGAATTCCCTCGCTGATCTTGAAACCGTTCGGCGGCTCAGTCAGGGCAGGGTGGGGCTGACGATTGGTTCTGCGCTGGATATCTTCGGCGGCAAAGGCGTGCGATATGAGGAAGCAGTGGCGTTTAATCGCGCTGCACTCTGAAAACTCATTCAGCCGGATAGCGGGGAAATGTGTTCTGCCGAAAATGGTTTTGACTTTGAGGCGGGTCAATCGGTAAGGTTTTATCGCTTTGGTTGGGGTCGTAGCTCAGTTGGTAGAGCACCACAATGGCATTGTGGGGGTCATCGGTTCGAACCCGTTCGGCTCCACCATCCAAATTAAAAAGCCTGCAAACTTGTTTGCAGGCTTTTTTGTTGAGCACGACTGCTCACTCGTCGCGCGGTGGGAACTCGAAGGTGATCTTGCCCTTCTTGTCCATCACGAGGTACGCCGGGAACGGCTTGCCTGCTTTGGAAATGAACTTGTCGAGCAGGTCACTCTTGCTGGTGGCAAGAATCTTCTGCGCCTGCGCGGGTTCAATCGGCTGCTCCAGAATTGTTTTGCCGATGTTGAACTTGCACGACTTGGCTTCGAGTTGTGAGTTCTCGCAGATGTAACCGGCCTCAGTGTCGCAAACGTTGCCGCCGCACTTCGGGCACTTGCCCATGATGGCTTTGCCGGTGAAATCAATCTTCGGCGGTGGTTCTTTGGCCGCGCCCTTGCCCTTGGCTTCGCGCGGCGCGAATTCAAATGCCGTGCCGCCATCTTTGATCACCAGGAATGCCTTGAACGCGCGATTGTTTTTCTTGGAGATAAACTTCGTCAGCAAATCCGTCTTACCCGTCTCCAGCATTTTTTTCACCTGCGCCGCTTCGATTGGTTGCTGTAAAATGATCTTGCCCGTCTTGAACTTGCACGTTTTGTCCGGGCCGGTCGCCTTCTCGCAGATATAATTCATCCCTCCGTCGAACACGCGTGCGCCGCACGCCGGGCATTTGCCCAACGGTTCTTTGCCCGTGAAATCAACCGGCGCACTCGCCTCGCCGTCCTTGTTCTGGTCGTTGCCAAAATCAAACTCTGGCTTGAACTCCGCGTTCATCTTGATGATGGCCGCGAACGGAAAACCCTGCTTGCTGCGGAAACCTTGCAACGGCCCGACCACGCCTTTGGTGATGAGTTCCTCAACTTCGGAAATCTCCAACTGCCGGCTCGCCACGATTTTCCAGAGCGCGAAATCACACTTCTGGCACTGGAACTTTTTGTAGTTCTCCAGAATTTCGCCACCGCACTTGGGACACGGCACGTTGAGCTTGCCGTAATCGCCCGGCACGGTATCGCTCTCGTGCATCTTGGCCTTCGCCACGATGTCGCGCGTCGCGTCGGCGATCTCCTTCATGAAATCGTCGCGTTTCATCTTACCGCGCGCCATGAGGTTCAACTTGAATTCCCATTCGCCCGTCAGCTCCGGCGAGCAAAGTTGCGGAATCTCCAGCCCACGCAACAGCGTGATGAGCGAAAATGCCTTTGCCATCGGCTGCAACTCGCGACCGTTGCGCGTGATGTATTTCTCCCAGATCAAACCTTCGATGATCGTCGCGCGCGTCGCGGGAGTTCCGAGACCTTTGTCGGACATGGCCTCGCGCAATTCTTCGTCGTCAATCAATTTGCCCGCGCCTTCCATCGCGCCAAGCAGCGTCGCTTCCGAATAACGCGCCGGGGGCTTGGTGACGTTCGCCTCGACCTCGATCTTCACTGTCTTGACCGTTTCGTTCGGCTTCACCGGCACGAGGCTCGGCGTGTCGTCGGACTCCGCCGCTTCCTTGCCATAGACCGCGAGCCAGCCCGCGTTCACCATCACTTTACCTTCGCTCTTGAACGGCTCGCTCTCGACGCGCGTGATGCGCGTCGTCACCAGAAATTCCGCCGCCGGATAAAAGATCGCGAGAAAGCGTTTCGTGACGAGGTCGTAAAGTTTCTGCTCCGGCTCGCTCAACGCTTTGGGCGCGACGAGTGTCGGAATGATCGCAAAGTGATCCGACACTTTCGCGTTGTTGAAGATGCGTTTGTTGGGACGCACCCACCCATTCTTCAGAATCGTTTCGGCAGGCGTGCTGTAATTCGTATCCGCCAGCATCCCCATCGTGGCCTTGACCGTCTCGATGTAATCTTCCGGCAACGCGCGTGAGTCCGTTCTCGGATACGTCAGCACTTTGTGTTTCTCGTAAAGCGCCTGCGCCAGGCCGAGCGTGTTCTTCGCGGAGAAACCAAACCTTCCGTTCGCCTCGCGTTGCAACGTCGTCAGATCGTAAAGCGCGGGCGACATCGAAGTCGTCGGCTTGCTTTCCTCGGTGACGATGCCGGGCTTGCCGAGACACTTGGCCTGGATGGCTTCGGCGAACTTCACGTCCCAGACGCGCTCCTGCTTGAGCTGATCGTCGCCTTCCTTCTTGGAAAACTTTTCGTCGAACCAGCGTCCCGCGTATTCGCCCGCCTG
>JANPGI010000001.1:0-2821 GCA_031423875.1 Verrucomicrobiota bacterium | reverse complement strand
CACGAGGTTGTGAATTTCCTCATCGCAAATGCGCTGTTCTGGTGCGAGCGCTATCACATTGATGGGCTGCGCGTGGACGCCGTCGCTTCGATGCTGTATCTGGATTACTCGCGCAAGCACGGCGAATGGATTCCTAACAAGTACGGCGGGCGCGAGAACTTGGAGGCGATTGATTTCTTCCGGCAGTTCAATCATCTCGTCCACACGGAATTTCCCGGCGTGATGACCATCGCGGAAGAATCCACGGCATGGCCACAGGTCACGCGTCCACCCTACGTCGGAGGTTTGGGCTTCTCGATGAAGTGGAACATGGGCTGGATGCACGACACGCTGGAGTATTTCAAGAAAGACCCGGTGCATCGCAAGTATCACCAGAACGATCTCACGTTCGCGATGCTCTATCAGTATCACGAGAATTTCATCCTGCCGCTTTCGCATGACGAAGTCGTTCACGGCAAAGGCTCGTTGTTGCAACGGATGCCGGGCGATGACTGGCGGCGCTTCGCGAACTTGCGCGTGTTGCTCGGTTATCAATGGATGTTTCCCGGCAAAAAACTTCTGTTCATGGGCGGCGAGATCGGCCAGAGCAGCGAGTGGAATGCGAACAGCGAAGTGGACTGGAAACTTCTCGAAGCCGGGCCGTATCACAAGGGCGTGCAGCAACTCGTCACGGATCTCAACAAACTGTATCTCGCTGAACCCGGCCTGTGGCAGGCGGATTTTGACAATGAAGGCTTCGAGTGGATTGACGCTTCCGACAATCACAACAGCATCATGTCCTACATCCGTCGCGAACCGGATCGTGTGAGTGAGATCGTGGTCATCTTGAATCTCACGCCCGTGGCGCGTCACAAATATCGCATCGGTCTGCCGCGTCCGGGCAAATGGTTTGAGGTGTTGAATACAGACGCCGCAGTTTATGGCGGCAGCAACGTGGGCAACTTCGGCAGCGTGATGGCGGATGATCAGGACATGCACAACCAGTCCTACTCGGCGGAGTTCACCCTGCCGCCCATGAGCATCATCGCCTTCAAGCCGGAGCAACCCTACGTGCCGGAAGTGAAGGAAGTCATCGCTGCGCCGGTGAAAGAAAAGGTGAAAGCGCCGAAGACAGTTGAACCAACTCCAACAACCAAGCCGACAGCATGAATAGGTTCGTTGCTTTCATAGCTACGCTTTCCCCTCACCGTGAAACGAGGGAACATTCAACATTCAACATCCAACGCCGAACATTCAAGCATCCGCGTTCGGGTGTTCATTGGTTGTTGAATGTTCGGCGTTGGATGTTGAATGTTTTCTTCAATCCCCGTTATGCCTGAAGTCTTCCACGCGCTCGGCCTCCACCTGCACCAGCCGCTCGGCAATCTGGTGTCGCTCCACAATTCCGCCGAGCCGTGGGAAGCCAAGCAGATCCTCTGGTGCTACGACCGCATCACGCGGATGCTTGATCAATACTGGGACGTGGCACGCTTGCACCTGAGTTTTTCCGGCACGCTCCTCAAGCAACTCGAAGACCCCGGCGTGCGCGAAACTTTTGCCGAGGTCGTGGACATCCCGGACTTCATGCACCGCTTCCGCTGCGCGAACATCGAATACGTCGGCAGCGGTTTGTATCATCCGGTCTATCCGCTCACGCCCGCCGCCGATTGGGACGCGCAGACGGATTGGTGGAAAGGTCTCGGGCGCTCGCAACTGGGCCGCGATCACTTCAACGGTTTCTGGCCGCCGGAGATGGGTTTCTGCATGGAAATGATTCCGATGCTGGCGCGGCACGGCTTCAAATACGTGCTCGTGGATTCCATCTATATCAAGCCCAAGCGCGAGATGCGCTGGGAAGAAACCCGCTATCGTCCGTATCTCGCGCGGTTCGGCGGCGCGGAAATCATCGTTGTGCCGCGCGACCGCGATCTTTCCAACGCGCAACTCTCCGGCCTCGACCCCGGCTGGTTTCAGAACGAAATCCAGGAGCGCACCAAGCACTGCGATTTCCCCGCGCTCGTGACCACGTGGACCGACGGCGAAAACGGCGGCTGGTTTCGCACCTCGCAGGTCGAGTCCGGCTTCTGGGGCTTCTTCTACAAGCCGATCCTCGACCGTTACCGCGCCGGGACGCTGGGTTTCACGCCCATCCACATCAGCGAATATCTGCGCCGCTTCCCGCCGACGGAGGAAGTGGAGGTGCATCGCGGCGCATGGAACACCGAGCATCATTGGGGCGGCGACTTCACGCAATGGACCGGTTCGCTCCTGCAAAAGAAGGGTTGGGACGAACTCAAGAATGCCAGCGATTACTACTGGCAGGTGAAAAAGAAATTCGACGCGCAAGCCGAGAAGCTGGCGAACGCCGACGAAATTCGTCCGCTCATCGTGCAAGCCTACGATCATCTGCTGACGGCGGAGACGAGCTGCAATTTTTACTGGGGCAGCCGCTGGGTGCATCGCTCGTTCGATGGCATGGAGCAAACGTATCATTTGCTCGACACGGCCGTGAAAAAAATGCAAACCACGAATTGACACCAATGCACACGAATGGACATCAGCGCGTCGTTGTTCAGACCCGCGTCTTGGACTGCGGCGGGAAGCGAAGCGCCACGCCGCTTTGGAGGAAAGCGCGTCAGTCCAAAAGCGGTGTCGCCGCTGCGCTCTGCCACCGCAGTCCAAGATTTCATTTGCTCGACACGGCGATGGAGAAAATGCAAACAACCTGAAGCACGCGCCAACCAACGCATGAACCGATCAATCAAACTACGGAACTATTTCACGCTCGTCGCGCTCGTCACGCTGGGTGCTTTGTCTCTTCTGCTTTTGGGTTGTGGTGGTC